>JAQYAI010000087.1 GCA_029227655.1 bacterium | reverse complement strand
GCAAATACGATGCAGATTTTCAGCCGCAATCCGCGAGGATCGAATTTTAAAATCCCATCGGAAAGGGAAGTAGAAGAATTTCAGAGGATACGAAAGGAATATCATTTTGGACCAATTCTGGCACATGCGCCATATACGATGAATCTTGCAAGTGCCAAGCCGGAGGTCTATGAATTTGCCTGTGAAGTAATCAGGGAAGATGTAAAGAGAATGGATGAACTCGGAATTGAAAATATTGTTTTTCATCCGGGAAGCCACACGGGAATCGGAACAGAGGCGGGAATTCAGAATATCATCCGTGGACTGGACCAGGCGCTCACAGAGGAGCAGAATATTACCGTGCTTTTGGAGACTATGAGTGGAAAAGGAACAGAAATTGGATATCGGTTCGAGGAATTAAAGGCAATCCGTGAGAAAGTAAAATATCCAGAGAAAGTAGGTGTCTGTCTGGATACCTGTCATGTTTTTTCCGCAGGTTATGACATTGTAAATCAATTAGATGAAGTGCTGGAAGAGTTTGATGAGGTCTTGGGACTTTCGTTGCTTCAGGCAATTCATCTGAACGACAGTATGATGCCGTTTGCTTCGAGAAAAGACAGGCATGCAACGATTGGAGATGGAGAGATTGGTCTGGAAGCGTTGCTAAATGTACTGAGACATCCAAAGCTTCAGGGAATTCCGGTTTATCTAGAGACCCCTCTGGATGATGCTGGGCATAAAGAAGAGATTAAGATGATTCGAGAACATTTGAAAATGTAACAACGAAAAATCCCGGGAGGTTATCCCGGGATTTTTGTGTTTTATGTTATCTAAAAGGAATGAGAGTAAAGTGCGCCAATCGGGTTGCCCCGATTGAACTACTTTATGAGGGGGGAAGATAGTTCGTATCAACTATCTTGCTATTAGTATATATGCAAAATGTGTCCAAAATATGATTGATTTCTAAAAGAAAAAGAAAAAATCTAAAAGGAATCTTAAGAGAGAGGAAAATCTTGCGTTTCAATTGGATTGCATTTAAAATAAAACTAACGTCGGTGTATATCGACGATACCTATGGAGTGATGAAAAAGAGGTATCTTATGGAAGAATTAAGAAATGTTTTAAAAGAAAGTTTAAATATAGAATTTATTTCGGCAGTTATCAGCAATCCCAGAGAAAAAGGGGATGTTACAAAAATTAAGATCCGTCCGGTGAAGAAGAAAGACCAGCTTTTATTTCAATGCGAAGAATTTAAGAATAATCAGGCATTTCATCGTAATCTGGAAGCGGAAGATGCTGTTTCTTATTTAGAAGAACAGATGCAGAAATTCAAACAGATGCAGATGGAGACAAAACAGATGAAATATCAGGTTCTTGTGAGTAAGAAGGGGAAGATGACGATTCAGAAGAAACGGCAGACTGGCTGTGTAAGAGAAGTGGATCTTTCTCATAACCGAAACAAGAATTATATTTTGGAAGAGGGAAAAACGGTTCCGTTTCTACAGGATCTCGGGGTCATGACGCAGTCTGGAGAAATTGTGAGAACCAAATTCGATAAATTCCGTCAGATCAATCGTTTCTTAGAGTTTATCGAAGATATTCTCCCACAGCTCCCAAAGGACAGAGAGATTACGATTTTAGATTTCGGATGTGGTAAATCTTATCTCACATTTGCGATGTATTATTATTTACACGAGCTGAAAGGGTATGACATTCGGATCATTGGTCTGGATCTTAAGACGGATGTCATCAGGCACTGTAATCAGCTTGCAGAAAAATATGGGTATGACAAGTTAAAATTCCTGGAAGGAAATATTGCAGATTACACAGGTGCGGATGCGGTCGATATGGTCGTGACCCTTCATGCATGTAACACTGCTACGGATTTTGCACTTGCGAAAGCGGTCGGATGGAAAGCACAGGTGATCCTTTCTGTCCCGTGCTGTCAGCATGTACTGAATGGTCAGATGGAGAATGATGTGCTCGCACCGATTTTTTCATACGGTCTGATCAAAGAACGAATGGCAGCTCTGATTACGGATGCCATGCGCGCAGAATATTTAAAGCGGGAAGGGTATGACACACAGATTCTGGAATTTATTGATATGGAACATACGCCAAAGAATATTCTGATCCGTGCAGTTTACACCGGAAAGGCGGCGGACAATGATGATGCGATCCGGGCATGTGAAGAAATGTTGCATATTCAGCCAACATTAGGGGAATTACTGAAAAAATAAAAAGGGGATAAATATGAAAAGGATAGGAATCCGGGTCGGTGTGCTGACGGCTGTGTTTCTTGCAGCAGTCGTATTTTTCAGCTATCTGACAAATAAAGGAAATACAGATATGAGCGCGGCTATGTCGAGTGCTACTCTTCCAAGAGTCTGGTTTACGACCGAAGGGTATGATGTGAATTCGCTCGCCGGGTATGTGACAGATATGGAAATCACTTCTACGCGAGATACAGTGACTCCGGTAAATGAAAATATACTTACTGTAAATGTAGAATGCTATGATGAAACGATTGAGAAAGTTACATGGCAGGTATTTTCATTAGATGGTCAGAACTGCCTGCAAAAAGAAACTCAAAAGATTGAAAAAGAAAGTTTTGAATTGCATTTTAACGATAATGGAATGCTCGATAAGGAAAAAGTGCTCAAAATAACGCTGCATCTTCCGTCAAGAGATGTTTATTATTATACACGAATCAGAAGTTCTGAAAAATGTAACTACAATACCTGTCTGGATTTTGTGAAAGATTTTCAGGAAATGGCGCTGAATAAAGAAGAGACAGATACCATTGAAAGTTATCTGGAGACAACTTCCGGTGGAGATGTTGATGGATTTCATAAGGTGACGATTGCATCCAGTGTGGATTATGTTACATGGGGAGCTTTGGAACCGGAGTTGATCGATGAAGTAACATGGGAAGTAAAGGAATGTAATGAGACATACACATCTATTATGCTCTCTTATCGCGTACATTGTCCGGGAGCAGAAGAAAATGCAAAAGCCGAGTACAGTGTGGAAGAATTTTTCCGTGTCAGATTATATAACGAAAAAGTTTATCTCATGGGGTATGAACGCACGATGAATCAGTCGTTTGAAGGTGGAGAAGGAGCGCTTGATACGAAGGGTGTGTTAGTCGGAATTGCATCAGATGCCATGGAGTATCAGCATAATTCGGACGGAACGATGGTCGCATTTGTACAGAACAATGAGCTTTGGACTTATGACCAGAAGGCAGATGAATTTTCACTGGTATTCAGTTTTGCTGAAGCAGAAAAAGAGGATCAGAGAAATTATAATAATCGGCATGAAATCCATATCAGTTCCATTGATGACGAAGGAAATGTATTGTTCTATGTTTTGGGATATATGAATCGGGGAAATCATGAGGGAAAAGTCGGTGTGGCAATTTACTCTTTTGATAGTGCAAAGAGCTCTGTAATCGAAAAAGCATTTGTCCCAAGCAAAAAAGGTTACGAAATTATGAAAGAAGAGCTGGGGCAGTTCATTCATTACAGCGAAATAGAATCGATGCTTTATGTGATGGTGGATGGATATTTGTATCGTGTGGATATGCAGGAAGATACAAAAGAGCTTCTTGTTCGTGGATTAGAGGAAGACCAGTACAAGGTATCTGAAAATGGAAATCTGTTATTGTATCAGAGCATGGGGGTTCAAAGCAAATATTCTGACAAAATTATTTTTCTGAATCTTGAGACAGGAGAAGGTTTCGAAATTAAAGCAAAGGAAGGGGAATATATAAAGCCGCTTGGTTTCATTAATTCAGATATCGTATATGGTATTATGCGAAGCGGGGAAGAAGGATATTTGCTGACTGGAGAAAGTATTCTTCCTATGTATAAAGTGGAAATCATGACACAGGAGCAGAAGATCGTAAAAGAATACGAGGTAGATGGAATTTATGTTCAGTCGGTAAATATTTCTGAAAATGTGCTCGAGTTGCAGCGAGTAACAAAAAATGAAACAAATTACAATGCAACAACTGCGGATTATATTACGAGTAATGAAGAAGTAAAAGAAAGTAATATCTCCTTAGTCTCTTATTCTGAAGAGGCGCGGAGAAAAGTCTGGCGGATTTCTTTTGAGAGTGGAATCAGCGACAAAGAAGCGAAAGTATTAAAGCCGAAATTCGTTCTTCAGGAAAAGCTTCCAAGTATTCAATTCGACGAGGCTAAGATGCAAGGAAAGTTTTACGTATATGCATTTGGGAAAATGAAGGGTGTTTACGAAAATGCAGGCGCAGCTATCAAATACGCAAATGCGCTCAACGGAGTTGTGGTATCATCCAAACAGGCGTATGTCTGGGAAAGAGGTAACTGGCCGACGGCAGATGAGATTGAAGGTATTTCTGCATTTACAGTGGCAGAAGGACAGAGTACGGTAGAGGCTTGTGTGGCGAAGATTCTTGAGAAGGAAGGAACACAAGCAGATGTCGGCCAGGAACTGGCAGCCGGGAAGACTCTGGTTCAGATTCTCTCTGAATACAGTGGTGGCGAAGGAATGGACCTGACTGGCTGCAGCATGGAAGAACTTCAGTACACGCTCAGCAGAGAAACACCAGTCATCGCAATGGTCGGTGATAATAATGCCATCCTTCTGACCGGATATAACAAGACCAATGTTGCATATATCAATCCAGTAAGTGGAGAAAAGAAAAGCGTGACGAAAGAAACGATGGAAAATATGACAAGCCCTTATGGGAATGTGTTTATTGGTTATGTGAAGTAAGAGCTTGCAGCACCGGATTATAGAAATAAAGTTTTTATGGAAAAATAAATAAGAAGATTCCAGCAGGAGCGAGTGTTCCTGTGGGAATCTTCTTATTTTTACTTTGTTAACACTTCACAGCCGTCTTCCGTAATCAGTACCATATATTCTACTTGTGCAGAAAGCCCATCATCTTCCGTATAAACAGTCCATCCATTATCCTCATCTACAAAGAAGTCTGGGGAGCCTTCGTTGATCATTGGTTCAATCGTGAAGATCATTCCTGGAACGAGAAGCATTTCGGTTCCTTTTGGTGCAACGTAGCTTACCCAAGGTTCTTCGTGAAATTCAAGACCCACGCCATGTCCGCCGATTTCTTCCACAACAGAATAGCCATTTGCCTGTGCATGTGAATTGATAGCGTCTGCGATATCGCCGAGGTGATTCCATGGTTTTGCCTGGGCAAGTCCAAGCTCTACACATTCCTTTGTGACACGTACCAGCTTTTCAGCCCGTTCGCTGATTTTTCCAATCGTGAACATGCGGGATGCATCAGAAAAATATCCATCTAAAATAGTAGAAACATCTACGTTAATAATGTCACCTTCCTGTAAAATAATGGATTCATCTGGAATACCATGACAAACTTCATTATTAATAGAAGTGCAGACACTCTTTGGAAATCCTTCATATCCAAGCGGCGCCGGGATTCCGCCGTGAGAAACAGTGAAGTCATGTACCAAAGTGTTAATTTCTTCCGTGCTCATTCCAGCGTGGATGTGAGCTTCTACGTGATCCAGAATCGCTGTGTTAAGTTCAGCACTCTTGCGAATTCCCTCAATCTGAGGAATTGTTTTTAACATATCGCGAGTAGGGACGATTTCCCCTTTCATTTCGTGATAAGCAATTTTATCTTCAATAAGGCGATGGCATTTCTTGTATTTCTTTCCGCTGCCACACCAGCATAAACCATTACGTTCCATGTAAATACCTGACTTTCTATAAATATTTTGATCTGTATAAATAGTATAGCTGTTTTTCAGAAAAGTCAATTGGGCTTTTGTCCCTGAGTAGTGAGTTGTTATTTGTTAAAGACAAAATAGTTCTATGCTGTGGTGCTTTTGCTTTTATTTTGTCCTTGAGTGGTGATTTTTGTTTTCACTAAGGACAAATTCACTTGCTCAGGACTATCTTCTAACTGGAAAATGTCCTTAACAAGATTAGCAAGTGCTCCCAAGGACAATCTCCGTGTTGAAAGCGGGAGTGCCACTCGAAAATGTTCTTAGCAAGATCAACAAATAATCCCAAGGACAATCCCTGCGCAGAAAGGACACGTTCATCTATGTATAGAGTAATTTCACCTTTGCGAAGAGTAAATCTTGTTTAGCATACCAAAATAGGTTATACTATTAAATATATGGCCATTTGAAGCCACAAGCAATTTAAACTTAGAAGGGACTGACAAGGATGCTAAGAATAGGAATGTTAACCAGTGGCGGCGACTGCCAGGCGCTCAACGCCGCAATGCGTGGTGTGGTAAAAGGTTTATGTTCAAAGAGAGATGACGTGGAGATTTATGGGTTTCAGGATGGATATAAAGGTTTGATCTATTCGAATTTTAAGATGTTGACATCTAGGGATTTTTCGGGGATTTTAACAGTAGGTGGAACAATACTTGGAACTTCAAGACAGCCATTTAAACAAATGAGAGTTCCAGGACCAGATGGAGTTGATAAGGTGGAGGCAATGAAACACACTTATCACAAGCTGAACTTAGATTGTCTTGTTGTTCTTGGGGGAAATGGAACACATAAGACAGCAAATATGTTAAAAGAAGAAGGCCTGAATGTGATAACACTTCCAAAGACAATCGATAATGACCTTTGGGGAACGGATATGACATTTGGTTTCCAGAGTGCAGTGGATATTGCAACAGACACAATTGACCGTATTCATACGACAGCAACTTCGCACAGCCGGGTATTTATTGTGGAAATTATGGGTCACAAAGTAGGATGGGTAGCACTTCATGCGGGAATTGCCGGTGGAGCAGACATTATTTTACTTCCAGAAATCCCATATGATATTAAGAGCGTGGTAAATGCAATTGAAACTCGCGCGAAGATTGGAAAGAGATTTACCATTATTGCAGTTGCAGAGGGTGCAATTACAAAAGAGGATGCAGCACTTCCTAAGAAGAAATATAAAGAAAAATTAGCAAATAGAAAACATCCGTCCGTTGCCTATGAATTGGCAGAAGAGATTTCCAAGTATACAGACCAGGAAGTCAGAGTTGCAATTCCGGGGCACACGCAGCGTGGAGGAACGCCATGTGCATACGACAGAGTTTTGTCTACAAGACTTGGTGCGGCGGCAGCTGAACTGATACTGAATCAGGAATATGGATATATGATAGGAATCAAGAATGGAACTACTGTAAAAGTGCCATTAAGTGAAGTGGCTGGAAAACTGAAAATGGTGGATCCGGAAGCTGATATTATCAAAGAAGCAAGACTTACTGGAATCAGTTTCGGTAATGAATAGAGATTTGTCAGAACTTATTCTGATGACAGGTAAAGGAGCAAAGAGGTATGTCATATACTGCCTTGTATCGTAAGTTCCGCCCAGCGGAATTTGAAGATGTAAAAGGACAAGATCATATTATTACAACTCTGAAGAATCAGGTAAAAGCGAACCGGATCGGGCACGCATATTTATTCTGTGGTACGAGAGGAACAGGAAAGACGACGGTGGCAAAAATATTTGCCAAGGTAGTCAACTGCGAACACCCGGTGGATGGAAGCCCGTGTGGCGAGTGTGAAATGTGTCGTGCCATTGCTGCGGGGACTTCCATGAATGTGATCGAAATCGATGCTGCGTCAAATAATGGGGTAGACAATATCCGTGAGATCAGGGAAGAAGTTTCCTACCGTCCGACGGAGGGAAAATATAAAGTCTATATCATCGACGAAGTTCATATGCTTTCTATTGGAGCATTCAATGCACTTCTCAAGACGTTGGAAGAACCGCCGGAATATGTGATTTTCATTTTGGCGACAACGGAAGCACATAAGATTCCGATCACGATTTTGTCAAGGTGTCAGCGATATGATTTTAAACGAATTACGATAAATACAATTGCGGACCGGCTGACGGAGTTGATGAAGAAAGAACAGGTGGAAGTGGAAGAAAAGGCAATTCGCTATATTGCGAAAGCTGCAGATGGTTCCATGCGAGATGCGCTCAGTCTTTTGGATCAGTGTATCGCATTTTATCTGGGACAGAAGCTGACTTATGATCATGTGCTGGAAGTGCTTGGGGCGGTAGATACCGACGTGTTCAGCAGACTTTTGCGGACGATCCTTTCACAGGATGTGGCAGCAGTGCTTAAGATCGTGGAAGAACTGGTCATGCAGGGACGTGAGCTTTCCCAGCTTTCGTCTGATTTCACGTGGTACCTGCGAAATCTTCTTCTGGTAAAATCTTCGGATAACATGGAAGATGTGCTGGATGTTTCGACAGAAAATCTGATTCAGCTGAAAGAAGAGGCTCAGATGATCGAGTCAGAAGTTCTGCTTAGATATATCCGTATCTTTTCTGAGCTGACGAACCAGTTGAAATTTGCGAGCCAGAAAAGGGTTCTCTTAGAAGTGACACTGATTAAGCTCTGCAAACCACAGATGGAGACGACAAGAGACAGCCTCCTGGACCGAATCCGTGCGTTGGAAAAACAGGTGGAAGAAGGAAATTTTACCGCTCCTACGCAGGAGAAAATTGTTTATGTAAACGGGGAGGCGCCAAAGCCACAGCCTAAACCGGAGCTCCCAAAGGCTTTGAATGAAGATGTAAAACAGGTGGCAGCAAATTTCCGCAAGATTGCAAATGATGCGTCGGGAATGCTTCGTACTTATTTAAAACAGGCGCGCTTAAGTGTCGGAAATAATGATCAGCTTCTGATTGTAATGCCCGATGAAATGAGCGCAAGTTTTGTTGGTGGTGAGACTCGCAAGCAGGAAATCAAAGAACTGATTGAACAGAAAATCGGCAAAATGGTCGACATCGAAGTGCGTCAGGTAGAGACGGGGCGTGTGTTCGAAGACAATTTTGTGGATATAGAAAAAGTAATTCACATGGACATTACCATTGAAGACGAATAAAGGAGGAATTTAACATGGCAAAGCGTGGAGGATTTCCAGGCGGTGGAATGCCTGGCAATATGGCGAATTTAATGAAACAGGCGCAGAAAATGCAGCGTCAGATGGAAGAACAGGCAAAAGAAATGGAAACAAAAGAGTTTACGGCGACAGCAGGCGGTGGAGCTGTGGAGGTTATTGTTACTGGGAAAAAAGAATTGAAGAAAGTAAATCTTCAGGAAGAAGTTGTAGATCCTGATGATATTGAAATGTTAGAAGATCTTATCGTTGCGGCTGTAAATGAAGCATTACGCAAAGTGGATGAAGAAAACGCATCTGCTATGAACAAGCTCACAGGTGGACTTGGTGGCGGTATGCCGGGAATGTTCTAACAGGAGCGTGAAACATGGATTACTATAGTAGTCAGATATCAAAGCTGATCGAAGAATTTTCCAGACTTCCGGGGATTGGTCCTAAGTCGGCGGCAAGACTTGCATTTCATGTGATCAATATGCCGAAGGAACAGGTAGAGCAGCTTGCGAATACGATGATAGACGCAAAAAATAACGTTCGCTATTGTAAAGAATGTTACACATTGACAGATCAGGAGATTTGTCCGATCTGCGCAAGCTCGGAACGTGACCACAAAGTGATTATGGTAGTGGAAAATACACGGGATCTTGCAGCGTATGAGAAGACTGGAAAATATAATGGCGTATATCATGTGCTTCATGGGGCGATTTCCCCGATGCTTGGAGTCGGTCCTGGAGATATCAAATTAAAGGAATTGATGGAACGCCTGCAGAAAGATGTGGATGAAGTCATCATTGCGACGAATTCCAGTCTGGAAGGAGAAACAACAGCGATGTATATTAGTAAGCTGATCAAACCTACAGGGATCAAAGTGAGCAGGATTGCCAGTGGCGTTCCAGTAGGAGGAGATTTGGAGTACATTGATGAAGTGACCCTTCTTCGCGCTCTAGAAGGAAGAACAGAATTATAGAAATGATGTAACAGTTCAGCCATACAGCTCGAATTCGCTGCGCTGCAGCTACTTCTCGCTTCGGCAGAGCGCCATATGCTTCAAAAAGAAATAAAACAACTATGTGAGCAAGCTCCCTGTTGTTTTATTTCTTTTCAAAGCGCATGGCTGAACTGATACGAAATTATAGAAATTACACATAAGAAAGGTTATACAATACAGAAAAAACATGGTATAATCTAAGGCAGAAAATAGTCCGGGGAGGCCCGGCCAAAATAAGGAGGAGATAGAAATGAAATTTTTTATTGATACTGCAAATGTAGAAGATATCAAGAAAGCAAACGATATGGGAGTTATCTGCGGGGTAACAACAAACCCATCACTTATTGCTAAAGAAGGACGCGATTTTGCAGAAGTTATCGCTGAAATCGCATCAATCGTTGATGGACCAATCAGTGGAGAAGTAAAAGCTACAACAGTAGATGCAGAAGGAATGATTGCAGAAGGTAGAGAAATTGCTAAAATTCATCCAAACATGGTAGTTAAAATCCCTATGACAGTGGAAGGATTAAAAGCTTGTAAAGTTCTTTCATCAGAAGGAATCAAAACAAACGTGACACTTATTTTTACAGCAAACCAGGCACTTCTTGCAGCAAGAGCTGGAGCAACGTATGTATCTCCATTCCTCGGACGTCTGGATGATATTTCTGTCCGCGGAACAGACCTTATCACAGAAATCGTTGATATCTTCTTGGCAGCAGGAGACATTGATACAGAAATCATCGCAGCAAGCGTGCGTAACCCAATGCATGTGACAGACTGTGCACTCGCAGGAGCACACATTGCAACTGTACCATACAAAGTAATCGAACAGATGACACACCATCCACTTACAGATGCAGGTATTGCAAAATTCCAGGCAGACTACAAAGCTGTTTTCGGTGAATAAGTGTAGGAGGCATTCATGAACAAATTAGAGCTTATGAAGACTGCCAATGAAGTCCGCAAAAGCATCGTGACTGCAGTTCACGCAGCCAAATCAGGACATCCAGGTGGATCATTATCTGCGGCAGATATTTTTACATATTTGTATTTTAAGGAAATGAATATTGACCCGGCAGATCCTAAGAAGGCAGACCGTGACCGTTTTGTGTTATCAAAAGGACACACAGCGCCAGGGTTATATGCTGCACTTGCGCACAGAGGATTTTTCCCGGTAGAAGAACTTCTGTCGCTGCGCAAAGTGGGATCTTATCTTCAGGGGCATCCGGATATGAAGCATATTCCAGGTGTTGACATGTCAAGCGGTTCTTTAGGACAGGGAATTTCAGCAGCAGTAGGTATGGCTATTTCTGGAAAACTTTCAAATGAAGATTATAGAGTATACACACTTCTTGGAGATGGAGAAATCCAGGAAGGTCAGGTTTGGGAAGCGGCAATGCTTGCCGGATTCCAGAAACTTGACAATTTAGTAGTAATAGTTGATAACAATAATCTTCAGATTGATGGAGCGATTGATGAAGTAAACTCACCATATCCAATCGATAAGAAGTTTGAAGCATTTAATTTCCATGTAATTAATATCGACGGACATAATTTTGATGAAATTGATGCGGCATTCAAAGAGGCAAGAGCTACAAAAGGTATGCCGACGGCAATCATTGCCAAGACGGTCAAAGGAAAAGGCGTTTCTTTCATGGAAGATAAAGCGGGCTGGCATGGAAAAGCTCCGAATGATGAAGAATATGCAATTGCAATGGCTGATTTAGAAAAGGCAGGTGAAGCATTATGTCAGAAGTAAAGAAAATCGCAACAAGAGATAGCTACGGTAATGCTTTAGCTGAATTGGGAAAATTACATGAAGATGTAGTTGTATTAGATGCAGACCTTGCTGGAGCAACCAAAACTGCAGTATTTAAAAAAGCGTTTCCAGAACGTTTTATCGACTGTGGTATCGCAGAAAGCAATATGATCGGTGTCGCTGCCGGTATTGCTACAACTGGAAAAGTACCATTTGCAAGTTCATTCGCGATGTTCGCAGCAGGCCGTGCCTTTGAACAGGTGCGTAACTCGGTAGGATATCCAAAGAACAATGTTAAGATTGGAGCAACACATGCCGGAATTTCTGTAGGTGAAGACGGAGCTACACATCAGTGTAATGAGGATATTGCGCTGATGAGAACAATTCCGGGCATGGTAGTAATAAACCCATCTGATGATGTGGAAGCAAAAGCAGCAGTGTTTGCGGCATACGAACATCAAGGGCCAGTTTATATGCGCTTTGGGCG
The DNA here is from genome assembly GCA_029227655.1 of bacterium. Lineage (GTDB taxonomy): Bacteria > Bacillota > Clostridia > Lachnospirales > Lachnospiraceae > Allocoprococcus. The sequence goes on along the minus strand of JAQYAI010000087.1, from coordinate 5,369 downwards.
TCTTGCAGTTCCTGTGATTAACGACAATCCGGATTACAAATTCGAACTTGGAAAAGGGATTGTGTTACGCGAAGGTAAAGACGTTGCAATTATCGCGACAGGTCTTGAAGTTGCGGAGTCACTTGCCGCGGCAGAAAAGCTTGCCACAGATGGAATCGATGCAAAAGTCATCAACATTCATACGATTAAACCACTTGATAACGAACTCGTAATTGCAGCGGCAAAAGAAACAGGTAAAGTCGTAACAGTAGAAGAACACTCTGTAATCGGCGGACTTGGAAGTGCTGTGTGTGATGTATTATCTGAAAACTGTCCGACACCAGTTCTTAAGATTGGTGTTAATGACGTGTTCGGAGAATCGGGGCCGGCAGTACAGCTCATCAAGAAATACGGATTAGATGCAGATGGTATTTACGAAAAAGTAAAGGCATTTGTAAAATAATTTAATATTCAAAGAAAAGATGTCGAAGTAACTCGGCATCTTTTTTGTTTTCATAGACATAAAGTGATAAAATCAGCAATTCGTATATGCTACGATGTGAAAAAATATGAATGAGGTGAATGTCTATGGAAAATAAATTTCCAAAAAACGTACGTCAGATAGGAAATGTCAGTGATACACCGAAGATATATGTGGAAGATTATGTAGACACTTTTTTGAATCAGATTTGTGAGAAAACAGAAGAGATACCGGAAGGTGCATTTTTGATCGGGCATACAGTAAGGCAGGACGAGCAGGATTGCATTTATGTGTCTGGCGCAATTCGTATGGCAGACATCACTTTCGATGGGAAGAACGTAGGTATCAATAGAGATGTGTGGGAAAAAGCACAGAGAGAAAAAGAAGAGTTTTTTCCAGATGGGGAAATCATAGGATGGTGCGTGATACAGCCTGAAGGCATCCTGCAGTTAGAAAGTGAATTAAGAAGAGTGCATGAACAATATTTTGATCACTTTGGAACAATACTGATTCTTAAAAATGCGGAAGATGAACAATATTTTGCTTATAAATATAAAGAACTGATGCAGATGAACGGGCATTACATATATTATGAGAAAAATGCTGCAATGCAGAATTATATGATTCTGGAACGAAAGAAGATCGGAGTGACTCCCAGTGAAGATGTTGAAGATAAAGCTGCGAAGGAGTTTCGCAATATCGTAAAAGAACGAATCATTATACAGGAGGAAAAGAAACATACGCGATATATGCGTGCAGTCAGCACGCTGCTGATCATAGCAGTTCTTGGAATCGGAGTTACTACTATTAATAATTATGGAAAAATGCAGGCGCTTCAAAGTGCATTGGATGGAATGAACAATTCTGTTGTCGGGAAACAAGAAGAAAAGACAGAAAATGAAGCTTTAGAAACCAGTGGTGAAGTGGCAGAAGAAGTTCCCGAAACAGAAAAAGAAGCACTTGGGGAAACGACGGAAGAAGTAACGGACCCGGCAGAACCGGTAAATGAAGAGCCACAAATGATAACAAGTACAATGCAGGAGATGAGCGAAGAGGTTTATATTGTAGAAGCAGGAGATACTTTGGCGAAAATCAGTAAAAAAGTATATGGCGATATCAGCCATGTGGACGCAATTTGTCGAATGAATGGCTTAAGTGATGGAAATCTCATTTTTATAGGTCAGAAATTATTACTTCCATAAAAAAATAAATGTGTTATACTGTCTATAGACGAAATCAGGGAAACAAATGGGGAAGTATAATGGGAATTCATATCGAAGTACGAAAGCCTGGAGAAGGTAATGTAGATGATAAAATCAAAGAATATAAGAAAAAAGTACGCATACAGAATATGATTACGGTCTGTTTGATCATGGCAATGTTGCTTAGTACATATTTGCTTGTAGAGGTTCAGACTTACGGGAATATGCACAAGATGCAGGAATATGGTGACGTGGGAACTGATAACAGTAATTATGCCAAATATTCGGATGGAATTATAAAATACAGCCGTGATGGCGCTGCGTATTTGGACAAGAAGGGAGAAGAAAAGTGGAATCAGTCTTATCAGCTCCAGAATCCATTTATTAATACGAACGACGATGCACTGGTCATTGGAAATCAGGGTGGAAATGATCTGTATGTATTTAATGAAAAAGGTCTGCTTGGCGAGATTCATACGAACTATCCGATTGAAGATGCGGTTGTTGCGGAAAACGGAATCGTAAGTGTTTTGCTTAAAAATGGAATGACACCACAGATTATATGTTATGATGCTGCAGGAAATATTCTGATCGAGCATATGGCAGCCCTTACGGGAATCGGGTATCCGATTGGAATGGCGCTGTCGCCGGAAGGAACCATGCTGCAGGTTTCGTATTACTGTGTGGAGGAAGGAGTAGGAGCGACCAGAGTTGTATACTATGATTTTAAAGATGGCGACACGGACAAAGAAAGTTATCAAGTGGCAGAAGACATTTACAAAAATGTGGTGATACCTGAGTCGTTCTTTGTAAATAGTAGAAAGTCTGTGTTGATCGGAGATTCGTCTTTTATGATTTATGAAGGAAAAGAACAACCGACATTGATTAAAACGGTAGAAATCGAGAAAAGAATACAGAGTGTATTTTATGATAAGAATTATATTGGTTTTGTTTTGAAAAATGCAGGAGAAGAAAAAGCAGAACTCAGACTCTATAATATGAACGGAGAACAGAAGATGTCCAAAACATTTATTGGAGAATACAGTAATATCAGTATTTCAGACGGAAATGTTCTCATGTTTGACGGTGGCAAATGTGCGATTTTTTCTAGCCTGGGTGTTCAGAAATTTGAAGGGGAAGTAGAAATGAATATTAAAGAAATACTTCCACTGACAGGAATTAATATGTACTTGTTGATAAGTAATGACGGAATGGAAGAAGTTCGTCTTGTAAAATAGGAGAAAAATATGAACAATATGAACTGGCTGCTGATAGCTGTTTTAGTAATAATATTAATAGGAATCTTGGTCGGACTTGTCCGGGGAGGACTGCGTATTGCAGTTTCACTTGTGGCGACGGTATTAACTTTGCTTATTGTATGTTTTGTTTCACCTTATGTGACAGATGCTATTATTGCGCTGACTCCTGCGGATGATATCATGGAGTCTTATTGCGAAAATGTTATTTCAGATGCGATGAGTGGAAAAAGGACAAAAATGAAGCTGACAGAAGAGCAGGTGCGCAGTATTTTGAAGGGCGCGGGTGTCTCAGAAGAACAGTTGGCGGCCAATGGAATTACGGTCGAAGGAATTGTGAATGGAGAAGTGGATGGTGATAATCTGGAACAGTTCGGCATATCGCCAAATATTCTGAAGGGTCATGTGACGGAAACTTCAGAAGATTATAGCATTTTCTCTATAGACCTTCCAAGAGATGCGCAAATTGCCGCAATTGAGAAATCGGTGCTTCCGGATATCTTTAAAGATTTGCTGTTGAGTAATAATAACAGTGAAGTTTATGCGAAACTTGGAGCAACTAATTTTGGAGAATATATTGGTAAGTATTTTTCGCATTTATTTATAGGGATATGTTCTTTCTTCCTGACCTTTTTGGTAGCGACACTGGTGATACGTGCAATTATTTTTGCCCTGGATATTATCACGACACTTCCGGGATTAGGACTTATTAATCGTTTGGTTGGAATGGTCCTTGGGGGCGGTGTGTCACTGATTGTGGTAGATGTGATATTTGTGGCAATCACGCTTCTCTATATGTCGACGTTTGGAGCAATGATGCTGGATATGATAGCACAGAGTGAACTCCTGACGCTCCTTTATGACAATAATATTGTCATGAATCTAATGATGAAAATATGGTAATAGTTCAGCCATGCGCTTCGAATAGAAATAAAACGACAGGGAGCCTTTGTGCTCCCTGTCGTTATGCCATTTCATGCTTCCAAAATCTTGATCACTCTTCTTGCAAAGTCGCTTTATCAGGATTATTATAAAACAAAACTAACATTTTAATGAGGTGAAATAGTATATGAAAACGTCAAAAGAAAACATCCTGACAAAAGGCTGGGTGGTCTGCATACTTGCCGTTGCATGCTGTCTTCTTTGGGGAAGTGCATTCCCTTCTATAAAAATAGGATATCGGCTCTTTCAGGTTGAATCCGCAGACATTGCAGCACAAATATTTTTTGCAGGATGCCGTTTTACTCTGGCGGGAATACTTGTCATTATTATTGGATCATTCATGCAGAGGAAATTATTGAAACCGTCCAGAAATTCCATTCCGAAAATTTTTAAGATATGTCTGCTTCAGACGGTTCTACAGTATTTCTTCTTTTATATTGGACTTGCTCATACGACCGGGGTAAATGGTTCTATCATTACAGCATCCAATGTTTTTATTTCTATTTTATTATCAAGTCTGATTTTTAAAATGGAAAAACTAAATGCACAGAAAATTATAGGATGCCTGATTGGATTTGCCGGCGTTTTGATTATTAACCTGAGTGGTCAGACAGCAAACCTGAATTTTAATCTTTTAGGTGATGGATTTATTTTATTTGCCGCATTTGCTGCTTCTCTATCCTCTATTTTCATAAAAAAATATTCACAGAATGAAAATCCGATTCTACTCAGTGGGTATCAGTTTATTCTTGGAGGACTGATTATGGCAATCGGCGCATACATTGCCGGCGGGAGATTACAGACAATCACTCTTGATGGCATTCTCCTACTTTTGTATCTGGCATTTTTATCTGCAGCAGCTTACTCTGTCTGGAGTATTTTACTGAAATACAACCCTATTTCAAAAGTTTCTATATACGGGTTTGCAAATCCAGTATTTGGTGTGATTTTGTCAACCCTTATTCTTAGTGAAGGAAATGCCTTTGGTGGCAAATCTGTGATAGCACTGCTTTTTGTATGCGTTGGAATATTTATTGTAAACTATAGTTCGAGCTAAGGAGAAATCGAAGCGGGAACAACGCGCCGGAAGTGAAAAAGTCTCCAAGTGGCGACTAAAAAGCTTCTGAGGGACAAACAAGGTGGGAGCGAGTAGAAAAGAAGAGAAAAATTGTCTCTCAGCATATCGTAAAGGGCTTACCCGGGACAAAGTGGAGTGAGCCCAGTTTTTTGTAAGAGTGAGATTGTCCCTGACAAGGAGTACACTTGAGCCTAGGGACAAAGTGGAGTGAGTCGGACTGTCAGAAGTTTGAGATTGTCTTTAACAGGGAGTACACTTGAGACCAGGGACAAAATATGGCATGAATTGCTTTCTAGAAGCAGGAAATTGTCCCTGGGAGATGACAGGAAGCTTTTTAAGGACAAAAAGAGTGAAAGCAAACCGAAAAGGAGAAGGGGATTGTCCCTGTACGTATACGAGTGCCTTCCCAGAGACAACAGCGCGGCAATATC
>JAQYAI010000086.1 GCA_029227655.1 bacterium | reverse complement strand
TCATGAATCAGATCCACAATTTCTTTATCCTGTTCAAACGCACGCAGAATTGCTTCTTTCTTCAATTCATCCCAAGGTGTAGTAATGATTGCTGCTTTTTCATTCTTTTCACGCAAAAGATGTACACAGGCTTCCATCTGTTCATCTGTCATCATCTGTGTACGGCTGACTACGATTGTCGATGCATGTTCTACCTGATTATTATAGAACTCCCCAAAATTTTTCATATACATTTTCGCTTTTTTTCCATCAACGACTGCAATCTTTCCATCGATAACAATATCTGTATTTTCTGCCATTCCCTCAATCGCTTTTACAACATCAGAAAGCTTGCCAACACCAGATGGTTCGATTATAATTCTGTCTGGCTTGTACTGTTCCAACACTTCTTTTAATGCCTTGCTGAAATCTCCGACCAATGTACAGCAAATGCATCCCGAATTCATTTCTGTAATTTCAACGCCTGCATCTTTTAAGAACCCACCATCGATTCCGATTTCTCCGAATTCATTCTCGATAAGAACCAGCTGTTCTCCTGCAAAAACTTCTTCAATAAGCTTTTTAATAAATGTTGTTTTTCCAGCTCCTAAAAATCCTGAAATAATATTTACCTTTGTCATATCTTATTTCCTTTCTGTATCTATGGTTACTCCGAACTAACTTCCCCTATTCACTTATACTACCACAATTCAGAAAAAGTTGCAAATAAATAGGGTTGTTTCTCTTTTGTGATTAGTGTATAATAGGTTCATGAAAATAAGTACCGTTTTAGTACTTAATATACGAACAAAGGAGACTTAAGATATGGTAAATTTATTAATCGGACAAAAGGGTAGTGGAAAGACACAGAGAATGATTGAAAAAGCGAACGAAGTTGTAAAAGGCTGTGACGGAAACGTATTCTTTATCAAGAAAAGCCACCGCGATACATACAGCTTATCATTCAATGTAAGAGTTATCTGCATGGATGATTATGAATCAATTTGCTCACCAGAAAAATTCGTTGGTTTCATCTTTGGTATGACAAGTGCAGACCATGATATTGAAGCTATCTTCATCGATGGAATCTGCAAATACTCTGGAATCAACATGGAAAATCTTCCATGCATCATTAAGAACTTAAACGCAGCTGCAGAAGCATGCAACATCGACTTCTATGTAAGCCTTAGCGCAACAGAAGAAGAAGTAGCTGGTATCGAAAACGTTAACATTATTGCCTAGTTCAACATCAGCATTTTCAGAGAGAAGAATCTAAAAGATTTTTCTCTCTTTTTTTCTGGATGCATGTGAAAAGCGGCAAATGGAAATGGGGAAGCTTTCGCTTCCCCACTCTATTTTACAGAAAGGACTGTATTAGTCTTCTCTCCTTCTTTGTATTCCATTGTTACTTCATCGCCAATTTCATATCGGATAATATCAATATAATCCACTACAGAAACGTCAAAAATTTCTTCTGACCCTTCGACCATTATGAAGTAATGTGAATTTCCATTCACAACGCCCTGGGCTATTTTCGTAATATTTCCACTGATTTCTAATACTTCTCTTGTATCTTCTGCGACCTCTTTAATTCCACTTGAAAATAGCAGATTATTATATGCGTCCTCACACTGACTGACCGTATCTCCGATTGCAACCAACTGGTATTTCTGCACATTTACCATCGCATACTTCTTCACCAGACCAGCATCATCTTTCAATGCAATAAAATACGTAGGTTCTCCAGAAATATTTAACAAAAGAGGGAAGGTCGCTACATATCCCAGATTCTGTACCTGACCTTCTGCCGAATCCATAGCAGAATCTTCAATGGCACCTTCTACCTTGTAATATTTTGTCTCCATTGTTCTCTGATTCATAAGTACGAATCCAACATTTGACTGGTCGCTATTTACAGAAGTTACCCCTGTATATACCCATACATCATCATCGATTGCAAGGTAATTGTATCCATTTGTTGTCACCAGGCAGTCTTTCTGGGAAAGCACACTGTTAATAAATCCATGTTTCAGACTTCCATAGTAATCATACAACTCAATCAGAAGGCTTGCTGAATATGCATGATCGATCCACTCCGGCACATCTTCAATTGCATAATCTTCTGTCTCACCGGTAATCGCATTACAGAGAACCACACGTCCTACGGTTCTTCCACCGAAAAGCCCGATATTATATTTTGCAACCGGTGCAACCCAGTAAGGAACACCGTCTTCATCGATTTCAAAAGAAAGCTCGTCAAAAATATAAGTTGGATAATGAAAACGGAGATGTCTGTAAATATTTCTCCCGAAATGTTCACTTGTAGAATACTTCATTCCTTCTTCCAATTTCACTAGAGAAGTGGTCTGACTGGCCATATCGATCATAATATAAGCCGGCAGACCTTCCGAGCGGTTCGTGAACCATTTTATAATATTCGCGTACCGTACCGGTGACACCCTCACTGGTCTGTCCTGATAATTAATCTGACTGTAAATGCTGTCATCCACTTCGAACTGTGATACCATATCCGACATGCTTCCCATCTTACGTTCTCCGAGAATAATCGCCGAATCTTTATCCAGAATCGGAATCTGATCAAAAGAAAGTTCCTCTACATCTTTTGTGAACTCCCCTTCCTGTACTGTCAACAGACTTTGGTATTTCTTTGCATTGACAATAGGTGAAGATAAAATAGTTCCAACAGCATAAATTGCCAAAAGTACAACGAACAGGCTGATAATTCCTTTTAATACTTTAGAGTCCCGGATCTCATGTCTTCGTATTTTATTTTTCACTGCATAAATAACCCCGGCTGCCGCAATCAAAAACAATACAAAAAACCAGATATCCGCTGAATGGATATTAATTGCCGGAAGGGCAACATAATAATACAGTCCTGCCGCAAAGAGCAATGTAATGATTCCAATTATTTTACTTTTTGTTTTCATATTTTCCCCTTTCAAATAAATCTTTTGAAACAGCATACCACGTTTACACTGTCTTCTCAAGTAAAACAGAGCCAGGAATATTCCCGGCTCTGCTCTCTCTCTTATTCTTCTTCCGCGCGTGCTTTGATTTCTCTTTCCTGAACATCTGCTGGAGCCTGTTCGTAACGTGCAAATTCGTATTCGTATGTTCCGCGTCCACCTGTCATAGAACGAAGTGTTGTACAATATCCGAATAATCCTGTCATAGGAATATCTGCTGTAACGATCTGATATCCGCCTGTAACTGGATCCATTCCA
>JAQYAI010000085.1 GCA_029227655.1 bacterium | reverse complement strand
TTTTCCTGTGAAAAATATCCAATACGAATGGTCTGCCCGATTTCTACTGTCCCTGCATCCGGTTTTACGATTCCATTGATGATCTTCAACAAAGTACTCTTTCCACAGCCATTTGGCCCAATGATGCCAATTCTGTCATTACGAAGGAAAATATAATTATAATCTTCTATCAGCTTTTTGTCACCATAGCTCTTGGAAATCCCAGAAAGCTCAATGGTCTTATTTCCCATTCGTGAGGAAACAGAGTCAAGCGCCACTCGCCTTGTTTCCTGAATATCCTGAATCTCCTGCATGGCTTTGATACGGTCAATATGTGCTTTCTGCTTTGTGCTTCTGGCTCTGGCACCACGGTGAAGCCATTCCAACTCTGTGCGGAGCAGATTCTTTCTCTTGCGTTCCGTAGCAAGCTCCATATTCTGACGTTCTTCTTTCAGGCGCACAAATTCAGAATAATTTCCCGGATAATTGTAAAGCTTTCCCTGATCCACTTCCACGATTCGATTCGCCACACGGTCTAAGAAATACCGGTCATGGGTTACCATCAAAATAGCTCCTCGGAACTGAATCAGATATTCTTCCAGCCATTCCGACATTGCATTATCCAAATGGTTCGTCGGCTCATCAAGCACCAGAATATCTGCCGATGTAAGAAGTGCATTTACCAGAGCAATCCTCTTTTTCTGACCCCCTGACATATGCTCGACCTTCTCATCATAATCCGTAAATCCAAGCTGATTCAGCATGGCTTTCGCATCCGCCTCGATCGTCCACTGATTCAGTTCATCTACATTTCCAGTAATGGCAGCCTTCAGAACAGTCGTTCCAGGTTCAAAGACCGGGGTCTGTGGAAGATAACAAATCTTCACATGATTTCCCATACTCATCTTGCCTTCTTCGAACGTCTCAATTCCTGCCACAATCTTCAGAAGTGTGGATTTTCCCATTCCATTGATTCCGACAACTCCGATTTTCTCATTTTCGTTAATTCCAAATGCGACATCATTTAGCAGAATGCGGTCTGTAAATGATTTTGTCACATGCTCTAATGTTAATAAATTCATAGGTGTTCCAAACTCTTTTCCACTTAAAATACATAGTTAAGTTTAACAAAAAAAGTGAGTAAAGTAAAGTGCACCCTCTTGGAAAAGGATGCACTTCTGGATTATAATTCATTTGCGCGGTAAGCTTCTTCTCCCCATACATCAAATCCGCTTCCTTTTAAGATATCAATGACTCTAAGAGGATCATCACAGCGGATGACGGCAGAAGCATCTGTTCCATTTGCAAAGGCATACATATATTCTACGTTCACTTCACCTTCAACAATCTGATGCATAGCTTTTGAAAGTGATCCTGTTGCATGAGGTACACGAAGCGCAACTACATCCGTGAGCATTGCTGTAATTCCTGCTTCTCTTAGCACTGCACGTCCTTTTTCCGGATGATTCACGATCATACGAAGCATTCCATAGTCAGCGGTATCAGCCATGCTAAGTGCAACAATATTAATATCATTTGCAGCAAGTACATTGAGTACTTCATCCAAACGTCCTGCACGGTTCTCTAAAAATACGGATAACTGTTTAATTGTCATAGCATTTTCCTCCTTATACAAGATTTCTATTGTCGATGACACGTTTTGCTTTTCCTTCGCTTCGCTGAATTGTTTTAGGTTCTACCAGCTTCACAACGACAGAAACACCGAGTGCCTGTTTCAGTGCATCTGCAATACGTTCTCTAAGTGCATCAAGTTCACGGATCTGATCTGAGAAGAAACGTTCATCTACTTCTACCATAACAGTGAGCACATCCAGATTATTTACACGGTCTACGATCATCATGTAATGTGGTGCAACACCACCGCCCATCTTGAGAAGTACAGCTTCCACCTGTGTTGGAAATACGTTTACGCCACGGATAACCTTCATGTCATCAGTACGTCCGGTAAATTTCTGGATCCTTGGAAGTGTTCTTCCACATGCACATGGACTGTGGTCAATACTTGTAAGGTCTTTTGTTCTGTATCGGAGGAGAGGCATACCTTCCTTCGCAAGTGTTGTAAATACAAGTTCCCCTGTTTCCCCATCTGCACATGGACTGTGGTCAGCCGGATTTAATACTTCAGGATAAAAGTAATCTTCATATACATGAAGTCCTTTATGATGGATACAGTCCATAGCAACACCAGGACCTGTGACCTCACAAAGTCCATAAATATCAAAACAATTTACATTCAGAATACTTTCGATTTTCAGACGCATCTCATCTGTCCACGGTTCTGCACCGTTGATACCGGCTTTCAGCTGAAGCCTGTCTACAATACCAGCTTCCTGAGCCGCTTCTGCAAGATATAATGCATAAGAAGGTGTACATGCGAACGCTGTTGCACCAAAATCTTCCATACACATGAGTTGACGCTGTGTATTTCCTGATGACATTGGAATTGCCATACATCCCAGCGCTCTGGCACCAAGGTCAAGTCCCATACCACCTGTAAAAAGCCCATATCCATAACATACATGCAGCTTATCTTCTTCTGTGAGACCAGCCATTGTAAGTGCTCTTGCCACACATTCGCCCCAGACATCCACATCTTTTTGTGTGTAAGATGCAAGAGTCAGTTTACCAGTCGTTCCAGATGTTCCCTGTACTCTGGCAATCTTACTTTGTGGAACTGCAAGGAGTCCAAACGGATAATTATTTCTTAAATCTTCTTTCGTTGTAAATGGAAGCTTTGTGATATCTTCGATTCCTCTGATATCACCAGGTTCCAATCCCAGGGCATCCATCTTTTCACGGTAAAATGCCACATTATCATACACATTCTTTACCTGCTTTACGAGACGTTCACTCTGAAGTGCACTCATCTCGTCTCTACTCATACATTCAATCTTTGGATCTCGAATTCGTTCTTCCCAGTTTTCCATTGCAACTCTTGCCATTTGTTTTCTCCCGTCCTTTCATTCTTTGGCTTTCTTACTCACTTTTTAAATTGTACCCTGCTTCAAAAGCCTGCTTATTGATTTCAATTGTCTTTGGCGGCACGGTATGTTCGATTACCTCATACCACTGTTCTTTTGTGAAATCCATATGCTGGGCTGCAATGCCAAGCACCACAAGGTTAAATGTTCTTGCATTTCCCAGTTTTTTTGCCTCTTCTGTCGCATTTACAGCATAGACTTTATATTCTTTTCTCAGATGTTCCAGAATATCTTCTGGATACTCTGCTGCTCCGATCACAACCGGCATTGGATCAATTCTCCAGTCATTGACAACGAGTGCTCCGTCCGGTTTTAAGAAATGGGCATATCTGAGCGCTTCTAATCGTTCAAATGCGATCAGGACATCAGCCTGTCCCTCTTCCACGATCGGTTCTGCTACTTTTTCTCCATATCTTACAAAAGTAACAACACTTCCGCCTCTCTGCGCCATTCCATGCACTTCTGAAAGCTTCACATCATAACCGCCCAGAACAGCAAGTCCGCCTAGAATACGGCTGGTAAGTAAGGTTCCCTGTCCGCCGACGCCGACAATCATAATATTCTTTGTTTCCATACTATTTGGCCTCCTTTACCAGTTCAATTGCCCTAAATTTGCAAAGTGATTCGCAAAGTCCACATCCGGTACACATGGTATCATCAATTCTGATCCTTCTGTCTGCTCCTTTTGTCATGGCAGGGCATCCAGGTGTCATACATCTTCCACAGCCCCTGCAGCTTTCTAACTTCACACGGTAAAGCGGTTTCTTTGCTTTGCTTAAAAGTACACAAGGTGTCTTTGTAATAATGACAGAAACCTCATCCTTGGCCACTTCTTCTTTGATTGTCTTTTCCAACAGTTCTATATCAAATGCGTTGACTTCCACCACATTCTTCACACCGATCGCACGACAAAGTTCCTGGATATTGATTGCATAGGTTTCTTCTCCCATTAGGGTCTTTCCTGTTGCCGCATGATCCTGATGACCAGTCATACCTGTTGTAGAATTATCCAGAATCATGACAGTTCCTGTAGATTTGTTGTATACCATATTCATCAGGGAATTCACACCCGTATGTAAGAAGGTCGAATCACCAATACATGCGACCCATTTCTTAATATAATCTTTGCCCTTTGCCTTTTCCATTCCGTGGAGACTGGAAATGCTGGATCCCATACAAATGCAAGTATCTACCACGCCAAGTGGTGGAACTGCACCAAGGGTATAACATCCGATATCTCCAGCCGCATGAAGTCTTAATTTCTTAAGAACATAATATACACTTCTGTGTGGACATCCTGGGCACAAGATTGGCGGGCGTCCCGGAGCTGGTGCCGGTGCTTTCAGATGGAGCTCTTCTTTTAAGATTGCCTGGCGGATCATATTGGCACTGTATTCACCCTGTACAGTAAAAATCTCTTTTCCAATTGCCTGGATTCCCCATGACTTCACCTGTTCCTCGATCACGGGTTCCAGTTCTTCTATAATATAAAGAGTCTCAACTTTGGAAGCAAATTCTTCAATCAATTTCTTTGGAAGTGGATTCACAAGTCCCAGCTTCAATATAGATGCATTAGGAAGTGCTTCTTTCACATACTGATATGGAATTCCGCTTGTAATGACACCGATCTTTGTATCGTTCATTTCCACACGATTGAGATCCAGCGTGTTTGCTGCTTCTGCCAGTTCCAGATTCCGCTTTTCAATTTCGATATGACGCACTTTTGCATTTCCAGGCATCATAACATTCTTCTGGATATTCTTCTCGTATGGTTTATCCTCTATTTCTTCGCGTTCTTTTAATGTCACAATTCCCTGTGAATGTGCAAGTCTCGTCGTTGTACGAAAAATCACCGGTCTGTCGAACTGTTCACTGATCTCAAACGCACGTTTTACATAATCTTTTGCTTCTTCGCTGTCAGATGGTTCGATGACAGGAAGCTGTGCTGCTCTCGCAACCATTCTTGTATCCTGTTCATTCTGCGAACTGTAAAGTCCCGGATCATCAGCTACCACGATCATCAGACCTCCATTTACTCCCATATAAGAAACGGTGTACAGAGGATCCGATGCCACATTCAGGCCGACATGCTTCATACAAGCCATAGAACGCACGCCTGAAATGCTTGCACCAATTGCCACTTCTGTAGCAACCTTCTCATTTGGAGACCATTCTGCATAAATTTCGTCTTTATATTTTATCAGACATTCACTGATTTCTGTACTAGGAGTCCCAGGATATGCCGCGGAAACTTTTACTCCGGCTTCATATGCCCCTCTGGCAATCGCCTCATTTCCCAGCATAATTACTTTTTTCTCTGACATGTATTTAAACCATCCTTTCATGTTTTCATGTTTTACAGGGTCCAAAGTCATGCTTTTTTATTCAAACATGAAAAGCATGACCTTTTGCCCCTGTCATCATCATATTACCACATAACTTTGCCGAATTAAAGTATCAAATTAATCAAACAGCAAAATCAAATAATGACAACTGGTTCGATTCTGGAAGATTTCCCAACAGTCCCATATTGTCCATCAGATCAATAACGGTTTTACTAATCTTTGTTCTCTGCCGGAAGTCATCTTTTGATAAATATGGTCCGTCCTTTGCCGCAAGCTCTACCGATTCCGCCGCCTTATCGCCCATTCCATCAATGGTATTAAATGGTGGCAGCAATTTATCTCCAACAATCTGGAATTTTGTCGCTTTGGATTTATAAATATCAATTGGAAGAAAATCAAATCCTCTTGCGTACATTTCCATTACGTTCTTCATATCCTTGAGCGTATCCTGCTCTTTTTTACTGAGCTGGTTCAGTTCATCCCGTCTTTTGTACTCTTTGTAATGATGCATCAGTTTTTCTTTTCCCTGTCCCATCAGTTCATAAGAAAATGCAGATGCGCGGATTCCAAAATATGCTGCATAGTAAGCCAGTGGATAGTTGATCTTACAGTAAGCAATTCTCCACGCCATCATTACATAGGCCGCCGCATGGGCTTTCGGGAACATGTATTTGATTTTCTTACAAGACCAGATATACCAGTCTGGAACACCGGCCGCTGTCATGGCCTCTTCCCATTCCGGTTTTAACCCTTTTCCTTTTCGAACAGATTCCATGATGGTAAATGATAACTCACTTTCCATTCCCTTATTGATCAGGTAGGTCATGATATCATCTCGTGTACAGATTGCAGTAGAAATCGTCGCTTTTCCCTCTTCAATCAGCGTCTGCGCATTTCCCAGCCACACATCCGTCCCGTGAGACAGACCTGAAATACGGATTAAATCTGAAATTCTCTTTGGTTTCGTATCTACGACCATCTGTACAACAAAACCAGTCCCAAATTCCGGGACTCCAAGACATCCCACCGGGCAGCCATCGATATCCTCCGGCTTGATTCCAAGTGCACTGGTATCTGCAAACAAAGACATGACCCCCTTATCATCCAGCGGGATATCTGTCGCTTTGAATACCTTATTCACACCATCATATTCATTGTCCATAGAATCTGAGTTGATCAGTTCTTCCAAAGTCTTGATCATGGTCGGATCATCATGACCAAGAATATCAAGTTTCAAAAGGTTATGGTCGATGGAATGGTAATCAAAATGGGTCGTGACAATATCGGTTGTCATATCATTTGCCGGATGCTGAATCGGTGTAAAGGAATTAATATCCTCTCCATAAGGAAGAACGATAATACCGCCCGGATGCTGCCCGGTACTTCTGCGGACCCCGGTACACCCCTGCACGATACGGTCAATCTCACAATTGCGTTTACGGTCTCCACGTTCTTCGTAATAATTCTTCACATATCCATAGGCCGTCTTATCCGCAAGACCGGCAATCGTTCCCGCACGGAACGTCTGTCCATCTCCGAAAATTACTTCTGTATATTTATGCGCCTTACTCTGATAATCCCCGGAGAAATTAAGGTCGATATCCGGTTCCTTATTTCCTTTAAATCCAAGGAAAGTCTCGAACGGAATATCAAATCCCTCTTTTACCAGCTTTTCTCCGCATTTTGGACATTTTTTATCGGGCATATCATGTCCACAGGCACCTTCCTTCGCAAAGGCACGTACCTCTTCCGATTCAAAATCACTATAATGACAATGAGTGCAATAATAATGTGGCGGAAGTGGATTTACCTCTGTAATTCCGGCCATCGTCGCAACAAAGGAGGAACCGACCGAACCACGGGACCCTACCAGATATCCGTCTTCATTCGATTTCCATACCAGTTTCTGTGCGATAATGTACATTACGGCGAAACCATTGGAAATAATGGAATTCAATTCTCGCTCCAAACGCTCTCTTACTACCTCCGGAAGTGGATCTCCGTACATGGAATACGCTTTTGTATAGCAGATATCACGGAGCTGCTGGTCAGAATTCGGAATGACAGGCGGACACTTGTCCGGTCTTACCGGAGAAATCTTCTCAATCATATTGGCTATCATATTCGTATTCTTGATCACGACTTCATATGCCTTTTCTGAACCTAAATAAGAAAATTCTTCCAGCATTTCCTCTGTCGTACGCAGATATAATGGCGCCTGCTGGTCTGCATCGGAAAATCCTTTTCCTGCCATGATGATCCGGCGATATACTTCGTCATCCGGATCCATAAAATGTACATCGCATGTGGCAACGACCGGTTTATGAAATTGTTCTCCAAGTTTCACAATCTTCCGATTGTAGTCTTTCACATCTTCCATGGAATTGATGCACTCTATCTTTTCACTTTCGACCATAAATGCGTTGTTTCCAAGCGGCTGGATTTCCAGATAATCATAGAAATTGACAATTCTTGCGATATTTTCTTCGGATTTTCCATCTAAAAGTGCCCGATAGAGTTCTCCCGCTTCACAGGCACTTCCCACGATCAGACCTTCCCGGTACTGATTTAACACGCTCTTCGGAATTCGCGGTCTTCTTCCATAATAAGTAAGGTGCGACTCGGAAACCAGTGTGTATAAATTCACTCGCCCAATATCATTTCTTGCCAGAATAATCACATGATACGTCGGAAGCTTGCGAATTGCATCCGGGTTCAAATGTCCGAATTTGTTGATTCCCTTCAGATCATAAATATCACGCTCTCTCAGCATTTCTATAAATTTTACAAAAATCTTTGCAGTCGCCCCCGCATCATCCACCGCACGATGATGGTTTTCCAAAGAAATACCTAGTGCTTTTGCCACCACATCCAGCTTGTATTTGGAAAGTGACGGCAACAAAACTCGTCCAAGTGCCACTGTATCCACGGAAGTAAACTGCGTATCAAGCCCCTGATTTTTACAATTTTGCTCAATAAATCCAACGTCAAATGATGCATTGTGTGCTACTAATACTGCATCCCCAACAAATTCCAGAAATTGTGGAAGTACCACTTCAATTTCCGGTGCATCAATTACCATATCATCCGTAATAGAAGTAAGCTCTGTGATGCGGAAGGGAATCGGACGCTTTGGATTCACAAAGGTGCTGAACTTTTCCGTAATCTGCCCTTTTTCTACTTTTACGGCACCAATTTCAATGATCCGGTCCGCTTCTGCCGAAAATCCGGTCGTTTCTATATCAAATACAACAAAAGTATCCTCCAGGGTCTGATTTCCTGCATTTACCGAAATTTCTGTCAGATCATCTACGAGATAGCCCTCTACCCCGTAAATGACCTTAAATGGATCGTTCTTGTCCAGTTTCTCTATGTAATGATTTGCCTCTGTAAAAGCCTGAACCACACCATGATCCGTGATTGCAATTGCAGGGTGCCCCCAGTCATGTGCCCGTTTTACTAAAGCAGTTGCGTCTGAAACGCCGTCCATGTCACTCATTTTGGTATGACAGTGAAGCTCCACACGCTTTTCCGGATATTTATCTTTGCGCCCCACCCGGAAATCTGTGCTTTTGCGGATTCCCGTAACCGAACCGATGGTCAGCTCACCATCAAATTTATCAATCGTTGTAACTCCTTTTACCTTCAGGAATACCCCTTTCTTGATCTCAGCAAGAAGTTCCGGAAGCTGCTCATTTCGTGTAAACATCTTTACCATGATCGTATCCGTAAAATCCGTAATCGAAAACATTACAATCGTTTTCTCATTTCGGATCTCGCGTGTGTCAAAACTAAGTACCTGACCTCGGATCGTGATCTCTCCCATTTCCGAAACGACCTGTTTCAGTTCAATGGTATTATCATCGAAGTCACGTCCATAGATAACATTAGGATCATCTGATTTTTTCACAGAGTATTCTTTCCGCTGGAAACCAGAATTCCCTTTGGTAAATTTTTCTTCTGATTTTCGCTCCTGCTTTGCCGGAGCTTCTGCCTTTACTGGAGTCTTCGCGACTTCTTTTTTAGCTTCTTTTTTAACCTCTTTCTTGCCTGCATCTTCAGTTTCATGTTTCTCCCGTAAGGACTGATTACGCTCTACAATCGCATCCACTTCCTGCTGAATCTGCATTTCACCAAGCTTACGGTATTTACTCTCTTTTTCCTTTTCATAGAGTACACGCACTTCAATCGGCATATGAAAACGCTCTTCATAAATCATCTGAAGATAATTTACAATGGATTCTGCTTTTCCTTTTGCAATAATACTGTCGGCCAACGTAAGACATAAGATCCGCTCCTCTTCAAAACATACCTTTGCCTTCTGGAACATATTTCGTTCCACCACACTGTGCTGCTCCAGCTCATATAAAATGCTTTCCCGATATTCATTCAGTAAATGTTCCGGCGTATATAAGTCTGATAAATGAAATTCTTCCACAATAATGACAGGGATATGGCTCTGCCCAAACAGCTGCTCTTCGATCCACCTTTCTGTCATGTGAATATTCTTCTTCGGAATCAGATATGTACTTGAAATATATACTTTAATACGATCCTTAGCAGAAGTAGAGGTGACTTTCATCACCTCTACCTTTTGAAATAACGCTCTGTTTTCTTCATCCATCTTAAGCGTTGGAAATACATCAAAAAATAATTTTGTCATATGTTATTTTCCCCAATGCTCTAATTCTTCACGGAGAACGGAAAGCAAGTCTTCTTCTTTCACCTTTTTGATGATCTCACCCTTCTTGATCAGAAGTCCCTCTCCTACTCCTCCTGCAATTCCTATATCCGCTTCTTTGGCTTCTCCAGGACCATTTACCACACAGCCCATGACTGCCACTTTAATATCAAGCGGAAATTCTGTAACCATTGTCTCTACCTGATTTGCAAGTCCGATCAGATCAATCTTGGTTCTTCCGCAAGTTGGACAGGAAACAACTTCAATCCCGCCTTTGCGAAGTCCAAGTGTCTTTAAGATTAGTTTCGCACTCTTGATTTCTTCTACCGGATCTCCGGTAAGAGATACGCGGATCGTATCTCCAAGTCCCTGATATAAAATAATTCCAAGCCCTACGGATGATTTGATATTACCTGAAGTGATCGTTCCTGACTCTGTAATTCCCACATGTAAAGGATATGGACACTCTTTTGCAATAAGCTCATGGGCTCTCACACACATCAGAACATCAGAAGACTTGATACTTACGACCAGATTGTCATATCCCATATTTTCGATCATTCGAACCTTGTCAAGTGCACTTTCCACAATTCCTTCTGCTGTCACACCATGATATTTTTCTACTAATTCTTTTTCCAAAGAGCCGCTGTTTACCCCAACACGAATTGGCACGTTATATTCTTTCGCTTTCTCGACGACAGCACGAACACGATCCTCAGAGCCAATATTTCCAGGATTGATCCTGATCTTATCTGCACCATTTTCGATAGCTGCAATTGCAAGACGATAATCAAAATGAATATCTGCGACCAGCGGAATATGTATCTGCTTCTTAATTTCTCTTAAAGCTTCTGCCGCTTCCATCGTCGGAACTGCACACCTTATGATCTCACATCCAGCTTTCTCAAGCGCAAGAATCTGCTTTACCGTTGCTTCCACATCTTCAGTCTTTGTATTTGTCATTGACTGGATAGCGACAGGACTGCCTCCTCCAATCTTCACATTTCCTATCGAAATTACTTTTGTTTCATTTCTCGTCATAATCTTCACACCTCTGTTTCACTTTTGACAAAACAATCTCTAACTTCTTCTACTTACACTATTTATAATTATACGGGGTTTCCGGATATGTGTCAACGAAACCAAATAATGTTACGATTTGAAACTTTTTCCTTTTCTCCCGTCGCAAGTTGTCCTTTTTTATCACAAAATGCATTGTAACTGTTACAATATGAAACAATACTTATGACAGGAGGTATTTCAATGGAATTTTCTGAAGTATTAAAAGAACTACGGGAATCTCACAGTCTTACGCAAGACCAGCTTGCAAAACATATTGATGTTTCTCGCTCTACGATTGCCGGTTATGAAAGCAGAAACCGTCAGCCAGATTACGACAAGCTTGTCAGTATCTCCAGATATTTCCATGTTTCTGTCGACTACCTCCTCACTGGGCAGAATAATATTGAATTTTCAGCCCTGCCTCTTCCAGAACCTGACGAGAAAATCCTTGACCGGAAAGTGATCAAGGCTTACCGTCGGCTTGGTTTCGAATCAAAACAGGATGTATTAAAATACATTGAACTGTTAGAATTAAAAGAAAAACATGACAAATCTTAGAAGGAGCTTATGAAAGCTCCTTTATTTTTTCCAGGACTTCTCTATATGCATGTACTGCAACATTTGCCGTACTAAAACTGATCTTCACTCTGCCATCTTCCTCTCCGACTGGAATGACAGCAATCTTCTCTCTCTTTGCTCTTTTTGCAATTTCGATCGCATTCCATCTGCTTTCAAATTCCAGGCATACATGAAATCCAGCCTCTTCAATCTGCATCTCACAAGAACCCTTCCAGATATCCTTTGCTGCAGCGGCGAGCTCATTCGCTTTTGCCAAATGAATCTTTCTGGACTTTCGTATCTGGCTTTCCAGATGTCCATCCCTTATGAACTGTGTCAGTGCAATCTGTTCTGCTTTTGATGCCGTCTGATTATAAAATGCTTTCTTCCCTTCATATCGTTCCTGAAGATCAGCAGGAAGCACCATAAAACTCATTCGAATCGATGGCAGCAGCATTTTGGAAAAGCTGCCCAAGTATATGACATCTTTTCCCGCTGCCAGTCCCTGAAGGGACGGTGCAGGTTTCTGAAAATAACGGAATTCCTGATTAAAATCGTCTTCAATTAGTAAGATGTTCTTCTCTGCTGCTTCCGCTATCAAAGAGCGTCTTTCATGTATATTCATAACTTCGCCTGACTGCGACATCTGTGATGGTGTTATATAATATATCCCATCTTCTTCCATTCTATAATCATCTGTGATTTCAAATCCATAATCCTCGAACACCGTAATTCCCTGCTTAAAATCCGGATTGTAAAAGGAAACTTTCTTTCTTTCTTTTAAAATCGGACACAGTATATTCAAAAGACTCTGAACACCGGCTCCCACTACAATCTGGTCCGGCGAGCAGATTACACTTCGCTTTTCCTGCAGATAATTACAAAGGACCTCCCGAAATTCCAGTTCTCCCTGCGGTTCCCCATAAGACAACAACCTTTCGTCCTTTCTTAGCGCACTTTTCATATAACGCCGCCATAGTTCAAAAGGAAAGCTTTCCTTATCTACCCCGAAGGAAACAAAATCATACTGTATCTCCGCTTCTTTTTTTTTATTCTTTTTCTTCTGTAATTCAGTTGCACGATTCTGCTTCTTCGCAATATCCGTCACATAATATCCGCTCTGTGGTCTGGAAATAATATACCCCTCTGCAGCCAGAAGCAAGTATGCCGATTCCATTGTCGTGCGGCTTACCTGAAATTGAGCTGCACCTTTCCGTATGGAGGGAAGCTTCGTCCCCGGAACCATCTTTTCGGACATAATCAATTCTTTATAATAGTGATACACACTGAGATACCGTGTAACACCTTGTTTTTCCACTTTACTCTTCAT
>JAQYAI010000084.1 GCA_029227655.1 bacterium | reverse complement strand
CCACATCTTCCACAGCAGGCGAATCAAGTTTTTCACACAACAGGCTAAAGTGATTCTGAAGCTTATCAGCATATACTTCCTTGCAGAAGAATTCATCGTCCTTTACCTGCGGTTTTACCAGTATACTGTCCATTTGCTTACATCCTCCTAAAGTAAAATTCTTATTTCTTTAGGCCTTTTCCCTTTTTTCCCTTTATATGTTTTTGGTATCCCAGGCTCTGCTCAAAATAAATGAATTGTGCTTTATCCAATCTTTAACGCTCTCTTTAGTGTTGTCAGAAAACTCTCCTTGATTCTCGTCGGGATTATCAATATAAAAGTTATGCATTGTAAATCCTGATGAGCAATCGAAAGCTTCAACATATGGTCGTGAGTCAACTTCACTCATACCCGGGCCAATAAGAATATCATTGTTTACTCGCTCCTGTGTGCCTAGAACCCCTATACTTATTATTTCCAGCAACTCCTGTAAAATATCAATATTCACATCGATATCCTCGGTTTCATTCCTAACAAAAAACATTGTTTTCTTACTATCTACATACTCTAATACGTTGTATGTTTTCCCATTTACGAAAACAGGATATCTATAATCCCATTTTCCATCTTTTAAGTAATGTTCAAAGATAGGTATATCCCCAACTATATAGCCTTTTATTTGCCCGAATAATGCAATCGCATTACAAAACAGATCCTCCATTTTTATCTTAATACCGAAAATTTCACATACCCTCATAATGTCTTCAACATTCATTCCAACATTGCACATTTCACTAGGCAACTTCGAAAGATTCCTTTTAATAAACGCTTTCTTAGTAAGGATATTTTCCTTTTTCTTGATGATATTTTTCTGCTCTTTTACAACTTTATCTACCAGCTTTTCAAGCAGATCTGCACCCATCTCAGCGCTTACATATTTCATGTAATTTACTGTGACAACCAGAACATAATAATTTACACGATCGGTATCAAAATATTTGCTAATAAAGGTTTCGTTCTGCACAAGTTGCGGTAGAATGCTGTTCCTGAACCATTCATTATTAATATGGTTGTTTATCAGCAAGTTTATACTTTTCTTTTCACAATCGTTAGAAATCACGTTAATAATGTCACGAATCGCTTCTTGGTCATTATTACCAACTGCAATTTCAAGTTCATCTGCAATAGTATTCATATCTAATTTTTCTATCGCTACGATCAACTTATCAGTTCTGTTTTCTTTACTGTTATCGTTGTTTATTAACAATTCTGATGCATCCAGATAAACTCCCTGTGCGAAATTGTCTGCGTTATCACCTATAACGTTGCCAGAATAACCGAGAACCTCAACATATTTGTTTGGTTCAACTTCCCAAGTATACGGCCATTCTACAAGCTGAACGTTATGCTCAGCACACAGTTCCTTTTTTCTTTCATCACGTTCTTTAGCTGTTTTAAAGCCCTCTTCCCCACCAAAAATATCAACAGGTTCATAATGTTGAATTCCTTGATACTCTATTCCTGTATTTCGTGATGGTATATAGATATCTAGGCTCTGTTGTCCTAGCCAATCAAACCTCTTCTGATATTCTGCATCCGGATAATATCTTTTGGTTAAAAGATATAATGCGAACTCATTTTTCCATATTACATCAAGCTCTCCACATTCTTTCATTCTAGTTGTGATTTTCTTTTTAAGTTTTGCCCATCTAGCGCTGTTTGCCCTCAACGTGTCAGCAAATAAAATTTGTCTATTCATTATCTCACTAATTCGTGGAATGAATTGTTTGTCGAAGTAATCGAAAATTTCAGTGTCCGAATCATTGAAATATCCATAAGTGATTAGGCTCTTCTTAAACAGTTTGTATGCTTCTATTGTTTCTTTTTTCAGAGTCTTTTTTGCAAACTCATAAATAGGGCTACCTGGATACCATGAAGAAATTCCAGCGCTGAAACCAAATACATCAACTGGCACTGTGCTGTTAGATGGCAAGAGTCCTATTATATCAGTGTTTGCTTTGTTAACAATAACCAGTGATGCTGTTGCCGCATCTTCCGGGAATAGCATTTTAAGTTTACGTTTTTCATCTGCGAATGTTGCAATATAATCTGTTACCTTTTGTTTTTGGTTAGTGCTATTCTTATAAATGCAAATATAATATTTATCAAAGTCAATGCCATTAAACTGTTCAAAGAAAGCCTCCGTTGCTTTCAATAGTTTTTCATTCATCATAGCTGGGTCTCCCTTAATGTCTTTTACAATACTTTTTCTGCCTTTAGCACTGATTTTACCACAAGATTTCACACTATCAATGTTTCTCGTTTCGTAGTAGCTTTCGTAGTAGAATAATATCAATATCTTAGTCCTTTTTATGTACCCATATCGTAGCCATATGGCTATATGGTCTGCCCTCGCGCCAGAAAACAAAGGCAACAAAAAATGGCTACAAATATCTATCTGCAGCCATTTTATACATATTCAATTACAATAGCGACTATTATTTCTGGGCAGCCAGCCATGCCTCGTATTCTGCCTTATTCTACCCAGAATTTACCCTCAGAATTTCTCCTCTACTACTTAGTATAGTCGGAATGTGTACGAAAAAACGCCCTCAAATAAGGAAAGCAGACAGTAAATCGGCAAAAAAAGCAGCCTCTGGCCAAACTTGAATTCGTGCCAAAGGCCATTCGCTATTGCATACTATTGGATCTTTGTTCAATTATTTCGTCTTTGTTTTCAAGTAGTCTCATAGTTCTTTGATGTACTCTTACCATCATTAAAGCTATCACCACAGACGCAACAATTATGATTCCGAAAAACGCCTTGTTACTACCAAACCGCAAGTTCATAAGTAATGTAACTGTTGAAAGTTTCTTTCACGAATTAGCTGAAGTTTTTGATCCAACAGAATTTTTTTATGATTTTGAGGACTAGAACTATATGCATTGATTCGTTGGTATCAGTTAATGTAAGCGGTATGCAATTTTGCATGCCGCTATTTCTTATCTGTTTTCTCTCCCTTTGACTTCTTCTCCGGTTTCTTCCCCTTCGGCCCCGGATACTTGGGCACTCCATACCCATATATCTCATACCATCCAACAGGATAGGTCTTTCTCCGGCAAAGGTTACTGCTGTTGCCTTCAATAGTGTGAACGTATCTACCGTCGCAACTTTCCACAATGCCCACGTGATCCCGGCTGCCGTCGCCGTACCAGTCGAAGAAGATAATGTCTCCGGGCCGTGGCTTGTACTTTCTGCTGCGCCACTAGCCTTTCTTTTTGAACCAGTTTACTCCGTCGGTTACCAGGGCGAATCTTGGGATCACGCCAGCTTTAATATAACCGCACTGATTGGCGCACCATGAAACGAAGCATGCGCACCAGGGCTGTCCGCTGCTGAAGCCATACCAGCTCCAGAATTTCCTGCCGTTCCAGTTTCCGATCTGAGTGCCGGCAACCTTTACGATGTCAGTGTTGCCTATGCCCACGCCTTCTTCAAAGCTCAGCAGTTCTTCTTCAGAATAAACCTGTATTCCGCCGCTGGAGTCTTCAAATACGCAGAACACTGTGCAGAACAGTACGCACACTATTATGATAATCACCGCAGTATTTCCTGCAGCAGCTATTGCCGCAGCAGAGGCCTTGATTGCCTCTCCTGCAGCACGTGCTGCCCGAGCGAATGAGATTACAATTTTCTTCAGCACGTTCTTTGTTGCCTTTGCAGTCTTCTCGCCTGCCTTTGCGGCTGTCTT
>JAQYAI010000083.1 GCA_029227655.1 bacterium | reverse complement strand
TTACATGGTCATACGCATGTACCGAAATGTGTAGAACATGAGGATTATATTTATATGAATCCAGGCTCTGTTTCCATTCCAAAAGAAGAGAGCTGGAAGGGATATATGATTTTTGAGAATGACAGTTTTGTCTGGAAAGACCTGCAGGGAGAAGAACAAATGCATTATCCAAAGCGGAAGCTGGAGAAAAGAGGAAGGTACAATGAAGGTGGATGCGATGGCCAAGATGTGTATGGGATTGCGGAAAAAGCAAGAGAACATGTACGGAAGATAAAGGAGTAATTTAAAATTACTATCTTGACATCTGTTATGATCAGTGCTAGAATCTCAAGAAATAATTTCAGTTCAATTGAGGTATATATTATGTTTAAGAGTCAGTTTCAGAAACTGAATAGGGACGACGATAGATAGCGTTTGTATCTGTGATAGGTCATAGGTGCAAGCGCTAATCGTGTTGTGCCTATGTGGAATAGAAAAGCAATAGACCACATTGGTAAAGATAAATACTTTGCTCGTGTGGTTTTTTTGTACCCTTTTTATCAGTATTTCCGTGCGGGCAACCCATTTTGAAAGAAGGTGATCGTATGGAACATAAAGACGATGTTCTTATGAATGAAGGACGTTTTGAAAAGATAACAAGGCAAAACTGCAGAATAGAGAGGGTAAGAAAATAATGAAAACGATTTATGGAAGTATTTATAAAATCCGGAAAATGAAGGGATTTTCTTTTGTATTGTTAAGAACGAAAAGAGAGGTTGTTCAGTGTGTTGCTTCGGGTGAGATGGAGCTTCCGCCAGAGGAGAGCTGTGTTGAGATTACAGCATCTGTAGTTGCGGAAAAGCGAAGTAAATCCGGGTATGAGCTGCATATCAAGGAGATAAAAGTCTTAAGTGTACCTTATGAAGCATCCCCAATTGTAATTAATCAAAAAATAGTTGATACTTCGATGGAAAACTTAATGGATTACAGACCGATTACGTTACGAAACGAAAAGCAAAGAGCGATTTTTAAATTGCAGGAAGGCATTTGCAGAGGATTCAGAGAGTTCTTTTATAACAATGATTTTACAGAAATTCATACGCCGAAAATTGTGAAGTCAGGTGCAGAGGGCGGTGCGAATATTTTCTCACTGAATTATTTTGGACAGGAAGCATATTTGGCACAAAGTCCTCAGTTTTATAAGCAGATGATGGTAGGCGTGTTTGAACGGGTGTTTGAAATCGGACCGGTATTCCGGGCAGAAAAGCATGATACATCAAGACATTTGAACGAATACACCAGTGTGGACTTTGAGATGGGTTACATCAATAGCATTGAAGAAATTATGGAAATGGAAACAGCAATGTTGAAATACACATTGATTTATCTATCTGAACAATATAAAAAAGAGATAGAATTATTAAATCTTACGTTGCCTGTAATCGAAACAATTCCTGCGATTCCTTTTCGCAATGCAAAGCAGAAAGTTGCAGAAGCATATCATCGGCCGGTAAAAGACTGGGAAGATTTTGAACCGGAAGAGGAAAAGCTTTTATATGAGCTTATTTATCGGGAGACGGGAAGTGAGTTCGTATTTGTGACACATTATCCAAGCGCGAAGAGACCATTTTATGCAATGGACAGGAAAGAAAATCCGAAAGAGACAGAAAGTTTCGATTTATTATTCAGGGGGCTGGAAATTACGACAGGCGGCCAGCGAATTCATAATTACCAAGAGCAGGTTGCAAAAATGAAGATGAGAAATATGAATGTGAAATCTTTTGAAAGTTATTTAATGATGCATAAGCATGGTATGCCGCCACATGGAGGTCTGGGGCTTGGACTGGAGCGATTTACCAGCAAATTGTTGGGGTATGAGAATGTGAGGTTTGCGACATTGTTTCCGAGAGATATTCATAGGTTGGTACCTTAGAATTATACTTGCAATTCATCGTAAAAGAATAAGGGATTGTCAAGATCAATACAAATGAATTGAAATAGCAATGATTGTGTATTATAATATAAAAAAGAAGTGGAGGAATGATGAAATGGCTAGTACAATTCAAGTGCGTGTTGGTGATGAGTTAAAAAGTAAATCTGATCAGTTGTTTAAAGATCTTGGTACAGATACAACTACTGCAATCAGGATGTTTTTAACACAGGCTGTTGCAAATAATGGTTTTCCATTTGAGATAAAAAGAGTGGAGCGCAATCCATATGCTGCTATGTCAGAAGAGATGTTGTTGGAGAAACTCGAAAGATCGAGAGTATCTGCGTCACAGGGTAACTATAGATCTGCAGATGCTGTTGTTACAGATATGAGGGAAAAATATGGGTTATAAAGTTGTAGTGACAGCGGATGCAGAGGAAGATTTAAACAAGTATTTTATGATGTATCGAATTGTTGAGGATATTGTGTATGTAGATAATATTTTTCATGAATTGCAGGATTATGAAAACAAAATGGTGTAATTGAAGAATGGGATTATAAAAGAGGATCATTTACCGTGAAGACGATGGATGATCTTTTTTACTATGGGAAATCTCTTAAATCGAAAAAATAGTGTATACTGTATGAGAAATATAAAAAGGATAACAAAGGGGGATGGCGATGCTTCACGGTGAATGTAATGAAAGTAAATTAGATCAGGAATTGGAAGCAATTATCAATGGGCTTCCAGAACAGGATGAATTGGAAAAGAAAATTGATCAGAGTATTAATAGAAAAATCAGGAGAACGGTCTATCGCACGATATCAATAATTGTTGTGGTTATATTGGTTGCTTTTCTCATCATAAATCCTCTGATGAA
>JAQYAI010000082.1 GCA_029227655.1 bacterium | reverse complement strand
CTCTAATTGTCTGCAAGAAGCTTCTCGGACGCTCCCACGGACAATTTTCCTTTCACTTGATCGAGTTCCCGGCCTCGAATGTCCTTCAGAAGTTTCTTTCTCTTCCACAAGGACAATCCCACTCCCATACCAGCTCTTTTCCTTCCACTATTATCCTTCATTTACTTCTTCACGCTCCTCCAGGGACAATCCCACACTCACCCCGCCTCTTTCCAATTTTTCCCCTTCTCACCCCGCAAAAACACTTTGACTTTGCCTGTCCTTCCCGATATAATAGTACTAGAAAATAGTCTTCGAGCTCTTGTTCCTACGGCAATGCTATGGAATTCGGGCCGGTCATTTTATGACCCGGGGTCATGCCTGGAAACGGGGTGGCCTTCCCATTTTGAAAAGGAGGCAACGCACACATTTGCAGATGAAGTTCGTGAGATCATCTGGTTCTTTATTGTCCGTTGCTTTAAGAAGACGGACATTTTTTTGCGCACTTTACATCAGTTCAGCCATTCAGCTCGAATTCGCGCATCTATACTTATTTTTAGGAGTAACCAAGATGAAAAAAAGAACAATCGCATTGTTACTTTCTCTTAGCACAGCCCTCACACTGTTCGCCGGATGTGGAAGTAACACAAACACAGACACACAGGAAACTACGAAACAAGAAGAAACTGAAAAAGAAGCAGAGCCGGTTGAACTCACAGTTTTCGCCGCAGCTTCTATGACCGAGACACTTACGGAACTCGGCGACCTTTACATGAAAGACCATGAAAATGTAACTCTCGTATTCAATTTCGACTCTTCCGGCACACTCAAGACACAGATTCAAGAAGGCGCTATTTGTGACATCTTCATTTCTGCCGGACAGAAACAGATGGATCAGTTAGATATCAATGCAAGCACTGAAGTTAACACGGAAGGACTTGATTTTGTATTAGAAGACACTCGTTTTGATATTCTTGAAAATAAAGTTGCTTTAGCTGTTCCAGAAGGAAATCCTGCAAATATTAATTCTTATGAAGATTTGAAAGCAGGTCTCGAAGCAGGAAGTATTTTACTAGCCATGGGAAATGCTGATGTTCCTGTCGGACAGTACACGCAGAAGATTCTTACTTACTTTAACTTAGATGAAGCAGCACTTGCTGCAAATGGTAACCTTACTTATGGTACAAATGTAAAAGAAGTTACAACACAGGTTTCGGAAGCTACTGTTGACTGCGGAATCATTTACCAGACAGATGCCGCGTCTGCAGGTCTCACTGTTGTAGATACGGCTACTGCTGAAATGTGTGGACAAGTTATTTACCCAGCTGCAGTATTGAACAAATCCGAACATCAGGATGAAGCTAAATCATTCCTTGAATTCCTCACAGGTTCCAAAGCTGATGCTATTTTCGAAGCTGTAGGATTTACTCCAATCGCATAATAGGCAACAAATATAAGCATTACGGGCGGGGACTCTTCCCGCCCATTGTTATAGGGGGACTTATATTTATGGATTTATTTCCACTTTGGAATTCTCTTAGAATCGCCGGGATCAGTACTGTTGTTATATTTTTTGTAGGTATTTTCGCCGCATATTATATTGCAAAAGCTCCAAGCACCGTGAAGGGCGTGCTGGACGTTATTCTCACTCTGCCACTCGTTCTTCCACCGACAGTCGTTGGTTATCTGCTGCTTCGTATCCTGGGACCAAAACGAATTATCGGTTCATGGTTTCTGGAAGTTTTTGACCTTCGGTTAACCATGACATGGTGGTCTGCTATTTTTGCTACTACCGTTGTAATTTTCCCTCTCATGTACCGCACGGCCCGCGGTGCCTTTGAGTCATTCGATGAAACTTTAGCATACTCAGCCCAGTCACTTGGGCTTTCCAATACTTACATTTTCTGGCGCATCCGTATGCCGTACTGCCGCCAGGGAATCCTTGCCGGGACGGTACTCGCTTTCGCCCGTGCCCTCGGAGAATACGGCGCGACCAGCATGATTGCCGGGTACACGCCGGGAAGAACCGCGACCATTTCCACAACAGTCTACCAGCTTTGGCGCACCAATGACGATGGTCTCGCTTTCAAATGGGTCATGATCAATATTGCAATTTCTTTTGTGGTACTATTGGTCATCAATTTATTAGAAAAGAAAAACGTTCGAAAAGGAGGACATTGATATGTCAATTTTCGTAGACATCGAAAAACGTCTGGGGTCCTTCCATTTGCGCGTGAAATTGGAAGCCAAAAATGAAGTTCTTGCACTTCTTGGTGCTTCCGGATGTGGAAAAAGCATGACATTAAAATGTATTGCCGGCATCGAAAAACCGGATCGCGGGAAAATCATTGTGGACGGAGTTACCTTATTTGACTCTGAAAAGAAGATCAATCTCACCCCGCAGAAGCGCAGAGTCGGACTACTCTTCCAGAATTATGCGCTGTTTCCAAATATGACGGTCCGGCAGAACATTCTGGCTGGTGCGAATCGTGAAAAAGATTCCGCCAGGAGAAATGCCCGGGCAAGTGAGATTATGAATGCCTTTGGACTCATGGAGCTGGCAGATCATTATCCGTCCCAGCTTTCCGGTGGTCAGCAGCAGCGTACCGCTTTGGCCCGGATTCTCGTCTCTGACCCGGATATCCTGCTCCTCGACGAACCATTTTCTGCGTTGGACAGCCACCTTCGCTTTCGCCTGGAACAGGAAGTACGCGAGGTGATCCGCAAATTTGGAAAAACCGTCATCCTGGTCTCTCATGATCGTGATGAAGTGTTCCGCCTTTCCGATTCGATCGCCATTATAAATAAAGGCACCATCGATGCATTTGGCAGCAAAGAAACCATTTTTGCAAATCCACAGACCCGTATGGCAGCCACGCTTACCGGCTGTAAAAATATTTCCCCGGTCAAAGTCCTGGACCCCTCTCATGTCAGAGCACTGGATTGGGGAATCGACTTAAAAGTGCAAGGGGATTTCACAGACATTTCTTATGTCGGAATCCGCATGCACGATATCTGTGCAGGCCCTGGCGAAAATGCCTTTGTCTGCAATGTGATAGAAGAAATAGAAAATCCATTTTCATACACCATTATGCTGCGTGCAGATGGCTTTGAAAATGCTTCTCTTATTGGATGGGAGATGGATAAATCTGACTGGCGCAGGCTTCATGCAAGCCAGGTCACTTTACATCTTCCTCCTCAGAAAATTATTTTGTTGAAAGGAGATATCCATGGATAGAACCCTTAATTTTGACACTGCACGCGACCTGCTCCTTGGCTGTGTCTCGCCTGTCACCACGGAGTATGTCCCTCTGGCAGAAAGTGCTGGACGTATTCTCGCTGATGATTTGTGTGCTTCGGAAAATGTTCCTCCCTTTGACCGGTCACCCTATGATGGATACGCGTTATGCGCTTCTGACACAGAAGGTGCTTCCGAAGATTATCCGGTGACATTTCAGATTCTGGAGGAAGTTCCTGCCGGAGCAGTTCCTACAATACCAGTCACTTCCATGACTGCAACGAAAATTCTCACAGGCGCACCTATTCCAAAAGGCGCCGATACGGTCATTCCCTATGAACTTACCCATTTTACGAAGGAGACTGTTACCATTTTTGCACCGCTTCTTAGTGGCTCCAACATTGTAAGAACCGGCGAAGATATCTGTAAGGGACAATTGCTTGCAGGCAAAGGAACGCTCATTGACACCGGTCTGATGGGCACTTTGGCATCGCAAGGCGTCTCAAGCCCTCTGGTCTACCGTCATCCACTTGTGGGAATCATTTCCACGGGGAATGAAGTTGTCGAGATCAATGAACCTTTAGCTTCCGGGAAAATCCGGAACTCAAACCGTTACACACTTGCCGCTGCCCTTGAAACTATTGGTTGTGATTCTTTCTATCTGGGCATTGCCGGTGACTCTCCGGAAGAAATCGCAGCACTGATCACGAAAGGACTTTCGCAGTGCGATGCACTCCTTCTTACAGGAGGTGTCTCTGTCGGCGACTATGATTTTACCCCTGTCGCCATGGAAAGAGCCGGTGTGGAAATAATAACGCACGGAATAAACATCAAACCTGGTATGGCATGCGCCTATGGTGTCAAAAATGGAAAGCTGGTCTGTGGACTTTCCGGAAACCCGGCCTCTTCCCTGACCAACTTCTATGCCGTTGCACAGCCTGCGCTGAAAAAGCTCACTGGCAGAAATGATTTCCTTCCGGAAGAAATCACGGTTACCTTAAAAAATGAATTCAAAAAGAAAAGTCTGGCTACCAGGTTGCTGCGCGGCAAACTGGAGTTGTCAGATGGCACTGTCACCCTTGTCTGCCCAAAAGATCAGGGAAATGTCGTGCTCAGCAGCACCATTGGCTGTAATGCAATGGGCATCGTCCCTGCTGGAAGCGGTCCACTGGCTGCCGGAACAAAACTGAAAGGATTTATCATATGAGAAAAGTTAGAGTAGAAGACGCCGTCGGCATGACGCTATGTCATGACATCACTGCCATGCGGGACGGCTTTAAGGGCGCCGCTTTTAAGCGAGGCCATATAATTAAAGAAGAAGATATTTCTGAATTGCTTAATTTAGGAAAACGTACTATTTTTGTCTGGGAAGAAAATAGTGGCGAAATTCACGAGGAAGATGCTGCCCTCCGCATGGCTGCTATGGCACCCGTAGAAGGAACCCATTATACTGCCCCGTCAGAAGGAAAAGTTCTTCTGATGTCCGATACCCGTGGAATGTTCCGTGTAAATACAGAGCTCTTAAAAGAAATCAACGCCATCGGGGACATCACCATTTCCACACTTCCTGATCATTATCCGGTGGAAGAAGGTGCACGCCTCGCTTCGATGCGAATCGTTCCCCTTACTACACAGGAAGAACAGATCATTCAGGCAGAAAAACTGTGCGCTGACAGAAAACTTCTCGATCTGCGTCCATATCATCACAAAAAAATCGGTGTCATCATCACCGGCTCTGAGATTTATACTGGACGCATCAAAGATAAATTTGAGCCTGTAGTGCGCGCAAAAATGACAAAATATCCAGCTGAAATCCTGGGCGTGACGATTTGTGATGATGATCTGGAAATGATCGTAGATGCCGCACAGAACTATCTGGATGCCGGTGCTGATTTTCTGATTTTCACAGGCGGAATGTCAGTGGACCCAGATGATTTAACACCAACCGCGATTCGGAAACTGGGAGCTGATATTATTTCCCATGGCGTGCCATCACAGCCTGGAAATATGACTCTGGTAGCCTATTTAAATGAAGTTGCCATTCTCGGTGTTCCCGGAGCGGCAATCAGTCTCCCTACAACAATGTTCGATGTATTGCTTCCTCAGATATTTGCAGGAGACAAATTTACAAAGAAAGATCTTATTAACCTTGGGGACGGAGGATTATGCCAGCTCTGCAAGGCTTGCCATTTTCCAAATTGTACCTTCGGAAGATATTAATTTAAGGATATTAAAAGGATGAAGCTATGAAAGATAATTTTGGAAGACAAATCACCTACATGCGGCTGTCGGTCACAGACCTCTGCAATCTTCGCTGCCGCTATTGTATGCCAGAAGATGGAATCTGCAAGAAACGCCATGAAGAAATCCTTACAGAAGAAGAAATCATTCTTGCCGTCCAGGCGGCTGCCTCTCTCGGTGTCACGAAACTGCGTATCACCGGTGGAGAGCCGTTGGTAAGATGCAATATTCTTTCTATCTGCCAGCATGCTGCCGCAGTGGAAGGAATTGAGGAAGTCTGTCTTACCACAAATGGAATTCTTCTTCCAGAACTTGCAAGACCGCTTCGCACGGCAGGGGTTTCCCGCGTCAATCTCAGTCTGGATACATTAAATGCCAAGAAATATGCCCACATCACAAGACGTGGAACTTTGGACGAAGCAATGGCAGGACTGGAAGCAGCCTTATCTGCCGGATTTGATAAAGTCAAGATCAATTCCGTATTGATCGGTGGATTTAATGATGATGAAATCATTTCTCTTGCGGAATTAACAAAAAAATATCCTGTCGACGTTCGTTTTATTGAACTCATGCCAATGTATGACAATAAAGATTTCGATGAGAAATCCTACATTCCTTGTTCTGTGGTTCTGGACAAGCTTCCAGAGGCCGTTCTCCAGGAAAATACAAAGGATCATGGTGTCGCAAAATTATACCGGCTTCCAGGGGCAAAAGGAAATATTGGACTCATCAGTCCGGTAAGTGCCCATTTCTGTGCACAGTGCAATCGCATCCGCCTCACAGCAGACGGAAAATTAAAGCCTTGCCTCCATTCTTCCGACGAGTATTCTGTCAAAGGACTGGATTTCGAAGGAATGAAAGCACAAATGGAACAGGCAATTCTTGCAAAACCGGCATTTCACGCAGAACTTTCTGCTACCAGCAAAAGCAATGCAGGCCGCACAATGAACCAAATTGGAGGTTAACTATGCAGAACTTAGATGATTTTACACATTTTAATGAACAGGGCCGTGCCAAAATGGTCGATGTGGGGGAAAAGGAAATCACCCAGCGCAGCGCAACTGCTGCAGCTCGCGTACTTGTAAGCCCTGAAACATTTGAGAAAATCAAAACGGGTGGAATGAAAAAAGGAGATGTGCTCACTGTCGCACAGATTGCAGGTGTCATGGGCGCAAAACGCACCCCTGACCTGATTCCGATGTGCCATCCGATTCAGATTACAGGAATTGATCTGGATTTGTCTTTAGACGAAACACACTGTAGTGTGGAAATATATGCGACCGTATCCTGCACTGGACGGACAGGGGTGGAAATGGAAGCCCTTACAGCCGCTTCTACTGCCGCTCTCACCGTCTATGATATGTGCAAAGCAGTACAAAAAGACATCGTCATTTCTGACATTCGCCTGATGCAAAAGACTGGCGGTGTCCACGGTGATTTTCACAGGGAGGAGTAAATTTATGAACTACACAGCAGCAATTATCACAGTCAGCGACAAGGGTGCTATTGGCGAACGCGTAGATACCAGCGGTCCTGCCCTTCGCTCTATCTTAGAAAAAGAGAACTGGGACGTTATCTACACAACGATCATTCCAGACGACTTCCAGCAGATTCAAGAAGAACTTATCAAATGTGTAGACGAGCTTCACGCTTCACTAATATTGACAACCGGAGGAACCGGATTTTCGCCCCGAGATATCACGCCGGAGGCAACAAAAGCTGTCATCGAGCGCGAGACCCCTGGCATACCAGAACTCATGCGCGCAGAAAGCATGAAAATCACACCAAACGGATGCCTTTCTCGTTCAGCGGCAGGAATCCGCAAATCTTCCCTGATCGTCAACCTTCCGGGAAGCGAGAAAGCATCCACAGAAAATCTTCTCGCCGCTTTAAAGCCAATCCGACATGGCGTAGACATGCTTCAGTCCGCAGGTTCTGCAGGCTGCGGCGCCCAGACGGCAATGATCAAAGCAGTCTGCATTAGTGAAAATAAGGGCGAGCAGAAGCATACTGTTGAAGAAATTGAAATGCTTCCGGACCATGGAATCGCAGGAGATGCGCACGCCGGAAACTGGCACCGCCAAATCAGCCTTCTCGGAACGGAAAGTGTTGCTAAAGTACAGAAAAATATTTCTTTTGACCTTCTTCCAGGAGCTTTTGCTGAAAATATCCTCACAGAAGGAATTACGCTCTACAAGCTTCCGATTGGAACAAAACTAAAAATCGGAAGTGCCATCTGCGAAGTGACCCAAATCGGAAAAGAATGCCACACCCATTGCGCCATTCGAAAAGCGGCCGGAGACTGCGTCATGCCAAGAGAAGGCATTTTTGTAAAGGTGCTCGAGGCAGGAAAGGCAAAAGCCGGGGATACTGTGCGGGTATTATAAATAACCTATGTCAAATCACATCTAACGGAAAATTTTATCCAGCCATGTAAGTGCCAAATCCGGCCACTGCATGGCTGATTTGTCCTCATGCTGTTCCTCACACCGCTTTAATCCTATGGTTGCCTTCGTCCACTCGGCCGCAAATTCCTGTAAAGTTTTAGCCTGTGCACAAGACACAAACATTTTCGGAACCATATCTGGATTCTGTCCATATAACGTCTTTAAAGTCTGCCATTGCTGCATCATCGTATAAATACTTTCTTCCCCGATGTTGTTCGTTGCCCAGTCTTCATTTGCCAGGCTCATTCCGTGTCTTCCTTCCATAAACAAATGTAATTCACAAGGAACACCTACACTACAGCAAGCCCTCGTATACAGAATACTATTTTCTACAGGCACCGTCGCATCCGTAAATGTCTGCCACAGAAAAGCCGGTGGAGTGTTCGCTGTCACCTGCTTCTCCAGACTTGCCCAGATACGTTTCTCTTCGGGTGCATCCTTACCCAGAAGCAGGTCAAAGCTACCTCTATGAGCCTTTTCACCGCTTGTAATAACTGGATAACAAAGCAGCACCGCATCCGGGCGATTCGAAATCTCAGAATATGGTTCTTTTGCAAGCTCCTCATCCTGATAATGAACTGCAAGACTTCCCA
>JAQYAI010000081.1 GCA_029227655.1 bacterium | reverse complement strand
TAACGATGCTTCTCGCTGCTGTTTCCAATCTTCCGCTGATTGGTGTGGCAGATAAGCCGGTAAATAATGAAGTTTCACAGCGTTATATTGAAAACGGACTTCAGGAAACAGGTTCGGTAAATATTGTGACCGGTATGATTCTTGATTATCGTGCGTTTGATACTCTGGGGGAATCGCATGTGCTTTTCGTCGCAACATGCACCGTACTGATTCTTCTTCGTGTAGATAAGAAAGGACGAAAAGACGAGGCTGCGGAAGCGGCGATGAATGACCGGTTGAAAGAGCCTAAGAATGATAAGGTTCTTCAGGGAATAGCCAAGCTCTTAGTTCCACCAATTATTATTTTTGGTATTTATGTAGTCCTTTTTGGTCATCTGGGACCAGGTGGTGGTTTCTCGGGCGGCGCAATTATAGGTGCTGGTCTGATCTTATATCTGGAAGCATTTGGATTTGTAAAGACAGAACGTTTCTTTAAGGAATCTACATACAAGAAGATGAGTTTTGGAGCACTCACCTGTTATTGTCTGTGCAAGAGTTATTCTTTCTATACAGGTGCAAATCATATTCATAGCATCATTCCACTTGGAACTCCTGGCGCGATCATAAGCAGTGGACTGATCCTGATCTTAAATATTTGTGTAGGAATCGTGGTTGCCGGTACAATGTATACCTTCTACGTTATGTTCCGAAAAGGAGGATACTAAGATGATGAATTTGACGAATCTTTTAGCAAATTATGGGGAAGCGGCTGCAATGATTCTCTTTGGCATTGGATTTACGAACCTTCTCCTTCAGAACAACCTGATCAAAAAGATCATTGGACTGAATATTATGGATACAGCGGTGTATTTATTCCTTGCACTGAAGGGATACATTGCGGGAAGACAGGCACCGATCATCGTAGATGGAGTGCAGAGCGTAGAGGCCTATATCAACCCAATTCCAAGTGGTCTGGTTCTTACGGGTATCGTCGTTTCGGTTTCGGTCAGTGCGCTTATGCTGTCACTTACGATCCGCCTGTATCGTAGATATCATACACTTGATTTTGACGAAATAACGACAATGATCAAAAAGGAGGAGAAATAAATGGCATTTGTACAGAATCTTCCTTTTATATGTATTCTTATTTCTTTATTTACAGGGCCTCTTTCTTCTATTTTAGACGGAAAGACGGCGAAAAAGCTGAATCTGGTCATGATTACAGCAGTTGGCATCATGTCTGCCATGGTGCTTGCATTCACGATCAGCAGTGGAACCTCTTATACTTACATGATGGGACATTTTCCGGCACCATGGGGAAATGAAATCCGCGTGGGCGTTCTGGAAGCGCTGATGGCGACAGCATTCAGTGTGATTATGCTTCTTTGTATTGTCGGTGGTTCCAAAGAACGTGAAGAAGAACTGGAAAGCACAAAACAGAACCTTTACTATATCATGGCAAATTTATTGTTCTGTTCCCTGCTTGCCCTGATTTACACAAATGATATTTTTACAGCTTATGTTTTTGTGGAAGTAAACACGATTTCTGCGTGTGGTCTGATCATGATCAGACAGAACGGACATACCATAGAGGCAGCGATGAGATATATGATCATGAGTCTTCTTGGATCCGGTCTTCTGCTTCTCGGGGTCTGTTTCTTATACGACCTGACCGGACATCTTCTGATGAGCAACATCAAGGAACAGGTACAGATCCTTGCTTCTACCGGTGAATATCAGATACCGCTTCTTGTCTGTATTACACTTATGACGGTGGGCCTTGCAATCAAGAGTGCCCTCTATCCGTTCCACACCTGGCTGCCGGATGCATATGGATATGCTACCATGTCATCATCGGCAATTCTGTCATCACTGGTATCAAAAGGCTACATTATTCTTTTGATCAAGATTTTCTATCGCGTGATTGGAATCGACGTAATCCGTGCCAGCAAGATTACAAATGTGTTATTTGTATTGGGTCTGATCGGTATGGTCATGGGGTCTGTCAATGCGATCAGAGAAAATAATATCCGCCGGATGACAGCGTATTCTTCTGTTGCACAGATTGGATATATTTATATGGGACTTGGTCTCGGAAGTGAAATCGGGGTGATCGCGAGTGTGTTCCACATTCTTTCCCATGCAGTCTCAAAGGCATTACTTTTCGTTTCGGCTTCTGGAATTACATGTGCATCTGGAAAGAACAAAGATTTTGCCAGTCTGACTGGAGCTGGATTTAGAAACCGCCTTGCCGGAATCGCCTTCACAGTAGGTTCCCTTTCGATGGTAGGTTTCCCGATGTTTGCCGGATTTATTTCAAAGTTCTGGTTTGCACAGGCAGCATTTGAGAATGCAGATCATACGAAAACATTTCTGGCACTTTTGGTGCTGATTATCAGTACTGTATTGAATGCGATTTATTTTATGAAGACGGTCATCAGAATTTACACACCGGCAACAGCGCTTGCCAAGGAGAGAAATTATCAGAATATTACGATTCGTCAGCAGGCACCAAAGAGCTTTGCGATGATCTGTTTTGTGGCAATGAACTTCCTGCTTGGTATGTGTTCTGAGCCAATTATGAAATTGATCCAGAGTGGACTTGAAATGTTCGGATAGGAGGGGAAGGAATGGGAATCTGGATATTACTTCCAATTATATTACCTACAGTGGCAGGGATGTTTTTACTGGTCTCTTCTTTTCTTCAGCATCTGAAAAGTACAGAGAGTGAGTTGAAAACAGCAGACAGTAGTCTGAAACCAATTGTACTAATCACACTTGCAGTTTCTGTGGCAGCAGCACTTTATGTGTCATGGACAGGTGATAAAAGTATTACGTTATTTTATTTCATGAAAGATATGCCAATCTGTTTCGCAGTAGATGCCACGACAGCACTTTTTGTAACAGTGGTAAGTGTTGTATGGCCTCTTGTTGGTTTTTATGCATTTCCATATATGTCACATGAAGGAGAGGAAAAGCGATTTTTTGGATTTTATTTAGTGGTATATGGAGTGCTTATGGGACTGAATTTCTCTGGAAATCTTGTCACCTTATATTTGTTCTATGAACTTATGACCGTGACATCGATGCCTATGGTTTTACATAATGGCTCCAGAGAAGCGATTATGGCATCACTAAAGTATTTATTCTACTCTATGTGTGGTGCATATATGGCATTGTTTGGAATCTTTGTGCTTCACAAATATTGTGATACGCTCGCATTTACAGAGGGAGGAAGCCTGAATCTGGCGCTTGCACAGGGAAATGAAACGATTATTTTGATTGCAGTCATGGCAATGCTGATTGGATTTGGTGTGAAAGCGGGTATGCTTCCGCTTCACGCGTGGTTACCGGCGGCGCATCCGGTGGCACCGGCACCTGCTTCGGCGGTGCTTTCCAGCATCATCGTAAAAGGTGGTGTACTTGCCATCGTGCGCGTGGTGTATTTTGTAGTCGGAGCTGATGTTATCAGGGGAACATGGGTACAGTATGCATGGCTTATTTTAAGCCTTCTGACCGTATTTATGGGTTCCATGCTTGCTTACAGAGAGCCGGTATTTAAAAAACGTCTGGCTTATTCTACCGTGAGTCAGGTTTCCTACATTTTGTTCGGTCTTGCGGTGCTTACACCTGCAGGTATGACGGGGGCACTTCTTCATGTGGTGTTCCACGCATTTATCAAATGTACCCTCTTCCTTACCGCAGGAATCGTTATTTTTAAATATGGAAAGTCTCGCGTGGAAGAGCTGGAAGGCATTGGAAAATGTATGCCAAAAACACTCTGGTGTTATACCTTTGCGGCACTTGCTTTAGTTGGAATTCCACCGGCAAGTGGATTTATCAGCAAATGGTATCTGGGACAGGGTGCGTTAGATGCCAATATTGGGATTCTTGGTTGGGGCGGTATCGTCGTTTTATTGATCAGTGCCCGTCTGACAGCAGGATATTTGCTTCCAATTACAATGAAGGGATTCTTTACAGAAAAGAAACCGGAAGAGATTGGAATGAAAAAGGGAGAACCTCCTATGGCAATGCTTGTGCCGCTTATGATTCTTGCATTTGTCGCAATGATCTTGGGAGTGTTCCCAAATGGACTCATCAGCTATGCTGCACAGATCGCAGCGACAGTATTATAGGAAGGGGGAACAGAAATGAATGCAATGATGATGTTAGTTGTGATATTATTGCCAATTCTGGCCGGGATACCGATTCCTGTACTTCCATTTAAGAACAGAAAACAGTTGATGTGGTATGTGGAAGGCGTGACCATCCTCACTTCTGTGCTGGTGCTTCTCATGCTTTTGAACCGTCCGACAGATTCGTTCACGTTATTCCAGTTTACAGAGGAACTGATCTTAGAGTTCCGTCTGGATGGACTTGGAATGGTATTTGCAGGAATGGTAGCATTTCTGTGGCCACTTGCAATTTTATATTCTTTTGAATATATGAAACATGAAGGACATGAAAAAATATTCTTTATGTTCTATACCATCACTTATGGGATTACACTGGGAGTTGCCTTATCTGGTGATATCGTAACGATGTATGTATTTTTCGAAATGCTGAGTCTGGTTACGTTGCCGTTGATTATGCATACACTCACACGTGAAGCGATTCATGCCAGCCGTACCTATTTCTACTATATGATTGGTGGTGCGGCATGTGCGTTCATGGGAATGATCTTTGTGCTCAACTATGGTGGTTCTTCCTTCGTTATGGGTGGAACACTTGATATGGCAAAAGCCGGAGAGAATGTGAATCTGGTATTAATCGGATACCTGATGTGTTTCTGTGGGTTTGGTGTAAAAACTGCGATGTGGCCATGTTCTGCCTGGCTTCCGAAAGCCGGCGTGGCACCGACACCGGTTACGGCGCTTCTTCATGCGGTTGCCGTTGTTAAGACCGGTGCATTTGCAACCATGCGTGTGACCTATTACACATTCGGAACAGAATTCCTCAGAGGAACATGGGCACAAAACCTGTTGATGGTGCTCATCATTTTCACCATCGTTTATGGATGTAGCCGAGGACTGAAAGAAACTCATCTGAAACGAAGACTTGCATGGTCTACCGTAAGTAATTTGTCGTACATTTTGTTTGGCGTCATTTTGATGACACCGGCGGGACTGGTAGGTGCGCTCAGTCATATGATTTTCCACGCAGCGATGAAGATTTGTTTATTCTTCTGTGCAGGTGCAGTCATTTACAAGACTGGAAGAAATTATGTGTATGAGTTGGATGGATTTGGCCGCAAAATGCCATGCGTATTCGTCTGCTTCACACTTTCCGGGCTGGCACTGATGGGACTTCCGGGAATGTGCGGATTTATCAGTAAATGGAATCTGGCAAAGGCGGCAATGGAAAGTGGAACGCTTCTCGCCTGTGTTGGAAGCGTGGCACTTCTGATCTCGGCACTACTTACAGCACTTTATATCATGCCGGTTTCTGTGAGGGCATTCTTCCCTGGAAAAGGATTCGACTATGAAAAGATTTCAGATGTCAAGGATCCGAACTGGATGATCTGTGTGCCACTTGTATTATTAGTTATTGTAATTTTTTATTTTGGGCTGCATGCTCAGCCAATCATAGATGCCTTCCAGATGGTGGCATCGGGTATGTAAAGGAGGAAGTGTAATGAACGATAGTTTAATTCTTGGATTCCTCGTATTTTACCCGTTTATTGGCGGACTTCTTGCATATCTGGCAGGAAGAAAGAATGAAAAATGCAGGAATTTTATTGCATGCTTTGTCGCTCTTAGTGAGTTGGCACTGATGTTGTATCTTGTTGCAAAATACGGACTTTCGGCACACCATGCAGGAGAGGCACATGCCTTTGCAGAATGCTATATTCCATATTTCTGCGGATTTGGTCTGAATTTCACACTGGATGGGTTCCGCTTGATTTACGGAACCATCGTAGCGTTCATGTGGGCCGGAGCAACCTTGTTATCAGGGGAATACTTTAAGCACCATGAAAATACGAATCGCTTCTATCTGTTCTTATTGTGGACACTTGGAGCGACCATGGCTGTGTTCTTGTCAGCAGACCTTTATACGACCTTTATTTTCTTTGAAATCATGTCGTTTACTTCTTATGTGTGGGTAGCACAGGAGGAAAACGGCCCATCCCTTTCGGCAGCGGGGACGTATCTGGCCGTAGCGGTGATCGGTGGTCTTGTCATGCTGATGGGTGTCATGACGTTGAGCCATGAATTGGGAACGGTGATGATCAGCGGACTTCTGACAGCCACGGCAGCTTATGAAGGAAATAAGATCTGGATTTACGCGGCAAGATTCTGTATGTTCTTCGGATTTGCGGCGAAAGCAGGTGCATTTCCATTACATATCTGGCTTCCAAAGGCACATCCGGTCGCACCGGCACCAGCCTCAGCACTGCTGTCCGGTATTCTGACAAAGACGGGTATGTATGGAATCCTGATCGTAAGCTGCAACTTATATTTATATGATGTATCATGGAGTAATTTCGTACTTGCCATCGGTGTCCTCACTATGTTTGGCGGAGCACTGCTTGCGGTATTTTCTATCGACCTTAAGAGAACACTCGCGTGTTCATCTATGTCACAGATCGGATTCATTCTTGTTGGGACTGGTATGATGGGACTTTTGGGAGAACATGGACAGCTGGCTGTTCACGGAACCTTCCTTCACATGATGAACCATTCGATGATCAAGCTGGTGCTTTTCCTTTCCGCAGGTGTGATTTACATGAACACCCATGCGCTGGATCTGAACAAGATTCGTGGATTTGGAAGAAAGAAACCATTGCTGAAAGTGGCATTTTTGATTGGGGCGCTTGCCATCGGAGGTATCCCTGGATTTGGCGGCTATATCAGCAAGACGCTGATTCATGAAAGTATCGTAGAATATGGTGCTGTTGGAATCATGAGAGTTGTAGAATATATTTTCCTGTTCAGTGGAGGTCTTACCGTTGCCTATATGACAAAGATTTTCAAAGCAGTCTTTATCGAACAGAACGAAGACCTGGAGTTACAGGCAAAATACGATGCGAAGAAGAAGTATATGAATCCATTAAGTGCGGTTTCCATTGCAGTTAGCGCAGGTGTCCTTCTGATCTGGGGATGCTTCCCTCATCAGATCATGGACAAAGCAGCAGAATTTGCACAGGGATTCATGAACTTCCATCCACACGGCGAAGGCCATGTTGTTGCTTATTTCAGTCTGGTAAACTTAAAAGGTGCAATCATTTCCATCGCAATCGGAGCACTTGTGTATGTATTCTTTATTAACAAAGTGCTTATCCGCAGAGAAGATGGCAAAGTAACTTATGTGAACTTATGGCCAAAATGGTTCGATATGGAGAATCTGATCTACCGGCCGGTATTACTTACCATTCTTCCAACCTTTGGAGCACTCTTCTGCAGAATCTTAGATAGCTTTGTAGATACCGTGGTAGTGCTTCTCAGAAAAACAATTTATAAAGACAGTCCGCTTCCAAGAGAATACGAAGTAGGAAATATCTTTACAATCGCTGTAGGTAAGCTACAGAATGCCATCCAAAGTCTTGGAAATGTAACATGGAGAAGAAAACATCCGGTATACAAAGACCATGTGCAGGAAATGGCAGAATGGAAAGAAGAATTTGTGGAAAGTCAGAGAATCATCGAACGAAGCCTGTCATTCGGGCTTATGATGTTCGGAATTGGACTTTGCATTACGTTGTTCTATATTATTGTGTTGTAAAATAATGGACCGCCAGGTCATTCTAAAGTTAGAATGGCAGGGCGGTCTTTTTGTGTCACAGTAAAAA
Source organism: bacterium (assembly GCA_029227655.1). Classification (GTDB taxonomy): domain Bacteria; phylum Bacillota; class Clostridia; order Lachnospirales; family Lachnospiraceae; genus Allocoprococcus. The sequence goes on along the minus strand of JAQYAI010000081.1, from coordinate 937 downwards.
TAAAAAAATCGCCATCCTTTCAGATGGCGATTTTTGGGGGGTTTTATTCGGTTTATAACTCAAGGGAATTTACGTTCAGCAAGAACTCATAAAGTCCGAGATGAAGAATTCCGTCCTCATCTGTCCAAGGCTTCATTGAGGTTTTACTGATAATAATCTTTTTGAAGAAATCTTTGGTATTCTTCAAAGGTCTGAGTTCGGTTTCAAGCTTTGACGGTTCCGAGACATTCAGCGCAGATTGGATATAGTATTTTTTAGATCCTTTGTTTACTACAAAATCTATCTCACACTGCTTTTTAGATCTTTTCCCAGCGTTGGTTTCCACAATCTCTACAACACCGACATCAACGGAATACTCTCGACACAGAAGCTCATTATAAATGATGTTTTCCATTATATGAGTCTCTTCCTGCTGCCTGAAATTAAGCCTTGCGTTGCGAAGTCCGATGTCGGTACAGTAATACTTTGACGGATACTCAAAATACTTCTTTCCTTTTACATCATAACGTTTTGCATTGCTGAACAGGAACGATTCAATCAGATAATTCAGATAGTTTGAAACGGTTGTACCTGAAACCTTAATGTTTTTAACTGTTTGCAAAGTATTTGAAATTTTACTTGCATTGGTAAGTGAACCAACGGAAGAACACAGGTCATCCGTTAATTCGCTGAGTACATCCGGCAACTCTATATCGTAACGTTCCACAATGTCTTTGAAATATACTTCGGTGAAAAGAGTTTGCAAATAATTCATCTTATCTGCGTCGTTCTTTTTGGTTAAAACAAGCGGCATACCGCCGTACAGAGCGTATTCTTCATAGGCGTCGGATTTATCTCCGCCCACAAAGGAATAATACTCTTTGAAAGAGATTGGGTAAATCTTTACCTCGTCACCTCTGCCACGAAAGGCGGTCAATACATCTTTCGTAAGCATTTT
>JAQYAI010000080.1 GCA_029227655.1 bacterium | reverse complement strand
TGTTCTCTTATATTCAGAAATTGAAAAAGGGTGATATTTTGCGTGTGTCAGGGCTGGAAATAAAAGAGGGAGAGACGTCACCGCCGAAAAGATATAATTCGGGTTCGATGATTCTTGCCATGGAAAATGCAGGTCAGCTGATCGAAGACGAAGAGCTGCGTTCCCAGATCAAAGGAAGCGGAATTGGAACCAGTGCTACTCGTGCGGAAATTCTGAAAAAGCTTTTGAATATTAAATATTTATCATTGAATAAAAAGACCCAGATTATAACGCCGACACTTTTGGGTGAAATGATTTTCGACGTGGTGGAACATTCGATTCGTTCGTTATTGAATCCAGAGCTGACCGCCAGTTGGGAAAAAGGGCTTACCTATGTTGCGGACGGCGAGATCACACCGGAAGAATATATGGTAAAGCTGAAGCATTTTATTATCAGCAGAACAAATGGGGTGTTAGGTCTTAATAATCAGTACCAGCTTCGTGCGTGTTATGATCAGGCGGCTGGATTTTATACGAAAAAAACATCAATTAAAAAAGGAAAGAAGGATTAGATATGAAAGAAATGACTGTAAAAGAAATGTATACATTAGAAGAAACGATTGCAAGAGATATTTTTGAAGGTGTCACATATCCTTGGGAAGTATTGCCGAAAATCAGCAATTTTATTTTAGAGCTTGGTGCTACACTTTCAGAAGAAGAATATGAAAAACGGGGAGAGAATGTCTGGGTGGCAAAATCAGCAAAAGTGGCTCCGACCGCATATATTAACGGACCTGCAATCATTGGAAAAGATGCCGAGATCAGACATTGTGCCTTTATCCGTGGAAATGCGATCGTGGGAGAGGGCGCTGTTGTCGGAAACTCTACAGAGCTTAAAAATGTAATCTTGTTTAATAAAGTTCAGGTTCCGCATTACAATTATGTGGGGGATTCTGTATTAGGATTTAAATCACATATGGGTGCCGGCTCCATTACTTCTAACGTAAAATCAGACAAAAAGCTTGTGACAATTAAGACACCGGAAGGAATCATCGAGACTGGAATGAAGAAATTTGGTGCGATGCTCGGAGATAATGTGGAAGTTGGATGTGGAACGGTCCTCAATCCTGGAAGTGTAGTCGGAAGCAACACAAATATTTATCCACTTTCCATGGTCCGCGGTTATGTGCCGGCGGGAAGTATTTATAAAAAACAAGGGGAAGTGGTAGAAAAACAGTAATTCGAAAAAGAGAACAGGAGGGAAATGAATGCAGGATCGTTTTGTGACATTTAAAATTGGAAAAGTAAAAAATATTGCTCTTGTTGCGCATGACGGAAAGAAGAAAGAAATGATTGAATGGTGTGAAAGAAATAAAGAAATTTTAAAGCATCATTCTCTTTGCGGAACAGGAACAACCGCCAGGCTGATTACAGAGAAGACAGATCTTCCTGTAAAGGGATATAATAGTGGACCGCTTGGGGGCGATCAGCAGATAGGAGCAAAAATTGTAGAAGGAAGTATTGATTTTATCATATTTTTATGGGATCCGTTGGAAGCACAGCCACATGATCCTGATGTAAAAGCGCTTTTACGAATTGCCGTTGTTTACGACGTTCCAATCGCAAATAATCTTGCAACGGCAGATTTTCTTCTTCATTCAGAATACATGAATACTACTTATGAGCGAAAGGTAGAGAATTTTGCAAAAAAAGTGCAGGATCGTGTGGAAAAAATGAAATAATCAGCATATGCAGGCCATGAAGAGGTTCGGTTTCTTCTGAATGGCCTGAAAGAAGCATCCGCATATAGAAAAGAATTTATTGACAAAACAGAACATATGTACTAATATATGAATATACAAACGTTCGTTCGAAAATGAGGAGAATACTATGGCAAATATGACTGATGAAAATAAAAAGAAAGCGCTGGAAGCAGCAATTGCTAAATTGGAGAAAGACTACGGAAAAGGAACAGTTATGAAGCTGGGAGACCCTGCTGCGCAGGTGCAGGTAGAGACTGTTCCTACAGGTTCCCTTAGTCTGGACCTTGCACTTGGTATGGGAGGAGTTCCGAAGGGGAGAGTCATTGAGATTTACGGACCTGAGTCAAGTGGTAAGACAACGGTTGCTTTGCATATGATCGCAGAAGTCCAGAAGCGTGGCGGGATTGCAGGATTTATTGATGCAGAACATGCCCTTGACCCGGTATATGCGAAGAATATAGGTGTAGATATTGATGAATTATATATTTCCCAGCCAGACAGCGGGGATCAGGCCCTTGAGATCACGGAGACGATGGTGCGTTCAGGTGCGATTGATATCATTGTAATTGACTCGGTAGCAGCTCTTGTTCCAAAGCAGGAGATTGAAGGAGATATGGGAGATACACATGTAGGCCTTCAGGCAAGACTTATGTCTCAGGCTTTGAGAAAGCTTACGCCGGTT
>JAQYAI010000079.1 GCA_029227655.1 bacterium | reverse complement strand
GCCGTACAGAGCGTATTCTTCATAGGCGTCGGATTTATCTCCGCCCACAAAGGAATAATACTCTTTGAAAGAGATTGGGTAAATCTTTACCTCGTCACCTCTGCCACGAAAGGCGGTCAATACATCTTTCGTAAGCATTTTTGAGTTGCTTCCGGTTACATAAATATCAACATTGCGAAGCCTCATAAGACCGTTGAGTACATTGTAAAGCCTGATGTTCTCAGGATTTTTAAGTTCATCTTTTGTGATTGCGTACTGCACTTCATCAATGAGAACATAGTACATATCCGAGCCAGTGATTTTCCCGCGAATATATTTTGACAATTCATCAGGATCACGGTACTTAACAAAGGTATCATCATCTAGGGCAATCGTAATAATCTGTTCTTCTTTTACTCCGCTTTCGATTAGATAATCATAAAACAGATTGAACAGGAGAAAGCTCTTTCCGCATCTTCTGATGCCGGTAATAACCTTAATCAGTCCGTTTTCCTTTCTGTCAATAATTCTGCTAAGATATTCGTCACGCTTAATAATATTCTGCATTGTAGACCTCCGATTACTTGAAACTTACGGGTATTTTACCAAAACTTCCAAGTATAGTATACCACCATTTCTGCAAAATATCAAACACCAACTTGAAACTTAGGTGCATTTACACCAAAGTTCTCACTACAATCCATCATTTTTTGGATAATACGGTTGTTCACTTTGACTAAATCAACGAGAACTGAGAAGAAAAATGAGTTATGTGTATTTAGTTTTTCTATAATTTCTTGACAACACCTTCCCATATTCTATAATAAAAACAGTCAGTTTCAATCAAAGGAAGGAAAAAATATATGCAATATGTTGTATCTATTTTAGAGGGAATCATTACGTTCATATCGCCTTGTCTTCTTCCGATGCTGCCATTTTATGTGTCGTTTTTTGCCGGCGGCGGGGAACGAACGACGAGGAAGACGTTAAAGGGCGCTTTGGGATTTGTGCTGGGATTTACCATGATGTTTGTCGCAATGGGAGCCCTTGCGGGAACGATTGGAAGCTTTTTGAACCAATATCAGATGGCAGTCAATATTGTCTCCGGGCTGATTGTTATATTTTTCGGACTGAATTATATGGGCGTATTTCAAATCAAATTGTTCAAAGGAAAGCGTTTTAAGAAGTCGGAGGATATGGGCTTCTTTTCCAATGTGCTTTTTGGATTGGTATTTTCCGTGGGGTGGACGCCATGTGTGGGAGCATTCCTCGGTTCGGCGCTGATGCTGGCGTCACAGAGGGGGCATATGGCAGAAGGAATGCTGATGCTTCTTGTCTACTCTCTGGGACTTGGAATCCCGTTTGTTTTATGCGCTATCTTAATTGATAAATTAAAGAGCACGATTGACTGGTTCAAGAATCATTATAAAATTATCAATACGGCGAGCGGACTTCTTCTGGTAGTCATTGGTCTGATGATGGCGACCGGAACATTTGGACGATTGCTTGCGTTGTTAAGTTAAGGGGAAAGTTATGAAAAATAAAAAAGTAATCATTATCATTGTCGTTGCTTTCGTGGTGCTTCTTGGCGGAGCGACGATTCTTTATAATCATTTAAAAGATAAAGTGGATAGCCAGCAGCTGGCAGAGACGAAAGAGGAAGAAAAAACCGAAGATGAGGCGGGAACAGAAGAGGGTACGGACGAGGGAAATGCGGCTGAGGAGGAAAAGGCCCAGGCGGCACCAGATTTTACCGTTTATGATGCGGATGGAACGCAAGTTCATTTGTCTGATTATCATGGAAAACCTGTCATACTGAATTTCTGGGCAAGCTGGTGCGGACCATGTAAGAGTGAACTGCCGGATTTTGAGGAGGCATTCAAAAAATATGGAGATCAGATTCACTTTATGATGATCAACCTTACGGACGGAACCAAAGAAACCATGGAAAGTGCATCTGCATTAATCGAAGAACAGGGATATACATTTCCTGTTTTCTATGACACGACCTACGATGCCGCAGGACAGTATGTAAATAGTGGAATTCCAATCACCTATTTTATTGATGCAGAAGGAAATTTTGTTGCGTATGGTCAGGGAGCATTAGATGCGGAAACATTGCAGTCAGGGATTGACATGCTGTTTAAATAAAGGAGGAAAAAGGAAATGAAAGTATTGTTGCTTAACGGAAGTCCTCATGCACAGGGAAGTACTTACACGGCCCTTCATGAGATGGAAAAGATTTTTGCTGAAAATGGAATCGAAACAGAACTGGTTCATGTAGGAAATAAGGACATCCGCGGATGCGTTGCCTGCCGTTCCTGCTATGAGACTGGAAAATGTGTGTTTGATGACATTGTAAATGAAATTGCAGGAAAGTTCGAAGCGTGTGACGGACTGGTAGTTGGAAGTCCTGTGTACTACGCATCGGCGAATGCGACACTGGTCGCACTCCTGGACCGGCTTTTCTACAGCTCACATTTTGATAAGACAATGAAGGTGGGAGCATCGGTGGTATCAGCCCGTAGAGGCGGATTATCCGCTACCTTTGATGAACTCAACAAATACTTTACCATTTCCGGAATGCCGGTCGCATCTGGACAGTACTGGAATAGCATTCACGGAAATAATGCCGAGCAGGCCGAGCAGGATCTGGAAGGCCTTCAGACCATGCGGACACTTGCAAGAAATATGTCATTCCTGATGAAGAGTATTGCATTGGGAAAAGAAACATACGGTCTTCCAGAGAAGGAAGCAAAAGTAGCTACAAACTTTATTCGATAAAAAATTGCATAAAAATATAAAAATGATCCTCTTTTTTGACTGAGCATATTGATTTTACGTCCAGTTTACGATAAACTTAATAAATAGTATCTTGAGTGGAGGTTATAGCTATGAAACATATTAAAACACTTGAAACTCGTAATCTTTGTGATAGTGCAAAAAATGGCGGATGTGGCGAATGTCAGACATCTTGCCAGTCAGCTTGCAAAACAAGCTGTGGTATTGCAAATCAGCAGTGTGAAAAAGCAAAAGAAGAAAAATAATTTCTATCTGAAAGCTTGATAACAAGAGGGTTCAGCGGGGATGCGTGCAGTAGCATGACATCCCCGTTGCAATGTGAGCGAGTCTTGAATTTGATTGAAAGGAATTTGAAATAGATTATGATACATCAGTACAAACTTGGAGGATATAATATCGTTCTCGACATTTGTTCGGGATCGGTTCATGTGGTAGACGAAGTTGCCTACGACATGATCGAAATGTTCGAATCGAACAGCCGTGAAGAAATCATTGCAAAGATTATGGAAAAATATGCTGGAAATACAGAAGTGACAGAACCGGAAGTAGAGGATTGTTACGACCAGATCGTGGAATTAAAGAACTCTGGCAAATTATTTGCGCCGGATACCTTTGAACCAATGGCAGGAGCTTTGAAGCAGAAGACATCCAATGTGGTAAAAGCGCTCTGTCTTCATGTGGCACATACCTGCAATCTGAACTGTGCCTATTGTTTCGCAAGTCAGGGAAAATATCACGGGGAAAGAGCAATCATGAGCCTGGATGTTGCAAAACGTGCGCTGGATTTTCTAATCGAGAATTCAGGAAGCAGACGCAATCTGGAAGTGGATTTCTTTGGCGGTGAGCCACTGATGAATTTTGACATGCTCAAAGAACTGGTGGCATATGCAAGATCCATTGAGAAAGAACATAACAAGAACTTTCGTTTTACACTGACAACAAACGGGGTTCTGATCGATGATGATGTGATTGAATTTGCGAATAAAGAAATGAGTAACGTTGTGCTCAGTTTGGATGGACGTAAGGAAGTCCATGACCGTTACCGTGTGGACTATGCAGGAAATGGAAGCTGGGAAAAGATTGTTCCGAAGTTCCAGAAGCTGGTGGAAGCGCGTGGACATAAAGATTACTATATGCGTGGAACATTTACCCATGCGAATCCAGATTTCCTGGAAGATATCAAACAGATGCTGGATCTTGGATTTACGGAACTCAGCATGGAGCCGGTTGTCTGTGCAGAAGGAGATCCGTCAGAACTTACGCAGGAAGATCTGCCTATCGTCTTAGAACAGTACGAAAAGCTGGCAGAATTAATGATTGAAAGAGACAAAGAAGGCAGACCATTTACCTTCTACCATTACATGATCGATCTTCAGGGCGGACCATGTATTTACAAGCGTATCTCAGGATGTGGATCTGGAACAGAATACATGGCAGTTACCCCTTGGGGCGACCTCTATCCATGTCATCAGTTCGTTGGCGATGAGAAGTTCTGCCTTGGAAATATCTGGGATGGTGTGAAAAATACAGAAATTCAGAAAGAATTTGCAGGCTGTAACGTGTATGCACGTGAAGAATGCCGGGACTGTTGGGCAAGACTGTACTGCTCAGGCGGATGTGCTGCCAACGCATATCACGCCACCGGTTCGGTAAAAGGCGTGTACAAATACGGATGCGAATTGTTCCGCAAACGTATGGAATGTGCGATCATGGTCGCTGTTTCCAGAATGATGGGCGGAGAAGAATAATGAAAACACCGATTTGTGATTTTGTTCAGAAGTATTGTGACGAAAAAACATTGCGTCTCCATATGCCGGGCCATAAAGGAAATATGCTGCTTGGCATGGAACCTTATGATATTACAGAGATCGATGGTGCAGACAGCTTATATGAAGCGTCCGGCATTATCCGTGAAAGTGAAGAA
>JAQYAI010000078.1 GCA_029227655.1 bacterium | reverse complement strand
TTTTCGCCAGACCGGAGGGCATGGTTTCATCCTGATCATATCCGTTGCCGTCTTCCCTGGACGGTCCGATACATACGGTATGGAAGCAGCGGAAGCCTTTGTTATATTCAAAGGTATCGTCGAACTCCATTCCGGGAATGATGGTGATAGGGACATCGGGAGCAAAATTTTTGAAGTTGTAATTCCGGTGATCGGTAATGGCCAGAAAATCATAGCCATGCTGATAATGGTAACGGATGACCTCTTCGGGATTGCCGGCACCGTCAGAACGTGTGGTATGGCAATGAAGTCCGCCTTTCAGCATTTTTTCGTTTCCGGAGAATGCCTGTTGTTGTTTCATGATTATTTTCCTTTCTCTGATAAGATAAAATACGGGCAGATTGCTTTCTGTACCTTTTATTATAATAACCGACGGCGAAAAATCAATATGAAATCTTTGTTTCGATTCACAGCCGATATGGATTCACAGGCAGACTCGTCATGCTCGCATGTAAGAGGCTGCATGTGAATCCATATCGAGCCTGTGAAGCAGGAACTCCACCCACATAAGCAGTCTTAGCTCCGTCAGGAGCGGGACTGAAGCCTCAAAGAGGCGACGAGTGCGCATGTGGGTGGAGGGCTGTGAATAGTAACAACAACTTTTGACGTTTTGTCAAAATTTCCCGCCGCCACCGCCGTGACTCCTTCCAGAGGAAGAGATATGTGTACTGCTGCCGCCTTTTCCATGGTCGGGTTCCGGCAGACGCTCTCTGTCTCTATGCACGTAAAGGAAACGATCTCTGCTGGTATGCAGATTCAGTCCTCCCTCAGTCACATAACTTCCCGCTGTACTCTGTGCACGGACCGTCTTCATCTGCCCTTTCAGTGCGGTCACACCTACGAATCCAACAACCATTCCGATGATGACCGACATCCCAAGTCTTGTCGCGACCGGAAACGCTTTTTTCGGCATATTAGAAATATCGTATGCCTCCCCTTCCCGGGCCTGCGTTACAAAATCATCACATAATTCTGCATAGGTAGAAAATGCTTTGAAATATTCACCATCGCTTAGATAAGGAAGAAACTCCTCGCCAATATACGCAATTCCCGCATCTGTGAGCGCCGTAATTCCATATCCAGCCGTCGAAATCCACCACTGTCTGGAATCCATATCCACCAAAAGCAGTGCTCCGTCGTAATCTTGCCCCATTCCATATCCATGATAATCGTAATAATCATCTGCATATTCCATCGCGCTCTTTCCATCCAGAGATGTGGTCGTCACAACTACCACATCAAACTGCTGCCGGACACTGATCTCATTCAGTTCCTGCAAAAGCTCGGCTTCTTCGGTATCTGTAAGCAGATCTGCACCATCCACCAGACGCTTCGGTTCTTCTGCACACACGGTAACTACAGGAAGAAAAAGCAATAACATTGCAAATAAAATAGAAATCATCCGCTTCATGCTTCCACCTCCTAAATCAGCCAAAATATGTAGGACATCAGAAATGCAACCACCGTTGTTACTGCACTGATGACACCGAACCATTTCCAATATGCACCCCAGTCCACCGGAAGATCACCCACAAATTTCCCTGTCTGCCCATTCATGGCAAAGGTATACTGTTTCCCCTTCCAGGTGGTGTTCAGAATCCATACCGGATAGAGCGCGTATTTGACTGCACTGTCCGTAAATTTAATACTGGTGGATTCGGGAATCACTGTAGTGTAACCCATGACCGTCGATGCGAGTGCATTTTCCGTACTTTGCCGGATTCTGTCATTTGCCCTTGCAATACTTTCTTCCGCATTTACGTCATAACGATCCGCCAGATATCCTGCCAGATAGGCGTTCTTAAAATCGACAGCCTCTTTGAAGTCAAACGGTTCCAGTGACTCCATCAAAACATCTTCCATTTTGGTCGAACCATCTACAGGAACCTTGGAAAATCCCATTTCACCTGCGCGCACCACTGAAAAGAAGCTGGTTTCTTTATAGCGATATTTACTGTCGCTCCACGTCCGGACTCTGGCAGCTTTGTATCTTGCTGTCCCATTTGCCTTCGCATCAAACAGCCAGAACGGAACATAGACTCCCTTTATCTCATCAATATGATGCTCATCTTTAAATATCTTTGGAAGAAGTTTCTTCCCCTCAAGATGCCTTTTCAAACCTTCCTTTGCTGACTTCTTGTCTAACTTGAACGGAATCACATAATCCGGCCGCAGGTCCCCTTCCAGCTTTCCTTTGATGACCACATTATTTTCACAATAGGGACATTTTGTCGCTGCAGTCGTCTTATCGCAAATGATCTCACCACCACAAGACTGGCATATATAGACCTGCATCCCCTCTTTCTCCTCTTCGGTCCATGCAGTCCCCGCCTGTTTTTCCCAGTTCAGGTCATCCTCTGATTCCGTATTTTTATCTTCTTCGTATCCCTGCAATGCATCAATATCAAACTCTGTGTCACAATAAGGGCACTTCAGCTTCTGCGAAACACTGTCAAATTCGACCATTCCGCCGCAGCAAGGACACTCATATTCCATCATTTTTACCATGGTCTTTTTGCTCCACATTCTGAACAGAATTTTCCTTCATTTACCTGACCGCATGCACAGATCCATCCAGCTGCCGGTCTTGCCGCCCCACATTCCGAACAGAATTTTCCACTATTTACAGTTCCACACGTACAATTCCATTCTGTTCCCGTTGCTTTTGGTGCTGGCTGTACCGGCTGAACCTGCTGTGCAGTTTGACCCATTGCAAATAAATCCTTTGCATTAACGCCACCAGCTGCATTTGCCATATTCATTCCCATAAATCCCATCATCGGGCCAGCGTTCTGATTTGACGCTGCCTTCTTCATCGCTTCTGCCTGTGCCTGCACCATATGTGCTGCTGCCATGTTCGGATTTGCAAATACCGCTGTCTTCTGAAGTTCTTTGATCATCGCTTCATCTTCTTCTGATGCCTTCAGACTATTAATGCCGAAAGAAATAATTTCAATTCCACGTAGTTCTTTCCATTGACTGCTAAGCACTTCATTCAATGCATTTGCAATTTCCATCGTATGTGCCGGCAGTGAACTATAACGGATTCCCATGGACGAAATCTTTGCAAATGCCGGCTGGAGCGCTGTCATAAGCTCACTTTTCAGCTGACTCTCAATCTGTGATCTTTCAAAAGATGCGGTCACATTTCCACATACATTTGTGTAGAAAAGAATTGGATTCGTAATACGGTAACTGTATTCCCCAAAGCAGCGGATCGCGATATCCACATCCAAGCCAACTCTTTCATCTACCACACGGAATGGAACAGGATTCGCTGTCCCGTATTTATTTCCGATCAATTCCTTTGTATTTACATAATAAATTCTCTGATCGTTCGGTGCCTGCCCTCCGAATGTGAAGCGTTTTCCCAAATTTTCAAAAACGGCCGAAATATCTTCTCCCAGATTTCCATTCAGAATTGACGGCTCTGTTGAAGCATCATACTTATATTCTCCTGCCTCCGCACAGATATCTACGACCTTTCCCTGCTCAACGATCAGCATACACTGTCCCTCGTTAACGGCAATGACTGATCCGCTTGTAATAATATTATCCGAACCTTTTGTATTGGAAGAACGACCGCTTACCTTCTTCTGCCCCTTCTTCACAAGCACGTCTTCATCCAGCGCATCACAATAAAAATACTCTTTCCACTGTTCTCCAAGGATGCCTCCGGCTGCTCCTGTTAATGCTTTCATTAATCCCATATTTCCAGCTCCTTTCTTAAAGCTTTCTTTTCAAAAACTTACTACCCTGATTATAACAAATCTGGCTCTTGTTGTAACCCTTTCTATGTGATAAACTATTTTTAGGAGCGTGCAAGTATACCTTGCGCGTCAATTCATCATGATCAGCACCAGAGAAAGGATTATACAAGTATGCATACAAAGAGAATCCGAGATTATGGCATTACCATCGGTTCTTTAAAACCGGGGAAATTAAATAACATTGCTGACGTTGCCGGGGTGACTGTCGGACACTGCACCATCGATAATGAACAGCATAAAACAGGTGTTACCGTCATTATGCCAACACCAGATAATATTTTTGAAAACAAATTTATTGCTTCATCTTATGTTTTAAATGGTTTTGGAAAGACTACCGGAACCTTACAGGTGCAGGAACTTGGCACCTTAGAATCACCGATCGCCTTGACAAATACGCTGAATGTGGGGCTGGTACAAGATGCGATTGTCGATTATATGGTACATCGATGCGCTTCTGAACAAGTAAATCTTCAGTCCTTCAATCCAGTCATCGGCGAATGCAATGATTGTCATTTAAATCATATCTGCGAGCGCGCAGTTCAAAAAGAGCATGTATATGAAGCAATTGCAAATGCGACCTGCAATTTCGAGCAAGGGGATGTGGGTGCCGGGAAAGGTACGATTTGCTTTGGATTTAAAGGCGGTATTGGTTCCGCTTCCAGACAGTTTGAAATCGACGGAAAGACCTACACGCTGGGTGTTCTGGTTCAGTCAAACTTTGGAAAGACTAGCGACCTTACTGTCAACGGTTTTCCACTTGGTGAGAAAGTCGATGCTGAAATCAATCCAGCTACCGAAGACAAAGGTTCTATTATGTCTATTATTGCAACCGATCTTCCAGTTTCCAGCAGACAGCTCCACCGCATCTTAAAGCGTGCAGGCATTGGACTTGGAAGAACAGGTTCTCATGTGGGACACGGAAGCGGGGATGTAATGATTGGATTTTCCACTGCACATAAGATTCCTCATGATACAGAAGAAAGTTTTCAGGAATTCTCTTTCATAAATGAAGCGAAATTGTCGAACGCTTTCTATGCAGTGATTGAGGCCGAAGAAGAAGCGGTGCTCAACTCCATGATTGCGGCAGATACCGTGGTTGGATATACTGGTGAGACACGATATTCATTGAAACCATATTTAGAAAGATATCTGGACGAAATTCGATAATGTATTCGATTAACTCGATAGAATTTACTTAATGAGGTGCCTAAAACATATAAAAAAAGAGGATGCCAAGTAATACTGCATCCTCTTTTTTTATCATATATAGGCACCTTTCTAAGCAAAAATATCTTTTCTCATAATTTTATTCACTGTCTCTTCATCTAATGCACGGATTACTTCTGCTGCCATGCGGATTGCTGCATCAATATCTTCCATTGCACAGAAGTTATGATGTGTGTGCACATATCTGGAAGGTACTCCAAGAACCAATACCGGAACGGCTTTGCTTTCCAGACTGATGACACCGGCATTCGTGCCACCGCCTCTTCTTACCGTATCCTGATATTTGATTCCATATTTATCTCCAATCTTATGTGCCAGTTCAATAAATGCGGTATTGGAAATATAGCTGACATCTCGATGACGGATCTGAACTCCTTTTTTCAGTGCACCCTGTGCCATTCCCACACTGTAATAGAAATCGTCTGCCGGAGAACCTTCAAACACGATTGCCAGGTCAGGTTTTATGATCTGCGATGTGACAATTGCGCCTCTTTCCCCAACTTCTTCCTGAGCCGCAAATGATCCGACCACATCTACGTTAAGATCTGTATCATGGAGAAGTTCTTTCATTGTCTCAATAATACAGGTACATCCAAGTCTGTTGTCAAATGCTTTTCCATAACAGATCTTTCCTTTTTCATCATAGTCAAAGGTAACATTTGGAACTACTGGATCTCCCACATGGATTCCGTATACTTCCATCACCTCTTCCCTGCTGCTTGCTCCTACATCGATAGCCAGATCTTCAATATCCATATCGCAGGATTCTCGTTCCTTCTGCTTCAGAAAATGTACTGGTTTGGATGTGATGATTCCCTTAATCTTTTCCCCGGCACTGTTGCGTACGATCACAGAATGTGCCGGAAGATTGGTAATGTGAATTCCTCCCAGATTCAGGAAATTCAAAAGACCATTTTCACGAATGCTCTGTACCATCATTCCACATTCATCTGTGTGTGCATCCAGCATGATCACTGGTTTTTTCCCGGAGAAATCTTTTCTCTTCATATACACATTGTACATTGCATCATTTGTAACATCGAACCCTTCTGTGTATTTCTTGATTACCTTACAAACCTCTTCTTCAAATCCGCTTGGTCCAAACGCATTTGTAATTTCTTCAATCAACTTAATATCAGCCACTTTTTTCTTCCCCCTGTTTTTATTCTTGTATTTGTAAAAGCTTCTGCTTAAGCTCATTTTCAAGGCGAAGCATCTCCGCTTCTGCCTCCTGCCTCTTCTGACGACCTTCCGTCTGAATTCTCATCACTTCATCAAAGGTTGAAATCAAAGCTTCATTTGTCGTCTTTAATGTTTCCATATCAACAATACCTCGCTCTGACTGCTGCGCTGTTTCTACAGTTGCAAGTTTCAGTTTCTCTGCATTCTTGCGAAGCAGCTCATTCGTCATATCGGTCACTTCCCGCTGTGCCTGGGCCGCCTGAGCGGAATGCTCTACGCCAAGAGCAAGTACCATCTGGCTCTTCCAAAGTGGAATGGTATTCACGATCGTAGACTGAATCTTTTCTACCATCAACGTATCATTGTTCTGAACCAGACGAATCTGTGGTGCAGTCTGCATGGAAATTGTTCTGGTCAGTTCCAGATCATAAATCTTCTTTTCAAATCTTGTGCACATTGCTTCCAGATCTCTTGCCGCCTGTGCATCTTCCGGAAGTCCACTCACCTGGGCCTTCTGTATCATATCCTGCAGGGAAGTAGAACGCACTTCCTGCAATTTCTTCTTTCCTGCCAGAATATACATCGAAAGCTCTTTAAAATAAGTAAGGTTCAGTTCATACATCTTGTCCAGAATCGCGATATCTTTTAGCAGCTGAACCTGATGTGTTTCTAACACTTTACAGATCTGATTGATATTTGTCTCAGCCTTCGCATATTTTGCTTTCATGCTCTGCAGCTTGTCCGACGTCTTCTTAAAAATACCAAAGAACCCTTTCTCCTCTTCATCAAAATCTTTCAGTTCTTTCACAACATCTGTAAGAAGTTCTC
Organism: bacterium; assembly: GCA_029227655.1. GTDB lineage: Bacteria > Bacillota > Clostridia > Lachnospirales > Lachnospiraceae > Allocoprococcus. Next base: position 11,596 of record JAQYAI010000078.1, on the reverse strand, counting down.
CCACTTCTCCCAGATCTTTTGTCTTGACATTCTCAAGCGCATTCTCCGAAAAATCTGCCATTTTCTTCTGCGTACCTGCACCATACTGCAAAATCATTGCAGAGTTTGTCAAATCGATCTGTGTTGCAAATGCATCCACTGCTGCTCTTTCTTCTTCTGACAAAATGCTCTCATCCATCACCGGAGGCTGTTTTTCAAGAACTGCCGGCTCTTCTTCTTTAAATGGTTCCAGCGTAAGCGTTGGAGCCTTCTGCATTGTTTCAAATTCATTCTTCATATCCGTATCTCCATTTATTTTTTATGATTCCTAAAATCGTTACCATTTAACCCTTCTTGAGCAAGCATCGTGTTCAGAACGGAAATGTCCGAAGACACATCCCATGCCGCTGTCTGGAACAGGCTGTCCAGAAGTTTCTCAAAAGCAACATTCAGAGTATCCAGCGTTGCTTCAATTTCTGCTTTCACCGTCTGAATATTCTCTCCTCCTACCGGCTGATCATCCATTTCTTCGTAAGCCTCCAGAAGTTTGATTGTCGTCGGCAGATAATATTCCATCAACTTACGTACATCGTCCACAGATTCTGGATTCTGCTCTACACGATCAAAAATCTTGTCCACAACAATTTCCATATGAGAAATCTTAGCCGAAATCTCTTCCCCAGGAATTGCATCATTGCACGCCCGAAGCTTCTGAACGAACGCATCACCTTCTTCAATCACCTTTCGAACTTCCGGTGAAAGTCTCTGCCTTCTTTCTTCTTGATTTTTCTCATATTCCTGCTTTCGCTGCTTTTCTTCCGTCTCATATGTCTGTTTCTGTGTTTCCAACTGCCGGTACTGCTGATACATACGATCCGTCACGATAAGACAGGTTTTCTGATGATCAAGATGGCCTTGCCTGAACCATCCTTTTTTTATCATTTTTTCCAGATCTTTTACGATATATTTGTGAGATTTCCCGACCTTCACTTCTATCTCCGTCAGGTTACAGAATTCTCTTCCTTCCAGCACTCTGAGATACTTTTTAAAGCGATTGCTCTGTCCTGACTTTCTTGTCCCTATAAAGGCCATCGTTCCAAAACCGCCCGCCATAATAGCACTTAATACTGCTAATATACCTGTTTTTACACCAAAGCCACCAATAGAAAGTGCGACGATTCCTAAAATGAGCAGTAGTATCACCCCTGCTCCACTAAACACGTAACCAAACACCATAAGCAGCACACTTCCTGCTTTTGCCGTTCCTTTGGAATCATACAGAATTTCTTTCGGTACTGGTTCGTATCTCTGCCGTTCCGGCTGTTGATACTGATAGCTGTTTCCTCGCTTCTGGTTCATGGCGTCATTAAAATTTCTCACATTCCACGCCACTGTATTGACGGCCTGATTGATTGTATTCGAAATTGTCTGATTCAATCTTTCATAATTACGAGAATCCACCGCATCCTGCACCGTCCTGCGGATTTCTTCTCCAAATTGTTCCCATTCTCTATTTGTCATTCAATTTCCCCCTTCGGAAAATGTTAGCATCGGTGAACAGACGTCAATGCTATTTTATCACAACTTTCATCTATCTGCACCAAATTTTAAAAAGACAGATAGAAAAAAAGAGTATCCCCCTATAAGATTTTCTTATAAGGGTCCACTCTTTCTCTTTCAAGTGATTGGCGCTTCAAACCACTTTATTTTTCTACCTGTTTACAGTTATCTGCTGCCCAGTCCTGTACAAGCTGAAGAAGAACAAGATTATCCAATGTTTCTCTGTTTCCAGCTTCCTCCATATCTGCAAGAAATGTTTCCACATCATCATACGAATAAGCTTTTGCATACTCTTCATACACTGCTTCGTATGCTTTTTCTGAGGTATCAATTCCCTTTACATTTTCAGCAATCAAATCTCTGACAAGATCACTCTTTACCTGTGCCTGCGCAACTTCTTCAACCTGCGCTGCAAATGTCTCTTCATCCATTCCCATATAGGTTTCTAAGAATTCAGCAAATTCTAATCCATAGTATTCTGCCATTTTCTCATATTCTGAATAGACCATATCTGTATATTCCTGAAGAGCTTCTTCCGGATACTTATTTACCGTTGTATTTTCAAGAATTGCATTCCACGCCGCTTCACGAAGAGATGACTGGTAGGCTTCATCATTTGTTGCCTGCAATTCTTTTTTCAGTTCTGCTTTGTATGCTTCTACTGTCTCAGACTCTGTGGAAAGATTCTCCTTCACAAACGCATCCGTAAGTTCTGGAATCTCACTCACGCTAAGGGAATTCAATGTCACCTTAAATACAACATCTTGTCCGGCAAGTTCCTCATTCTGATATTCTTCTGGAAATGTCAGATTAAGATCAAAGGTCTCCCCGATATTATGTCCAATGATTCCTTCTTCAAATCCTTCAATGAAAGTTCCACTTCCTAATGTCAAGTCATACCCTTCATATGATCCACCATCAAATGCAACACCGTCTTTGGTTCCCACATAATCGATATTGGCAATATCCCCATCCTGTGCTGCACGATCCGTAATTTCTACTGCTTCCGCATAACCAGAAAGAATATTTTCAATCTGTGCTTCTACATCCGCATCTGTGACTTCTGCCGAAGCCTCCACCTTCTCTACTTCAACACCTTTATACACACTAACCGTCACATATTCATTGGAAAGCTCTTTCGCCTTACAACCTGTCATAAGTACTACTGCGGCACATGCGACTGCTGTCAGTGCTGTCACTCTCTTTTTCATACTCTTACCTCTCCATCTACTATTTTTGTTTATCAAAAACACATTTTTGTCACATAAAAAACGACATCATTGCAATAGTAACATACATTTCTTAAATTGAAAAGAAATTTTCGCCAGTTCACACTTTTTTCAGATATTCATTTTCAACATTTTAATCTTGTTTACTTGCACTCATTTCCAAACAATGTTACAATATCAGATATGTATAAATATGTTAGGAGGAACTCCCGTGAAAACAAGCACAATTGTTTTAATAGTAATTCTTGCCGTAATGATCGGTATTCTCGTAGCTCTGTATTTCTTTGGAAAGAAGATGCAGGCAAAGCAGGAAGAAAGTAAGAAATCCATTGAAGCTTATGCACAGCAGGTATCGATGCTCGTTATCGATAAAAAGATCATGAAGTTCAAAGATGCAGATCTTCCAGCAGCCGTGAAGGAACAGACACCATGGTATCTGCGTCGTTCAAAGATTGCTGTTGTAAAGGCGAAAGTCGGTCCAAAGATCATGCAATTCATCTGTGACGAACCTATTTTTGATGTTATCCCAGTAAAGAAAGAAGTAAAAGCTACAATCAGTGGAATTTACATCACAGCAGTGAAGGGTATCCGTGGACCACTCGATACTCCACAGAAGAAAAAAGGATTCTTTTCAAGATTTCGCAAAGCAAAATAATACATAGTAAGCCAAGAGCTGCGGTACATAAGTACCGCAGCTCTTTCTATAATACTTTCGCATTTTTAGGTTTTATACTGAGAAAAACTGTACAATCTGCCACTTTTTGATTATTCACATCGAGCCCATACTCCACTTTTGCAGAAATCTCATCCTCATACTCCAGGATTTCCAATGTTCTGGTATGCATATCCAGATGAAACTGTCCGTATGGTGTGTCATAAACCGTCAGATTACTCTTGCCTTCTTCAAAAATCATATGAGAATTCGTACTTCCTGTCTTGATGATCTCAAGTACCTTCCCCTCCGTTATTTTGATCTTATTTTTAATTACCCCGGAAAATCCTTCCACCACTTCATCATATAAAACATAGTGTTTTCCGTTTTTTAAATAATACTTTGCCGGAGTAATTGTCTCAAGTACTTCATCTTCTTCTGCCGGGGTATTAAGGTCTCCCATTTCATGAAGCCCTGATATTGTCAATAATACATCTTGTGTCATACTGCCTTCCTATTTTACAACGAAAGGGCTTTTGAAATCTCATACTGGTATTCTGGAATACCTTTTGTCATCGCAAGCGCTTCGTCGATATCAAAATCTATATATTCCCCATGCTGGTAACCAACCACACGATTCGTCTTTCCTGCCAAAAGAAGATCGACAGCCTTCGCTCCCATGATAGAAGCATATACACGATCTTTACATGTCGGACTTCCACCGCGCTGCATATGTCCAAGAATGGTTGCTCTTGTCTCCATCCCTGTCATTTCTTCAATTCTCTTCGCCATATTCATAGAATCGCCGATTCCTTCCGCATTTATAATAATATAATTCTTTTTGCCGCGTTTTCTGTTTTCGATGATATCTTCTACGATTTTCTTCTCATCATAATCATGTTCTTCCGGCATCAGGATTCGTTCTGCCCCGTTGGCGATACCGCACCATAATGCAAGATATCCTGCATCACGTCCCATTACTTCGATAATACTGCAACGCTGATGTGATGTAGAAGTATCACGGATCTTATCGATAGCTTCCATAGCCGTATTTACCGCAGTGTCAAATCCAATTGTATATTCTGTGCAGGCAATGTCAAGATCGATCGTACCTGGAAGACCAATCGTATTTACACCATAAGCAGAAATTTTCTGTGCGCCTCTGAATGTACCATCTCCGCCGATTACAACTAATCCATCAATTCCATATTTCTTACAGACAGCTGCTGCTTTTTCCGGACCTTCTTCTGTCATCATCGCTTTGCAGCGTGCAGTCTGAAGAATGGTTCCACCACGCTGAATAATATCAGAAACATCTCCTGCGTCTAATCTGATAATATCTTCATTCATAAGACCTTCATATCCCCTGCGGATTCCACGCACATGTAACCCTTTTCCACGGGCTGTCCTCACTACGGCACGAATCGCCGCATTCATTCCCGGCGCATCTCCACCACTTGTTAATACTCCAATCGTTCTGATTATTTTGTCAGCCATGATTATTCCCTCCCATTTGTATAAGTCATTAAATGCGCTGATACACAGCGGTCACTATTGTCTAACTTTTCACACTCTTGGTAAATATTCTATAACATTTAACATCCCTTTTCAATTGATTTTTCGACAACTTTCACATCTGATTCACCGAAATAATTAGTCAGTCTGCTTAAAATCACAGGTTCAATCTGTATATTTTTGTTTCTTGGCAGACGTTTGATTGCCCTTTCTGACTTGCAATAGATAACAATTTCATTATCGCCTTCACTTTCAGCCAGCATTTTATATAATGTGGCCTCTTCTTGCAGGAACGTATTCTTATCTGCGAACTGAATCCATAATTCTCGTTTTGTTCTTTCGAATGGAATCACTTCTTCACAGATCAATTTGCTGGCATTGTCATCTTCTTCTGAGACACGCCCTTTCACAAATACTTTACCATCTTCCTGAAGATACTGTTGATTCTTCTCATAATCTTTTGGGAAAATCACAACTTCCACCGTTCCCATAAGGTCTTCGATGGTAAGAAAGGCCATTGTTTTATTATTTTTCGTGTATTTAATCGTCTTTGAGGTAATCATTCCTCCGATGATCTCTTTTGCACCATCATGCACCTTCGTGCGTCCGGTTTCTTCATCCAACTGAAAATCCAGCGTTGTTGCGGAAATATTTTTCCGCCACTTTTCTTCATATGCTTCCAACGGATGTCCACTGATATATACCCCAAGCACTTCTTTTTCAAATGCCAGCATGGTTTCTTTCTGATATTCACCAACATCCGGCAGCGTAATCTCAAAATCCTTCTTCTGATCTTCATCCACAATATCAAAAAGTGACATTTGTCCGACCATCGAATACTTTCGTTCTTGATTCACCTGATCCATGATGCGCAGATAAATCATCATGTGCTGTTTTCTCGTACCCTTCAGACTGTCAAATGCACCGGATTTGATAAAATTCTCTACACTTTTCTTATTGATTTCTTTCCCAGTCATACGATCAAGGAAATCTTTCAGACTCTTGAATTCTCCTCTTATTTGTCTCTCGCTCACAATGGCTTCAATCACCGGACGCCCGATACTCTTGATAGCTGTCAGTCCATAACGGATATTTCCATTGTCTACTGAAAAGTTTCCCACTCCACGGTTGATATCCGGTGGTAAAATCTGAATCCCCATCTGACGGCATGTGTAAATATATTCCGCCACCTTGCCCGGATTATCAATTACCGATGTCATCAACGCCGCCATAAATTCCACCGGATGATAATATTTCAAATAGGCAGTCTGATAAGAAACAACGGCATAGGCCGCTGCATGAGATTTATTGAACGCATATTTTGCAAAATCAATCATTTCATCATATATTTTATTCGCCACCTGCTCTGATATTCCATTCGCCACACATCCCGGTACGCCTTCCTCCGGATTCCCATAAACGAAATTCTGACGTTCCCTCTGCATGACATCGCCCTTTTTCTTACTCATGGCACGACGGAGAAGGTCGCTTCGGCCCAATGTATATCCGGCGAGATCACGCACGATCTGCATGACCTGTTCCTGGTAAACAATACAACCATAAGTCGGTGCAAGAATGGGTTCCAACTGTGGGCATTCATAAGTGATTTTGTCCGGATGATTCTTTCCTTTAATATACTGCGGAATAAAGTCCATCGGACCTGGACGATACAACGATATTCCTGCGATAATATCTTCCAGGCTCTGCGGTTTCAGTTCCTTCATGAAGCTCTTCATCCCGGCACTTTCAAGCTGGAACACACCGTCCGTCTTCCCTGTACCGATGGAGTCAAGAACAGCTTTATCATCATAATCAATTTCTTCAGATATGATTTTCTTTCCCGTACTTTCTTCCACCAGACGAATTGCATCCTGAATAACAGTCAACGTACGAAGACCAAGGAAATCCATTTTCAGAAGACCTAACTCTTCCAGTGTGGTCATGGTAAACTGCGTGACCGGAATGTTGTCCGCACCAAGCGCCAGCGGGACATATTCGTCCACCGCTTTCTGACAAATTACAACACCGGCTGCATGCATGGACGTATGTCTTGGTAGACCTTCCAGACGTTTTGACATATCAATCAGCTCTTTGACCTGTGGATCTTCTTCATACAGTTTTTTTAATTCCTGATTCATCATCAGCGATTTATCCAAAGTAATGTTTAGTTCTTTCGGAATCATTTTCGCAATAGAATCCACGAACGCATATGGCAGATCCATGACACGTCCAACATCACGAATGACACCTCGCGCCTGAAGCGTACCAAAGGTTACGATCTGTGCCACCTGCTCTTTTCCGTATTTCTCGATTACATAATCGATAACTTCCCCTCTTCGTTCGAAACAGAAATCCACATCGATATCGGGCATGGATACACGTTCCGGATTCAGGAAACGTTCGAACAGGAGCTGATAGCGAATGGGATCAATATTGGTAATCCCAAGTGTATAAGCAACGATACTTCCGGCTGCAGATCCTCGTCCCGGTCCGACCATGATTCCATTGTCTCTGGCATAGCGGATGAAATCCCACACGATCAGGAAATAATCCACGTATCCCATATTTTTAATCGTTGTGAGCTCGTATTTTAATCGTTCTTTTAATTCTTCGGAAGGCTTTCCGTATCTTCTGTCCAAACCTTCGTAGCACAATTTATTTAAATATTCCCACGAGGTGTAGCCATCCGGTACATCAAATTTGGGTAGCTTTGTCACACCAAATTCGATTTCCACATGGCAGCGGTCTGCAATTTTCTGTGTATTTTCCAGAGCCTGAAGGGCATATGGAAATAACTGCGCCATCTCTTCCGGTGATTTGACATAGTACTGTCCGCCTTCGTAGCGCATGCGGTCTTCGTCCGCCAGCTTCTTTCCGGTCTGTAGACAGAGCAGAATATCATGTGGCTTTTCATCTTCTGCATACGTATAGTGCACGTCATTGGTCGCAACCAGCTCGATACCGGTATCCATGGAAAGTCTCACCAGCTGCTGATTCACCATTCCCTGTTCCGGAATTCCATGATCCTGAAGTTCCAGAAAGAAATTGCCTTTTCCAAAAACAGCTTCATACCGGAGGGCCGCCTTCTTTCCTTCTTCATACATTCCACGGGATAAATTCTTCTGCACTTCACCAGCAAGGCAGGCACTAAGAGCAATAATTCCCTCGTGATATTCTTCCAGAAGCTCCATGTCTACTCGTGGCTTATAATAATAACCTTCCGTAAAACCGCGGGAAACGATTTTCATCAGGTTCGCATACCCTGTATTATTTTCAGCAAGAAGAACGAGATGATAATATCTGTCTGCTTCACGGCCCAAAGCTTCTTTATCAAATCTGGACCCTGGCGCCACATACACTTCACACCCAAGCACTGGATTGATTCCTGCCGCCTTCGCCGCGCGATAGAAATCGATCACACCATACATTACACCATGATCTGTGATTGCAGCCGCAGTCATTCCCAGTTCTTTCACGCGGGCAACATATTCTTTTATCTTATTCGAACCATCCAGCAAACTATATTCTGTATGAACGTGTAAATGTGCAAAACTCATTCTACTCACCTGCCTTATCTTCTATACTTTGACATTATAACATCAACGCTTCTATTAGGGAAAGATTTTTTCATGGAAATTGATAAACACAGAAAGCAGGGATATGTACCCTGCTTTCTGCTATTTCAATTCAATACTATTTTCCAAAATCACAATTTTTCTTTCTTTATAAAGACGTCCAACCGCTCTCTTAAACGCATTCTTGCTGAGTCCAAATTCGCGCTTAATAAGTTCTGCATCAGCCTTGTCATTAAACGGAAGTTTACCACCACAGCTTTCCAGTCTCTTCATGACCATCAGTGCATCTTTATCCATCTGAATAAATGCTTTTTCACGAACACTCAGACTGATCTTTCCATCCGGCTTTACTTCCGTGACACGTGCATGCACTCTGTCACCTACCTGAAGTCCCGGATTGCCTTCTCTCTTTGGAATAAGTGCCGAATACTGATTATCAATCGCAACAAAAGTTCCAAAGTTCTCGCTGACTTCGTAAACAATACCTTCTACTTGATCATCTTTCTGGTATGGTGCGCCCTTTTTCAGGTACTGATATACCTTCATAGTCGCACAAAGTCTCTCACTCTTATCAATATAAAGTGCAACGAGACATTCATCTCCCGGTTTTACTTTTGTTGTCTGCTCTTTAAATGGAAGAAACAGATCCTTTTCTAAGCCCCAGTCGAGGAATGCTCCGAATTTTCCTACCTGAACAACCGGAAGAACTGCAATCTCTCCCAACGTGAGCTTTGGTTCATTTGTTGTTGCGATCAGTCGGTCCGAAGAATCTTTATATAAGAAGACTTCCACCGGATCACCCGGCTCGATTCCTGCCGGAACCTGTTTCTTCGGGAGCAGGACTTTCTCCTTATCTGTTCCCAAATACACACCAAAATCTACTACTTTTACTACAGTTAATACCTGTTTTTTTCCTAAATGCATGTTTATTCCCTCATCTCTACTACTGCAAACACACTACCGTCTGTTCCGCAAAGTTCCACTACTTTTCTATCTGGTTCAACCGCAACCTTTGGACAGATCCTATCGCCAAGTACCGCTGATTTCTTATATTCTACACGAATTTTCCCTGCGCGTCCACACTCTGGAAGCACTTCTAGTGCCATTTGAATATACTGGCAGTTATTCACATGGTTATTGACATCAATCTGGTGCCTTAACACCGGAAAAGTTTCTCTTTCTTCTAGTTCCTTCGGCAGTGCAATTTTTCTTGATACCGGTTCCATGTCCAGTGACGGACAGGTCTCATACGCAGAAATCACTTCCTGTTCCGGACGGACAGGTCGTCCTTTCACAATATCCATGTACACCCAGATGGAATTGGCTCTTGCGAGAATCTCGTCATTCCCTGTTCTGAGACGAAAATTACGATTCCCGTAAATACCATTAAAAGATGTTGCCCAGGTGTCGATTTTCAGTTTTTCACAAATTCGTGGATAACGATCCACCTCAATCTGCCATGCTGATAAAATCCATGCTTTCCCCATCTTTTTTAAGGCATCGGCTCCTTGCCCCAGTTCCTCAGACTGAAAGGTGGAACAGTCCTGAAAATAATTGACCACAGCCGGAAGTGTAAGCCTTTCGGTGTTATCAACTTCACTAAATCTCACTTTGCTTTCAAATGTATACATTCTTTTTCACCTATCCTGCTACATCGCTTTGTTCCAGTACCACAGCCTCTGTCCAATTACTTCCAGTTGGCTGCTTCTGTTATTCTACACACTCCCTCGCACATTTGCAAGCAAAACCACTTAATTTTCACCTCAGTAACTTCTTCGTATTCTTCCTCGGTAAGCACTTCTTTCAGCTGCTCTTTTCCCTCCTCTGGTACCACCGCACGGACAGAGTCTATAAAGCACAAATTCGGATAGAGCACACACCACCAGTTCTGTCCCTCTGCCTTTCCTATCTTAATACGCAGCGCATCATAATATCCCGCCGGAAATGTAACATCCCCATACACCTTTTCTGGGAACGCACAATTAGTCACCTCCGCCTTGACCGCGTAATTGCTTCCTGCATCTTCAATTTTTTCTTTCGCGACCACTTCAATTTCTCTCAAATGCGTCTTTGCCCATCTTTTTGTTTCTTCCGCGTTTTCACTGTCTGGAATTTCTTCTTTCATATAAGAAATAACCGCTTCCTTTACCTGCATTTTCAATTTCTGGTCTGCCACACTGTCGCTGTTTGCCAACACATGGAAACGAAAGACTTCCTTTGCAAGTTCTTGCTGAATTTCCGCACGATGTAGCTCCTCCTGATGCGCGCAGACAATACCGCCCGTTGCCAGAAGGCTGATACCAAGTGCACAAATCATACTAATTCTACGTTTCCTTTTCTCGTTCATTCTATGTAACCTCCCTGGATATCTCTGTTTTTATGCGATATCTAAGTTTGGACAGAGAATAGAAGAATTATACATCCCCCTGTATCTTACACAAATTAAAATTTGCAAATAACAGATATTAAGTTTTATGTTTATACAGCGATATGCTATAATAGCAGAGTCGAAAATTATATTATTCAGTTTTGACGGCTAGTTTGAGGAAATTCCAATCTTTCTCTGGCAGCTAAGAATAACAAAATCCTTCTTTTTATATGCTATGACAAGCAATTCAAGACTCACTCCAACAAAAAAATACCCCGGACATCTCTGCCCGGGTTCCCCATATGTTCACTCTTTCTTACATTCTCGTATTATGCACACCCGTCACATACACTTGTTTTGCAATTCCCTGCGCTTTCACTTTCTCGTACGCCTCCTGTGCTGCCCTTCGGCTTCGGAAGATTCCGAACACTGTCGGGCCACTTCCGCTCATCATGGCACCGAGCGCACCATTTTCCAGCATACACTCTTTGATCTGTGCGATTTCCGGGTGCATGTCGACTGTTACTTTCTCAAGCACATTTCCCATGGATGCAGCAATTTTATCCAGATCATGTTCTTTCAGTCCTTCTATGATTCCATCAATGTCCGGATGGTCCTCGATTTCTTTGGAATCAATCGCTTCATAGATCGCTTTTGTCGATACACTGACCGGTGGTTTCGCAATCAGGATCTGACATTTTGGCATTGGTGGAAGCGG
>JAQYAI010000077.1 GCA_029227655.1 bacterium | reverse complement strand
ACTCTCATTCCTTTTAGATAACATAAAACACAAAAATCCCGGGATAACCTCCCGGGATTTTTCGTTGTTACATTTTCAAATGTTCTCGAATCATCTTAATCTCTTCTTTATGCCCTGCATCATCCAGCGGAGTCTCCAGATAAACCGGAATTCCCTGAAGTTTTGGATGTTTCAGTACATTTAACGACGCTTCCAGACCAATCTCCCCATCCCCGATCGTTGCATGTCTGTCTTTTCTCGAAGCAAACGGCATCATACTGTCGTTCAGATGAATGGCCTTAAGCAAAGAAAGTCCTAAAATCTCATCGAATTCTTCCAACACTTTATCCAGGTGATTCACAATATCATACCCCGCCGAAAAGATATGACACGTATCCAGACAAACTCCAACCTTCTCTGGATATTTTACCCCATCTCGAATAGCTTTTAATTCCTCAAACTGAAAACCAATTTCCGTTCCCTTTCCACTCATTGTTTCCAGCAAAACGGTAATGTTCTGGTCTTCTGTAATCGCCTGATTCAGACCACCTATAATGTTCTGAATTCCGGCTTCTGTTCCAATTCCTGTGTGACTGCCCGGATGAAAAACAATATTTTCAATCCCAAGTGCATCCATTCTCTCTACATCTTCCCTTATTACCTCACAGGCAAATTCATAGACCTCCGGCTTAGCACTCGCGAGATTCATTGTATACGGTGCATGTGCCAGAATCGGTCCAAAATGGTATTCCTGCCTTATCCTCTGAAATTCTTCTACTTCCTTTTCAGATGGAATTTTAAAATTCGATCCTCGCGGGTTGCGGCTGAAAATCTGCATGGTATTCGCTTCCATTTTCACCACATTCTCTGCTGTTTTCGCAATGCCGCCCGCGATAGAAATATGTGTTCCTATAATTAACATGCCCTCTCTCCTGTTGCTAAAATATCTCTTTTTGCTAGTTTAACGCTTCTCATCTAATATTTCCATCAGTTTTTCTTAATATCTTCTTTAGTTTTTTTCTGTTTCTTTTATGGTTTCAACATATTTTGGACACATTTTGCATATATACTAATAACAAGATAGTTGATAAACAACTATCGCCCCTCATAAAAGTAACGCAATCAAAGCCTATTGATTGCAAGCTTTACTCTCATTCCTTTTAGATAACATAAACAAAAAGAACTCCGCCAGGCCCTCACCTGGCGGAGTTTCTTTTTACTATTACCCCTATATATAATCTTTTACACCCACAAATACTTCGTATATTCTCTGATATCTGTATCCTTTTTTTGCAACTGTACTATCAGGCACAATAATTCCCATATCGACCAACTGATTAATCAGATTTGACACGATGTTGACCGAAACTCCTGATTCCTCCTGTACTTCTTTTTTAGTAAATACAATTTGCTGCATAATAACCGGCATAATTCTATATATAGAATTTCCTCTTATTACCTCGATTTTTTTCATATCTTCTCGGTATATGTTTTTTATTTTTTCAATTTTGTAAATAAAACTATTACATTGATCAATGACACATTGTAGGAAAAATTTTATAAATCCAGCGACATTTCCTCTTCTGCTTTCCATCAGACTCCTCTGATAAGACGGCTTATATAATTCAAGAATTTCCGACAAATATAGAATAGGCTTCTCTTCATCCAAAAGCGCCATCTGAACTGGTATTAATGCCCTTCCCAATCTTCCATTTCCATCTTTATATGCATGAATGGTTTCAAACTGTGCATGAGAAATTGCAATATTCACTAACAAAGGATCAATAAACGCATCATTCATATACTCATATAAATTAATCAGCAATTCCGGAACTTCTTCCGGCACCGGTGGAATAAAGGTAGCTCCATCTATTCCTACTCCTCTTGGACCAATCCAGTTCTGCGTAGTTCTTATCTGACCTGGATTTCGCTCCGCCCCACGTACACTATCCAATGTAATCCTGTGCATCTCATTTACCAGACCTAGACTTATTGTACTTCCATCGCAAATACTATGATATGCATATTCAACTGCTCGTTTCAGGTTTTGTATTTCCCGATTGTCATCTGTCTTTTCCATATATTTCAGGTAATACATTTCATCCTGTGAAATCTGAGTTCCCTCTATCTGTGTTGACTTATAGCTTTCCGTCAACAAAATTGATTCCAAAAAAAATTTAGAATCAAACTCTAATGTATTTAGTAATGATTTATACTCGCCATATTTTTCATTCGCTTCTGCAATTAATCGCAACATTTCTTTATCAATTCTATAATCCATTGGCAATTTACTGGCTTTATACGGTTCCATACGCTTCACGCTCCTCACATTTATAGTGATATTATAAACAAAAAAGCCAAAAAAATCACTGTTTTTTCAAAAAACAGTGATTTTTTCTTTATTTCATTCAATTTTTTCACACTTTTATGCACTTATTGAATTTCCCGTGTAAAGCTGGTAATATCTTCCTTTTTCTTCAATGAGCTGATCGTGTGTTCCACGTTCAATGATTCTTCCCTGTTCCAGTACCATAATGCAGTCTGAATTTCTTACCGTGGAAAGTCTGTGTGCGATTACGAATGTTGTGCGTCCATGCATCAGCTTATCCATACCATCCTGAACGATTCGTTCTGTACGTGTATCGATAGAGCTTGTTGCTTCGTCGAGGATCAGCACCGGCGGGTCTGCGATGGCAGCCCGTGCAATGGCAAGGAGCTGTCTCTGTCCCTGACTTAAGTTTGCGCCGTCCCCGGTAAGCATAGTGTCATATCCCTGTGGAAGCCTGCGAATAAATCCATCCGCATTTGCGAGACGTGCTGCTGCCATGATTTCTTCATCTGTCGCATCTAATTTACCATAACGTATATTGTCCTTTACGGTTCCCGTAAATAAGTGTGTATCCTGAAGCACAATTCCGAGGGAACGGCGCAAATCTGCTTTCTTGATCTCGTTGATGTTAATTCCATCGTAAGTGATCTTTCCATCCTGAATATCGTAGAAACGGTTAATCAGATTTGTGATGGTCGTTTTTCCTGCACCAGTCGAACCTACAAATGCAATCTTCTGACCCGGATCAGCATACATTTTCACATTATGAAGAACAATCTTTTCATCTGTGTATCCAAAATCCACGTCATGGAATACTACGTCTCCACGCACTTCTGTATAGGTGACCGTTCCATCTTCATGAACATATTTCCATCCCCAGCGTCCTGTACGCGCTTCGCTTTCTACGAATGTTCCGTTTTCCTCTCTTACATTTACCAAAGTTACATGTCCTTCATCTACTTCTGTTTTTTCATCTAAGAGACGGAAGATTCTCTCTGCTCCGGCAAGTGCCATAACAATAGAATTCATCTGCTGGCTCACTTGGTTGATCGGCTGGTTGAAACTCTTATTGAATGTAAGGAAACTTGCAAGTCCGCCCAGTGTAAATCCACCGACACTATTTAAAGCCAGAATTCCTCCTACAAGCGCACAGAGTACATAGCTTACGTTTCCAAGCTGTGCATTAATCGGACCAAGGACATTCGCAAATGCATGCGCTTTATCAGCACTTTCGTACAGGGCATTGTTAAGCGCATCAAACTCCTTAATATTCTCTTCTTCATGACAGAACACTTTTACGACTTTCTGCCCATTCATCATTTCTTCAATATAACCATTCAGTTTACCGATGTTAAACTGCTGCTGCATGAAATACTTTCCACTTTGTTTGGTGACATATTTTGTTGCCATCAGCACCACTGCTACCATCACCAGTGTAAGCACTGTCAGCGGAATACTTAAGATGCACATGCTGATAAATACGCTGACTATGGTAAATCCACTGTTGATGACCTGCGGAATACTCTGACTGATCATCTGGCGGAGGGTGTCAATATCATTTGTGTAAATCGACATGATGTCCCCATGGGAATGCGTGTCAAAATATTTGATTGGAAGCTTCTGCATATGTTCAAACAAATCATTTCTAAGATCGCGCAGCGTCCCCTGTGTGACAATGACCATAACCCGGTTCTGAATATATACCGCAATTACACCAATGGCATAGAAGCATGCCACTCTTCCGATTGCTTTCGCAAGTGGTGCAAAATCCGGATGATCTGTAAGTAAAAATGGAGTAATATATTCATCAATCAGGCTTTTCGTGAACATCGTTCCCTGTACATTTGCCAGAACTCCTGTAATGATACAGATCAATACTACAAGAGAGTGCCACTTATACTTACGGAAAATATAGGCTAAGAGACGCTTCAAAAGCTGCCCTGGATTCTTAACGGTTGGTTTCATTCCCCTTGGCTGTCTGTGCATTGGTCCTGCCATCTTTACTCACCTCCATTCTCATCGAAGTCTCCGCCGCCACTGGTCTGTGACTCGTATACTTCTCTGTAAATCTCATTTGTTTCTAATAACTCTTCATGAGTTCCGAATCCATTAATTCTTCCTTCTTCCATCACAATAATGCGGTCTGCACTTTGCACACTGGATACACGCTGTGCAATGATTAGTTTTGTTGTATTTGGAATTTCTTCTGCAAATGCTTTGCGGATCTTTGCATCTGTAGCCGTATCAACAGCGCTTGTGCTGTCATCAAGAATCAGGACTTTCGGCTTCTTAAGGAGCGCTCTGGCAATACAAAGTCTCTGTTTCTGTCCACCAGATACGTTATTGCCTCCCTGTTCAATATGTGTTTCATATCCATCCGGGAATCGCTGGATAAATTCATCTGCACACGCCAGCTTACATGCATGTTCACATTCTTCCAGCGTTGCCTCTTTATTTCCCCAACGAAGATTTTCCAGGATACTTCCCGAGAATAATACGTTCTTCTGAAGAACCACAGATACTTGATTTCGCAGTGCTTCCATATCGTACTCTTTGACATTTCTTCCGCCCACAAGGACTTCTCCTTCTGTCACGTCATAAAGACGGCTGATCAGGTTAACAAGACTGGTCTTCGCACTTCCTGTTCCACCGATGATACCAATGGTCTCTCCTGATTTGATTCTAAGATTGATATCTTTTAATACCGGTTCTTTCGAATCTTTCTTATAGGCAAAGTCTACATTTCTGAACTCAATGCTTCCATCTGCCACTTCAAAAACTGGGTTTTCCGGATTCGTAATGTCGCTCTTTTCATTTAAAATTTCTGCAATACGTCTGACCCCGGCAGAGCTCATGGATACCATAACAAACACCATAGACACCATCATAAGGTTCATAAGAATATTCATACAATAGGTAAGAAGACTCATCATTTCGCCTGTGGTTAGGGAACCTGCAACAATCATTTTCGCTCCGATCCAGCTGATCAGAAGAATACAGGTATAAACCGTTGCATTCATGATTGGTGCATTATAAATAATGTTGTTTTCTGCTTTCAGGAAAATATGATAGATGTTTTCACTTGTCTTTTTAAATTTTTTTGTTTCTTCCTCTTCGCGAACATAGGCTTTTACCACTCGTACTGCAGAAACATTTTCCTGTACAGAGGCATTCATATCATCATATTTTGGAAATGCCTGTTGGAAATATTTTGTTGCATTGCTCATGATAAAACAAAGAATCACACCTAAAATGAGGACTGCAATCAGATAAATGCTTGCAAGTCTCGCATTGATGCGGTATGCCATGATCATCGCGCAGATCATACTGAATGGTGCACGCACGAACATGCGAAGCATCATCTGATATGCCATCTGTACGTTATTCACATCTGTGGTGAGACGGGTCACAAGTCCGGCTGTACTATATTTGTCAATATTCGAGAACGAAAAGGTCTGAATATTGTTGAACATTGTCTCTCTTAAATTTCTTGCAAGCCCCGCAGATGCTTTCGCTCCCGTTCGCCCTCCTGCAAGGCCTGATAAAAAGCCAAGCAGAGCAATCACGATCATAATCATTCCCGTCTTTATGATGTGATTCATATCGCCGGCATTTACACCGTTGTCAATGATCGATGCCATCAAATACGGAATGATCATTTCCATAATTACTTCCAGAATCATAAAGACTGGTGTTATAAGAGACACAGCTTTAAATTCTTTTACTTCTTTTAATATTCTCCGATACATTCTCCTACTCCTTTCTTTGCTGTCTTTCTTCCTTTTGCTGTATCAGGTTTGCTTCTATTTTATCAATTACATCGAAAAAGCTTTCCAGCTCCTCTTCTGTAATTCCTTTCAAAGTCTTTTCATTCAGCTGATCGATTAATGCTGCCATTGTTTGATGTGCCTTGATTCCCTTTTCCGTCAATAGCACTTTCTTGAGTCTTGCATCCTGCTTGACAGCCTCCCGCTTCAAATATCCCTTCTTTTCCATCGCCTGAATGATATTCGTTATAGAAGATCTGCAAAAGCCAAACTGTTTCTCAATATCTTTCTGGAAAATATCTTTCTCCCGGTTCTCATACAAATACCGCAGAAACCACCCATGTACCATGGTAAGCTCATCGATTCCCTTCTCTTTTACATGAATTTCCAGATTTCGTTTCATCATGTGATCCACCCTGCGCAGGGCTGGCGCAACATGCTGTCTTCGTCTTTCTTTTTCCATTCTTTCACGTCACCTCAGTCTAATCTTCTAATAGTTCAATATTGAACAGTTCATTGACAAACTATATTTTACTCACACGGAGCCAAATGTCAACAAAAAAATGGTTAGGAAATTTTAAAAAATTTCCTAACCACTTCGTTTGTGATGTATTAATTTCCGGTCGGAATATATGGTCTAAGTGCGCCAGCCACACTGCTGATCGGCATTGTCTGCAGCCAAATATGTCCTGGACCTGTGATCACTGTATTGAAAAGTCCTTCTCCTCCAAATACCATGTTCTTAAGTCCCGGCACCGTCTGTATATCCATCTTACAGCTTGCTTCCATTGCTGCAAGATATCCGGAATCTACAACAATCTGCTGTCCCGGCTGAAGATCATATTCCACTACATGTCCGTCAAATTCCGCAAATGCAATCCCATTTCCTGATACTTTCTGAAGGATAAATCCTTCTCCCCCGAAAAGTCCGGAAGCAACCTTCTTCTGGAAATGCACCGAAAGATTGACCCCTGCTTCTCCAGCAAGAAACGCTCTCTTCTGGAAAATATATTCTTTTCCCGGTTCCACCTGAAATGCTTTGATAGACCCTGGAAAGCTTGACGCAAATGCAATCAGTCCGTGACCACCCTGCGCTGTGTACGTATTCTGGAACATCGCTTCTCCTGAAAACATTCTTCCAAAAGCTTTTCCAATTCCACCATTTGTTGTCGTGTTCATCGCCATATTCGGAGACATCCAAGACATAGAGCCTCGTTCTGCCACCATTGTTTCTCCAGCCTCCAACTGACAGATAACTACCGGTAATGTGTCGCCTTTGATCTGATACTGCATGTTACATTCCTCCTTTTTTACCTCTTCCTTACGAAATGCTATAAATCACTTATGATATTGGCAAGGCGGGCAAATTCTTCCAGCGTTAACGCTTCGCCTCGGATACTTGCCCCTTTGCCGAGCTGTTCGATTGCCTGCTCGATTACTTCTTTTGACAGATTCAGTTCCGATGAATTCTTAAGGCCATTTGCCAGCGTCTTTCTCCGCTGATTAAAGGATGCGCGAATCAGTTTGAACATGAGCTGTTCATCTTTTACCTGAACCGGCATTTCTTTGTGTCTTGTCAGACGAATGACCGCCGATCCCACTGATGGCCTTGGCATAAAGCAGTTCGGCGGTACATTCGCCACAATATAAGGCTCTGCATAATACTGGACTGCCAGTGACAGTGCGCCATAATCCTTGGTTCCAGGACCTACCTGCATACGATCCGCAACTTCCTTCTGTACCATGACGGTGATACTCTCCAGTGGAACCTTCTTTTCAAAAAGTCCCATGATAATCGGTGTCGTAATATAATATGGCAAATTTGCTACGACTTTGATCGGACGTCCCTGATTTTTCTCTTCTGCGAGCGAGACAAGGTCTACCTTCAGAATGTCTTCATTAATAATAGATACATTATCGTAACCCGATAGCGTATCTTCCAGAATCGGGATGAGATTCTTATCAATTTCAACTGCCACAACTTCTCTGGCTGCGCAGGCAAGATATTGTGTCATTGTTCCGATTCCAGGACCGATTTCCAGAACAAAATCATCTTTTGTAATTCCTGCTGCGGAAATAATTTTATCCAGCACATGTGTGTCAATCAAGAAGTTCTGTCCGAATTTCTTTTGAAAATTAAAATTATATTTTTGCAATACCTGAATGGTATTTTGTGGATTTCCTAATGTTGGTTCTTTCAAATTTGTACTCCCCCTAGCTTAAACGATACATTTTTCTTGCATTTTCTTCTGTCACAGCAATCACCTCTTCTGCAGTGATCCCTTTGATCTGTGCAATTTCTTCTGCCACATATTGAATATAAGAAGACTGATTTCTCTTTCCGCGGTATGGAGCAGGTGCCAGATATGGACAGTCCGTCTCCAACAGAATCCTCTCTAATGGAATCACTGCTGCCACTTCTTTTAATTTTTTTGCATTTTTAAATGTAACTACTCCGCCGATTCCAATATAAAATCCCATTTTTACATATTCTTCCGCCTGTTCTCTAGCATAAGAATAGCAGTGAATCACTCCCTGAAGCCCCTGTGCATGTGCCTTCATGATTTCCATAGTATCGGCTGCCGCCTCACGGCTATGGATAATGACCGGAAGGTTCATTTCCCTTGCCAGGTCAAGCTGGCGGATGAACCATTTCTTCTGCACATCATGTGGCTCGTTATCCCAGTAATAGTCGAGACCAATTTCTCCGATTGCAACTACTTTGTCCCTTTTGCACCATTCCTTCATTTCCGCAAATATCTCTTCATTTAAGACACCTACTTCATCTGGATGCGTTCCCACCGCCGCGTAAATATACGGATATTTCGCTGCCATCTCTACACAGCGCCTCCATGACTCATAGCTGGCACTTACATTTACAACGGTTCCTACTCCTAACTCTGAAAGGGATTCCAGAAGCTCTTCTCTATCTATATCAAATTGTTTATCGTCATAATGGGCATGTGAATCAAATATCATTTTCTTCCCCTTCTCTTGTGATTTAATTAACGGTAATTTTAGTATATTTTTTCTTGCTCGATTTGTCAAACTTATGTATACTATATATAAGCATTCGTATTAATAAAGGAGGATTTTGCAATGAAAGTATACGATAAAGTGCATAAGATGGAATTAGATATCGAAGATTTCGAACTTTTCCGTTATATGCAGGAAGGTCGTCAGGTAGACTTGGAACTTGGTAAGGAAGTGTGGGACGCTGATGGATATATCTGCTGGGATACAGAACACTGGACAGCTATCGATAGAAGAAGATTTATCCGTACATATACACACAATGGCGTATATATGAAAGAATCTACAGGTCACAACGAATACGATCTTATGAACGATTTCCATCCAGAAAAAGCTGTCAGAGTTACTCTTAGCTAATAGAATTTTACATTGCAGTCAAGACCACCCGCTTAGCGGGTGGCTTGTTCTGCCCCTATAAGGGGCTATTACCTGCTTGCACCCGGAAGGCGCACTGAAGGTCTGCCAACTGCACCACATTCACAGCTGCCCCTAAAGGGGCTTATTCAGTGCTT
>JAQYAI010000076.1 GCA_029227655.1 bacterium | reverse complement strand
TACCGATGCAGCAATTGAGGCTTTGAATAAAGAAGATAGACCGATCGTTTTCATCTTGTGGGGAAGACCGGCGCAGATGAAGAAACGGATGCTGACCAATCCGAAGCATCTGATCCTGGAAGCGCCACATCCAAGTCCGCTGTCTGCTTATCGGGGCTTTTTTGGAAGCAGGCCTTTTAGCCAGACAAATCAGTTTCTGATGGAAAATGGACTGGAACCAATCGACTGGCAGATTGAAGAAATAGAAATAAGGTAAAGAATAATATGAGAAAATATATCATTACGATTATACTGGCTTTTTGCATGCTGTTTACAGGATGTGCAGATCCGGTGGAAGATGGGACTTCGCTTCTGGAAGAAGGGAAATACGAAGAAGCCCGGGAGAAGTTCGAGACGGCAATCGAAAAAGAGAAAAACTTAGGAGAAGCTTATCTGGGACTTGGAATCTGCTCCTGGGAGGCAGAAGACTACGAGGCTGCCAAGAAGCATCTGGGTCTTGCGTTGGAAAATGGTGCCAAAGAGAGCGGAACGCTTTATCATCTCCTTGGACAATGTGAAATGGAGATGGAGTGTCCGGAAAAAGCAGTTTATTATTTTGAACAGGGGCAGACATTTTCCGATGTAAGCAGTGAGCTTAAGCAGGAAATGGCATTTAACGAGATCGTCGCATATGAAGCATTGAAGATGTATGACGAGGCAAAAACAAAATTAGAAATTTATGTAAGTAACTATCCTGACGATGCGGCGGCTGTAAAGGAACTGGAATTTCTGAATACACAGGCACCTGCGTCAGAATAGTATAGGGGTAAGAAATATGGCACTTTATGAAATGCAGGAAGAATTAGAAAAGGTGATTCTGGTGGGAGTCAGCACGGGAGATAATGATGACACCAGACAGTCGCTGGACGAATTAGGAGATTTGGTCAAGACAGCCGGAGCGGAAGTGGTCGGGAAAGTCATTCAGAACCGTGAGGCGATGCATCCGGGGACCTATGTTGGAAAAGGAAAAATCGAAGAAATAAAAGAGCTTCTCTGGGAACTGGATGCGACTGGAATCGTCTGCGATGATGAATTGTCACCGGCGCAGATGAATAATCTGACCGAAATGCTGGAGACCAAAGTGATGGACCGAACGCTCGTCATTCTGGATATTTTTGCCGGACGAGCATCTACCAGTGAAGGAAAGATTCAGGTCGAACTGGCACAGCTTCGCTACAGACAGTCTCAGCTGACCGGTGCAGGACGGGCCTTATCACGTCTGGGTGGCGGAATCGGAACCAGAGGTCCCGGGGAAAAGAAACTGGAAATGGACCGGCGACTGATCCGAGACCGCATCTCACAGCTTAATAGAGAATTAAAAGATGTAAAGAGACACCGTGAACTGACGCGGGAGCAGAGAATGCGGAATAAAGTTCCGGTGGTAGCAATCGTTGGCTATACGAATGCAGGGAAATCGACACTGCTCAACACGCTGACGAATGCAGGTGTGCTGGAAGAAGATCAGCTGTTCGCAACACTTGATCCGACGACCCGCAATCTGAAGCTTCCAAGCGGGCAGGAAATTCTGCTTACGGATACCGTAGGATTTATCCGGAAACTGCCACACCATCTGATCGATGCTTTTCGAAGCACGTTGGAGGAAGCAAAATATGCGGACATTATTCTGCACGTGGTGGACGCATCCAATCCGCAGATGGATGAGCAGATGTTCGTTGTATATGAGACACTGCAGAGACTGGGAGTGATGAACAAACCGGTCATTACTGCATTTAATAAAATGGACCGTGTGGGAGAGAGTATCCTGGTACGCGATTTTCAGGCGGATAAAATCGTTCAGATTTCTGCAAAAACAGGCGAAAATCTGGAAACTCTTTTTGAGGCCATTGAAGAGAAGCTTCGCGAAGACAAGATTCACATTGAACGTGTATTTCCATATGCAGAATCTTCGAAAGTACAGCTGATCCGAAAATATGGGGAGCTGCTTCTGGAAGAATTCAAGGAAGACGGGGTTCATGTAGAGGCATATGTGCCACAGGAAATTTACGGTCGTTTATAAAGGAGTGCAATTATGGCATTGCAATTTATTTTTGGGAATTCCGGTGCAGGGAAGTCCCATTATTTATATGAGCATATCATCGAAGAGTCGATGAGACATCCAAAGCAGAATTATATTGTGATCGTTCCGGAGCAGTTCACGATGCAGACACAGAAGGAATTTGTCATGCGTCATCCAAGACATGGCATCATGAATATCGATGTCTTAAGTTTTCAGAGACTTGCGTTTCGTGTGTTGGAAGAAATTGGAGAAGGAAACCGCGTGGTTCTGGATGATGAAGGAAAGAATTTTGTTCTGCGTAAAGTGGCAGGGCGACTTGCGCCTGAACTTCACGTGCTGGGATCTAACATCCGGAAACCCGGGTATATCAGTGAAGTGAAGTCAGTGATTTCCGAGCTTATGCAGTACAACATTTTGCCGGCAGATATGGAAGAAATGAAAGATGCCGTGGAAAAGAATTCTTATTCTTACTATAAGCTGCAGGATATTCAGATGCTCTATCAGGAATTCGAAAATTATTTAAAAGATAAATATATTACAAAAGATGAACTTCTGGATCTGCTCTGTCTGCACATGGACAGATCCAGAATCCTGAAAGATGCAGTGGTGGCTCTGGACGGGTTTACTGGATTTACGCCGGTACAGAACAAGGTGCTTGCAGAAATGCTGGTGTGTTGTCAGAAGGTGTTCGTGACGGTGACGATTGACAGAAGCGAGAATCCCTTTGTCTTAGAAGACAAGTATCAGATTTTCGCACTAAGTAAGAAAATGGCAATTGCATTAAAGCGCATCTGTGAGGAGCAGCGAATTGAAGTAGAAGAGCCGGTATGCCTGTATCAGGAACCTACATATCGGTTCCAGAATCAGCCGGCGCTGGCATTTCTGGAGTCGGAGTTATTTCGGCTTGGTCAGAAAAAATATAAAGAAAAGCAGCAGAATATCCGCATTTATGTGTCACGAAATCCAAGAGAAGAAGTAGAATTTGCTGCACAGAGGATTCGTGCACTGGTGCGCAAAAGAGGATATCGCTATCAGGATATTGCAGTGATCGTCAGTGATATGAATCTGTATGCGGATGATATCGAACGGATTTTTGCAAGATATGAGATTCCTGTATTTATGGATTATAAGCGAAGCCTTCTGCTGAATTCTTTTGTAGAATATATTCGGAGTCTTCTGGCTATGATCGAAAAGAATTTTTCCTATGAAAGCGTGTTCCGCTTTCTGAGAACGGGACTGACTGGATTTTCAGGGAATGAGATAGATATACTGGAAAATTATGTCCGCGGGCTTGGTATTCGTGGCTATAAAAAATGGCAGGAAAAATGGATCAGAAGAACAGGTGAGATGGCGGAGGAAATGCTGGAAATCGTGAACCGTATGCGTGTGGAGTTCGTGGAAAAAGTAGATCCGCTGGTGTTTGTCCTCAAACAGCGCCATAAAACGGTGAAGGATGTGACGCTTGCCCTCTATGAATTTATCGAGCAGGAGAAAATGTACGAAAAGATCCGGCAGATGGAACTTTCCTTTCAGGAGGCAGGGGAATCGGCGCTTGCCAAAGAATATGCCCAGGTCTATGGCGTGGTGATTGGACTTTTCGATAAATTTGTACAGCTTTTAGGAGAAGAAAGAATTTCTCTAAAAGAATACTGTGATCTTCTGGATGCCGGCATGAATGAAGCGCGGATCGGAATCATTCCTCCGGGAATCGATCAGGTCATGGCAGGCGATATTGAGAGAACCCGTCTGAAAGACATTAAGGCACTGATTATGCTCGGTGTAAATGATGCACTGATTTCTCCGGGGGTGGGAAGTCAGGGACTCTTGTCTGAAAATGACAGAGAAAAGTTTGAAGAAAAAGGTCTGGAACTTGCACCAGGAGTAAAGGAAAAAGCATTTATACAGAAATATTACTTATATCTTCATCTGAGCAAACCAACAGAAGAGCTGAATATCAGTTACAGTAAGCTGACGCAAGATGGAAAAAGTGCGCGCCCGGCCTATCTCATAGGAGAACTGCGGAAAATGTTCGTTTCCCTTCCGGTTTTTGATATGGAAACATATGGCATGGAATATCGGGAAATGCTGCCACGAACGGGGATGGATTATCTTATTCAGGGACTTAGGGACCAGAAGCTGATGGAGACTGCCGGATGGCAGGAATTATACCGGTGGTATAGAAAGCAGCCAGAATGGCAGGAAAGAGTAGAACAGCTCAAAAAAATCAGTCTATATAAGAAGCCGGAAGATGGGCTTACCAGAGAAACAGCAGAAAAACTGTATGGTGAGTGGGACCCAAGTATTTCCCGGATGGAACAGTTCGTATCCTGTGCCTGCGCGCATTTTCTCACTTATGGACTGCGCCTGAAAGAAAGAGAAGAGTATGAATTTGCGGCTCTTGATTTTGGAAATGTGATTCATAAAGCGCTGGAACACTATGCAAAGAAACTAGAGCAAAATCAGGATACATGGACCAGTGTAGATACTAAGAGGCAGCAGCAGTACATTGAGGAGAGCGTAGAAGAAAGCATCGTGGATTACAGCAACACGGTGCTTTACAGTACCGCACGAAATGCCTATATGATTCCACGCATGAAGCGATTGATGCGACGCACCATCTGGGCAATGACACAGCAGCTCAAAAAAGGAGCCTTTGTTCCGGAAAGCTATGAAGCGAACTTTACCTATGGAAAAATCGACAGAATTGATGTCTGTGAAACAGAGGATGAGGTTTATGTAAAGATCGTTGATTATAAGACTGGATCAAAGAGCTTTGATATGAGCGCGTTCTATCATGGTCTGCAGATGCAGCTTGTCGTCTATATGAATGAGGCGCTGAAACTGGAAGAACGGAAACACCCTGGGAAGAAGGCTGTTCCGGCGGGAATTTTCTATTATAGGATGAAAGACCCCATCGTTGCGAAAGAAGAGGATCTTGAAAAAATAGAATCTGCAATTCTGAAAGAGCTGCGCATGGATGGACTGGTAAATTCGGAGGAGGCCATTATTCAGAGGCTGGATGACAATTTTACTGGTTCATCAGATGTAATTCCGGTAGCCCGGACGAAAACGGGATTCGCCAGATATTCCAAAACATTGTCAGGCGAAGAGTTTTCAGAAGTCTTAGAATTTGCAGAAGAAAAGCGGCGAGAATTAAAACGTGAGATGAACGAGGGAAATGTGGATGCCTTCCCATATGAAATGGGTCAGCAGACAGGCTGTGATTACTGTGAATACCGGGACATCTGTGGATTTGATGAGACGATTCCGGGATATGAATATCGCAGGCTTGGAAAACTTTCTAAAGAAGAAGTACTTGAGAAGATTCATGAGGATGCGAAAAGGAGGAAGAACGAGTGGGAGTAGTATGGACAGAAGAACAGCAGAAAGTCATTGATCTGCGAGGTCGAAATATACTGGTCTCAGCTGCTGCCGGCTCAGGGAAGACAGCGGTGCTGGTAGAACGTATTATTTCCCGGCTGACGCGGGACAATCCTCTGCTGGATGTGGATCGACTGTTAATCATGACATTTACGGATGCGGCGGCAGCAGAAATGAAAGAGCGAATCGGACTTGCAATCGAAAAGGCACTGGAAGAAGACCCAAAGAATGAGCATTTGAAGAGACAGTCTGTTCTGATCCGCACGGCCAAAATCATGACGATTCACAGCTTCTGCAGTTCCGTGATCCGAGAATATTTTCATACGATCGATCTGGATCCGGGATTTCGCGTGGCAGAAGAAGGAGAATTGAAGCTTCTGAAGCAGGAAGTCATGAAAGAGGTTCTGGAAGCACACTATGAAAGCGGGGATGAACAGTTCTTTGGCTTCGTAGAGAATTTTGCGACGGGGAGAGATGACGCCAGTCTGGAGAAATACATTTTGCAAATGTATGAATTTGCTGAGAGTTATCCTATTCCAGAGCAGTGGCTAGAATCCTGTGCCTCGGTCTACCAGAATGGACTGCAGAGCGGATCAGAGCTCGTGTGTCGGTTGACCGGCTATATCAAGAACTGTCTGCATGACATTGCTGGCGATATGGAGCATGCACTGGAAATCTGCCATGACGCCTGCGGACCTTATATGTATGAAAAGACGATCGAGGCAGACAGAGAGCTGCTTCGCCCGGTACTTTTGGCGGATACATTGGAGGACTTTTATCAGGCATTTGTAAAGATGGGAAAATGGGAGCGTATGGCCGCGAACCGTGATTCGCAGGTGGACAAAGAACTGGCAGAGTATGTAAAAGACCTCCGTGCGAGATGGAAAGAGGAAGTGGATCTGGTCAAAGAAAAATTCTTTTTCCAAAGCCCGGAGAAGATGAATGAGGATCTGAAATCCTGTTATCCTGTAATGCGCGTACTGGTGGATCTGACCAAGGAGTTTCGGGAGAAGTTTGCCGGAAAGAAGGCGGAGCAGAATATGATTGACTTTGGCGATATGGAGCATTTTGCAATTCAGATTCTCACAAAAAATGAAAATGGGAAACTTGTACCATCGGATGTGGCAAGAGAATTGCAGGATAAGTATGACGAAGTCATGGTGGATGAATATCAGGACAGTAATCTTGTGCAGGAAACCATTATGACCAGTGTCTCGCGGATGTCAAGAGGTGAAAATAATATTTTCATGGTGGGCGATGTTAAGCAGAGCATCTACCGGTTCCGTTTGTCAAGACCAGAGCTTTTTATGGAAAAATTCGACACCTATTCTACAGAAGGTGGTGTGTGTCAGAGAGTCGATCTGCATAAGAATTTCCGAAGCCGTGCAGAGGTGATCGATTTTGTAAATGCTGTCTTTTTCAAAATCATGAAAAAGGAAGTGGGCAATGTCCTCTATGACAGCAAGGCGGCCTTAAATGTAGGCGCAGATTATGAGAAAGGGCCGGGAAATGAGACGGAAGTGCTGGTCATCGATACCGAACTCGAGGAAGAGGTACGTGGTCAAAATCAGATAAATGCCAGAGAACTGGAGGCAAAAGTCATTGCCTGGCGGATTCATGAGCTGATGAGGACGCAGAAAGTCTGGGATAAGCATCAGGAAAAGATGCGGGATGTGAAATATAGTGATATCGTGATTTTGACAAGGAGTCTGAAAGGCTGGGCGGATGTCCTTGTGCGGATTCTGAAGCAGGAAGGGATTCCAGCCTATGCGGACTCAAAAGAAGGGTATTTCGGTACACTTGAAATTGGGTGGATGATGGATTACTTGCGAGTGCTGGATAATTTCAGACAGGATATTCCGCTTACCGCTGTTCTGAAATCGCCTTTCGGGAAGTGTACTAATGAGGAGCTGGCTCTGATCAGGACGATTTATCCGAATCTTCCATTTCATGAAGCTATCTTACAGGTGGCAGGCATTGATACAGGAATGAATCAGGAAGAAAAAGTGGTTCCGCAAGAACTTCGGGCGAAGATAAAGATTGTTTTTGCGCAGCTTCAGGAATTTCGCAGACGCATTTCCTATACAGCAATTCATGAGCTTCTGTGGGAGATTATGGAAGAAACGGGATATCGGGAAATGATAGCGGCAATGCCCGGCGGGGAACAAAGAGCTGCCAATCTGGCTCTTTTGATGGTAAAAGCAAAGGCTTTTGAAGCGACAAGTTACAAAGGGTTATTTCATTTTGTGCATTATGTGGAACAGATGAGAGAGTATCAAATTGATTATGGGGAAGCAGATATTCTGGGAGAAGCTGCAAATGCAGTCCGTGTGATGAGCATTCACAAAAGTAAAGGGCTTGAGTTTCCGGTAGTCATCGTCTGCGGTATGGGGAAAGGATTCAATATGCAGGATGTGGCGGGAGAACTTGTGGTACATCCGGACCTTGGAGCAGGAATCCGTGCGGTTGATCTGGACCGTAGAACGCAGACATCTACGATCGTGCGCAATCTGATACAGACAGAGACTCAGTTGGAGAATCTTGGAGAAGAGCTTCGTGTGCTCTATGTCGCACTGACACGTGCAAAAGAAAAGCTGATTCTGACTGGAACGTTAAAGAAAGCAGGAGAAAAACTGGAAGCATATCAGGGAAGAGGCGTGGAGAAGGATTCGCTTTCTTTTCTTGAGCTGATTCGTGGAAAGCGGTATTTTGACTGGATTCTTCCAGCGGTAGCTTCCATGAGGAAGTCCCTGGTGAGAATGGAAGTGCTTACGTTTGATGATGTGGTACAAAGTGAAATAGAACGTGAAGAGATGCAGCAGGAAGCATTTCCTGCAGAGAAAACCGACGATGCATTTAAAGAGCAGATGCTGAAACAATTTTCCTATCGGTATCCATTTGAAGAAGAAGCACATATGAAACTGAAATATACAGTATCAGAATTGAAAAAGAATGCTGCCCTTTCCGGGAGTGAAGTGGAAATGGGAGAATTGCTCGCTTGGGAAGAAGAGAAGATCATTCCGGCATTCTTAAAAGAAGAGGAACATTTGACAGGGGCATCCAGAGGAAGTGCGTACCATAAAGTATTGGAACTGTTGGATTTTACTAAGGTGTATGATGATAAAATTCTGTCAGAAGAACTGGATACTTTCGAAGCACAAGGCTATCTGAGCAGAGAAATGAAAGCCTGTATCTGTAGAAAAGATATCCTGAAATTCCTACAAAGTGATGCCGGCAGACGTATGAGTGAAGCGGCAGGAAAAGGCAGACTTTACAAAGAACAGCCCTTTGTGTTCGGGATTGATGCAAGAGAAATGTATCCGGAAACGAATACGAAAGAACTTGTCCTGATTCAGGGAATCATAGATGTCTATTTTGAGGAAGAGGATGGTCTTGTGGTGCTGGATTATAAAACAGACCTGGTGAAAGCAGGGACAGAACTGGTGGAAAAATATCAGGAACAGCTGGAGCTTTATGGACGGGCGCTTAAGCAGATGACTTTGAAGCATGTAAAAGAAAAAATCATTTATTCATTTACCCTGGAGGAAGAAATACTGCTCTAGGAAACGTATATTTTTGGAATATGTAAGCAATACTCCTTTATATAAGGGAATGCAATCGGAGTTCCCGGTAAAGGAGCGATGTATATGACAGGTAAAAAGAAACAACCTATTCGTCTGGAGGATATTCCGAAGATGGAAGAAAAGGAAAGGCGTAAATACGAAATTGCGGAGGAACTGGGACTTTTGGATAAAGTTCTGGAAAGTGGATGGAAATCTTTGTCTTCGAAAGAAACCGGACGGATAGGTGGAATTATTTCAAAAAAAAGAAAAGAATGTTAACAACTGTAAAAAAATATGAATATTCTGTGTGTTGGCTTGAAAAAAAAGAGTCATTTTGCTATACTCGCTAAATCAAGAATTATGAACAGGTGAAAGTATGAGTAAAAAAATAGATGTGCTTGGAATCAGGCTTGATGATTACACGGCGAAAGACGCTATGAAAGCGATTACAGAATTTATAAAAGAAGAGGTAGTCAGCCTTGTGGAGGTGGTCACGGCAGAATCTGTGATGCGGATGACGCAAAACGAGTCAGGGCAAAGAGAAACCTGTACAATGGATATGATTTTACCGGGGGACAGAGCAATTCTGGAAGCGGCAGAAGTGAAAGATGAGAAGCTGCTTCGGGATGCCCAGAAGGGAGAATTTTTGAAGATGCTGTTCCAATATCTGCACAAGAATGCTACAAGTATTTTCCTTTTGGCAGATACCATGGATGAGGCGGAAGTTTTGGAAAAGTATATTCAGAAAAAATATAAGAACATCAGAATTTCAGGCGTTATGGCAATTCCGGAGGGCACCTCATCAGATGACATGATCATAAATATGATTAATGGCGCGGAGGCAGAGTGTATTATTGCAAGTGTGACATCAGGCAGACAGGAAGCGTTCATTTGCAGATGTAAGAATATTCTGAATGTGAAACTCTGGGTCGGGATCAGTCAGGCAGAGACTTTTTTTACAGAAAGAGAAAGTCTGGCGCGTCGGATATTTGTATTCATTAGCCGAAAAAGTCTTAAAAGAAAAGCAATTCAGGAAAAAAAGAGACGAAATGCATAAAAAGATGCAATTTGCTCTTTTTTTTTTGGGCTATTTGTATTAAAGTATAAAGTGTATATATGTAAATTTGATTAAAACGTGTAGTGAAACATTGTGGAAAGTGTATAACATTGGAGGGAATGGGATGATATCGAATCAGATATTGCAAAATACGATAGAAGGATTAAAAGCGATTACACGAATTGATCTGGGTGTCATGGACACAGAGGGAAAAAGTCTTGCAACAACTTTTTCACAGCCGAGAGATTATGAGAGAGAGGTGGTTGCTTTTGTAGAATCACCGGCAGAAAGCCAGGTCATTCAGGGAGCACAGTTCTTTAAAATTTATGATGAGCATCAGTTAGAATATATTCTGATTGCAAATGGTGGAAATGATGATGTGTATATGGTGGGCAAGATTGCCGTATTCCAGATTCAGAACCTGATCGTCGCATATAAAGAACGGTTTGACAAAGATAATTTCATTAAAAATCTGCTTTTGGATAATCTGTTATTGATCGACATTTATAATAGAGCCAAAAAATTACATATTGACACGGAAGTGAAACGTGTTATCTTTATAGTTGAAACTTCTCGTGAGAGAGATGTTGCTGCGCTGGATAAGCTTCGTGTATTATTAGGAAATAAAGCAAAAGATTTTATTACGGCCGTAGATGAAAAGAACATTATTATTGTAAAAGAACTCGGGGTAAATGACGGATACCCGGAAGTTGACAAAGTGGCAAAAGAAATTCTGGGTCTTTTAAAATCAGAAGAAGAGGAGGTAAGAGTTGCTTACGGCACCATTGTAAATGATATTAAAGAAGTATCCAAGTCTTATAAAGAAGCAAAGCTTGCGCTTGATGTAGGAAAGATTTTCTCAGAAGAAGATGAGATCGTGGCATATAATACATTGGGAATCGGGCGTCTGATCTACCAGCTTCCAGTTCCTCTTTGTAAGATGTTCATTAAAGAGATCTTTGAAGATAAGTCGCCGGATGATTTCGATGAAGAGACATTGACGACCATCAATAAATTCTTCGAAAACAGTCTGAATGTTTCTGAGACATCAAGACAGCTTTATATTCACAGAAATACACTGGTATATCGTCTGGATAAATTGCAGAAGAGTACTGGTCTGGATTTGCGCACATTTGAAGATGCGATCACATTTAAGATCGCACTCATGGTAGTGAAGTATATGAAATACATGGAAACACTGGAGTATTAATGATTAGGAGGAGCATATGATAGAATTAAAGGACGTTAAGAAGGAATATTCCAAAGGAATTTCCGCATTAAACGGAATTAATTTGAAGATTGAACAAGGGGAATTTGTCTTTATCGTAGGGGATAGTGGATCCGGGAAATCTACTTTGATCAAGCTTTTAATGAAAGAGATCGAACCGACAGAAGGAACTTTGATTGTAAATGGACAGAATCTTGGAAGAATGAAACATCGTCATATTCCGCAGTACAGAAGAGGAATCGGCGTTGTGTTTCAGGATTTCCGTCTTCTTAAGGACAGAAATATTTATGAGAATATTGCCTTTGCACAGCGTGTAACAGAGAAATCAACACGTGTAATCAAGAAAAAGGTGCCGGCGGCATTATCGCTTGTAGGACTTGCACAGAAGTACAAAGCATTTCCAAAGGAACTTTCTGGTGGGGAGCAGCAGAGAGTTGCGATTGCAAGAGCGATTGTAAATGAACCGCAGATTCTTCTTTGTGATGAACCAACAGGGAACCTTGACCCGACCAATTCCTGGGAAATTATGAAGCTGCTTGAAGAGGCGAACGAAAGAGGGACTACAGTAGTGGTAGTAACTCATAACCAGGAAATCGTAAATGAAATGCAAAAGCGAGTAATTACAATGAAGAAGGGTGTTATTGTAAGTGACGAACGAAAAGGTGGGTATAAATAATGAGAATTAGTACAATTGGATATTCAGCAAAACAGGGAGTGAAGAATATCAGGAGAAATAAGATGTTTTCGTTGGCATCTATTGCGACAATGTCAGCATGTATTTTTATATTCGGGCTTTTTTTCGCAATTATTACGAACTTCCAGCACATTGTGCATAAAGCAGAAGAAAGTGTAGCGATTACTGTTTTCTTTGATGAAGAAATAACAGAGGCCCAGATTGATAATATTGGTAAGGAGCTGAAAGCCCAGGAAGGGGTACGCGATGTAAATTATGTATCTGCGGAAGATGCATGGGAAACATTTCAGAAAGATTACTTTGGTAAAGACGCAGAGTATCTTGCAGAAGGATTTAAAGATGATAATCCGCTCAGCACTTCAGACAACTATGAAGTATATCTGAATGATGTTTCAAAGCAGGCAGATCTTGTTGCTTATGCAGAATCGCTGGATGGTGTTCGTCAGGTAAACAAATCAGATGTGGTTGCAAATACGCTGAACAGTGTTAATAAACTGGTATGGTATGCATCCATGGCCTTAATTGGTATTCTGATTGCAATTTCCGTATTTCTGATCAGTAATACGGTAACCATGGGAATCGCTGTCCGCAGAGAAGAAATTGCGATCATGAAATACATTGGTGCAAAAGACAGTTTTGTCCGTATGCCATTCATTATTGAAGGTATTTTGATTGGATTGGTTGGCGCAGCGATTCCGCTTGTAGCTTTATACTTTTTGTACAACAAAGCGATTGAATTTATTTTAGAAAGGTTCAGCCTTTTAAATAATATTCTTGAATTTCTTCCGGTCACAGAAGTTTATAGGACACTTCTTCCGGCAGGATTACTTCTTGGAATTGGAATTGGTTTTTGTGGAAGTATTTTTACGATCAGAAAGCACTTAAGAGTGTAGTAAGAGGAGAGAATATGAAAAGAACGAGCAGGATACTTTGCCTGTTATTGGCTGGAATACTGTGTTTTACCACAGTTTCGACGGTAAGGGCAGATGATATTTCTGAGACAGAACAGGAAAAGAAGGAACTGGAAGAAGCGAAAAAGAAAGCAGAACAAGAGAAAGAAGATTTGGCGAATCAGCTGAATGCCATTGCGGCGGAAATGGAAGAGACGCAGGCAAAGCTGGATGCAAAGCAGGTAGAACTGATCGAGGCACAGGATGAGCTTGACGTGGCAAGAATCGATGAACATGAACAGTATGAGAACATGAAGCTGCGTATCAAATTCATGTATGAACATGGAGATACGGAGATGCTCGAAATGCTTTTGGAAGCAAAATCAATCGGCGATTTTTTGAATAAGGCAGAATACATACAGAAGGTGTCTGATTATGACAGACAGATGCTCATTGAATTTCAGAATATTGTAAAAGATATTCAGGAGAAAGAAGCAAAGCTCAAAGAAGAAGAGGCAGAACTTGAAGGATTACGTGATCAGCTGCTTTCGAAGGAAGATGAAGTGGAAAATCTCCTTGCCAAAGCGAGTACCACACTGGAAGGAATTGAGTCTGATCTGAAAGCGACAACAGCGAAGCTGGATAAGCTGATTAAAGAAGCCAATGAGAAGAAAAATCAGGCACAGACAGGCGGAGGAAGTGCGGGCGCTTCCCAGATTATTGGAAATGGAGTCCTTGCATGGCCGACAACGAGCCAGCGTATCACCAGTTATTATGGAAACCGTGTAGCACCGGTCGCAGGTGCGACTTCATGGCATGATGCAATTGATATTGGGGCATCCGTAGGGACACCGGTCTATGCAGCGGCAGACGGGACCGTTATTACCGCAAGAGATGGCTACAATGGCGGTCGTGGAATATATATCATGGTAGATCATGGAAATGGTCTTGTTACCAGATATCAGCATTTAAGTGCGATGTATGTGTCTGTTGGACAGAAGGTAAGCAAAGGACAGAATATTGCGGCAGTGGGAAATACTGGCGCAAGTAGTGGACCTCATCTGGATTTTGCCATTTATGTGAATGGCGCAACAGTTGATCCATTGACTTATTATTAAAATAGCAGAAAGAATTATTTGTGAAGGCAGGATATATGGAAGAAAAGAAGCAGACAAATCATTTTTGGAAAGGGGCGCTTGTTGGCGCCCTTGCTATGTTTATAGCAATGACCGGCGTTGTGGCATCAGTGTACTATTCGGGAGTGAATCTGATCATTGGAGGAAATACACCCGATTCACAGATGCAGCAGAAGCTGACTTATCTGGAGCAACTGATAGATTCTTATTATTTGTATTCCGAGGATGTCACAGAAGACATGCTGGAAGAAGGGATTTATACAGGATATATTAATGCATTGGGAGATCCTTATTCGGTATATTATGATGAAGAGAAAACAAAAGATCTTTATGAATCTACGTCAGGTGAGTATTCGGGAATTGGTGTTGTTTTCTCACAGAATATGAACACAAAAGTGAGCACCGCGGTCCAGGTCTACAAGAACAGTCCTGCAGCGCAGGCAGGGGTAAAGGAAGGCGATATCCTTTATAAAGTGAATGGACGGGATATCACATCTGAAGATTTGACGGATGTAGTAACTGAGATTCGTGGAGAAGAGGGGACGGCGGTAGAACTGACGGTCATGCGTGGCTCTGATCTTCATGAGGTTACGATGGAAGTAATT
>JAQYAI010000075.1 GCA_029227655.1 bacterium | reverse complement strand
CCTTCTACTTTTGCTCCAAGCATAAAGTATGCTGTTGGAACTTTTTCTGAAATAAACGCCATATCATCTGATGGGGTTACCATATAAGAATCGCTTCCGCATGGGATTTCCAATTCATCAACATATTCTCTTAATTCGCTTAATACTTCTGGATTTGTGTAGCATGCAGGAACAGCTGATAATACTTCATAGTTTACTTCTGCCCCAGTAACAATCGCAATCCCTTCACAGATTTCGTGCATTCTTTTCACCAGTTTTTCTCTTAATATCTGATTATATGTACGAAGTGTTCCCTGAAGAACCGCTGACGCAGGAATGATGTTTGGTGTGGTACCTGCGCTGAACTGTCCACAGGTAAGACACGCTGTCTCTTTTGAACCAGCTTCTCTTGCGATAAGTTCCTGGAACTGTTGATAAATCATTACTGCTGCATTGATCGGATCAATTCCTAACTCAGGCATTGCTCCGTGACATCCCTTTCCATTCACCGTAATCTTGAATCCATCACAGGATGATGTCATATATCCAGGTCTGCAGCCATATGATGGTGCCGGCCAGTCAAGCATTACATGCATTGCTGACGCTGCGTCTACGCCTTCCAATACCCCGGCTTCAATCATTGTTTTTGATCCTTCAAAGGTTTCTTCTGCCGGCTGGAACATTAATTTTACTGTTCCTTCTAATTCATCTTCTTTTTCTTTCAGCATCTGTGCTGCACAGAGAAGCATTGCAGTATGCATATCATGCCCACAGTTGTGAGCAATATTTGATTTTTCTGATTTATATGGCAGATCATTATCTTCCGGCATTGGAAGCGCATCCATGTCTGCACGAAGTAAATATGTCTTACCAGGCTTTTTCCCCTTAATAATTCCTACTACACCTGACTTGCAGATTTCTTTTGCTTCAATCCCCAATTCCGATAATCTACTCATCACATATTTGGTCGTTTCCGGAAGCTCCATTCCAACTTCTGGATTTCTATGAATATGACATCTGTCTGCCAAAATAGAATCTTTCAATTCCTGTGCTCTTTTTAAAAACTGATTCATAATTTGATTTCCTCTCTTCGCATTATTGCAATTATATATATATATATATATATTAATTATACGCTTTTCCTATTTTTCAATCAATTATACAAAATTCAGTTTTTTCATAATTCGATTTATGTTTTTAAATATTCTATAAATTTTATCTGTTTTTTCATAAACTTTTTTCACTTTTTTTCACTTGCATTATTTTGTCTTTGACAAACTATTATCTTACTCATCAGAGACACTCACTCCTCATCTGTCTACAATCCCGATTTTTCTTAATTAACCTATATTTTTCAGCATTTTGTTAACAAATGTTTCGAATCTATTAAATCTTTTTTCTTTACGACTTAACTTTCGAGTGTTATAATACAGAAAATATTTTATAACGAAGGGAGTTTTAAATATGTGCGGAATCGTAGGCTACATAGGAGAAGACCCGGCAGCACCTATTTTACTTGCTGGATTGACAAAATTAGAATATCGAGGATATGATTCTTCTGGTATCGCCGTTCATAATGAAAATACAAATACTGTAGAAATCGTAAAGGCAAAAGGCCGTTTAAAATCACTGATTGAAAAGACTGACGAGGGCAGAAGTGTTCGCGGAAATTGCGGAATTGGTCACACCCGTTGGGCGACTCATGGAGAACCATCAGAACTAAACGCTCATCCTCACACCACAAAGGATTATTCCGTAGTCCTTGTTCACAATGGAATTATTGAAAATTATCAGGAACTTAAAGAAAAACTGCAGAAGGCAGGATATTTATTTTATTCTCAGACTGACACAGAAGTTGCTACAAAACTGATTGATTATTATTATCAGAAAACACACAATCCTGTGGAAGCCATTTCAAGAGCCATGCTCCGTATGCGCGGTTCTTATGCATTTGGAATTATGTTCAAAGAACATCCTGGCAAATTATTTGCTGCCAGAAATCACAGCCCACTCATTATCGGAAAGAGTGCTTCAGGATGTCTGATTGCGTCCGATGTTCCGGCTATCCTTGACCGCACGAGAACTGTATACTACATCGATAATATGGAAATTGCTGAGATCACAAAATCAGAAGTTCATTTCTATAATATTGATAAAGAAGAAATTGAAAAAGAACTGGTTACGATCAACTGGGATGCCGAAGCTGCTGAAAAGGGTGGATATGAACATTTCATGTTAAAAGAAATCCACGAACAGCCAAAAGCAGTCCGTGATACTTTATATTCCTATTTAAAAGATGGCGCCATTGATTTTTCACAGACCGGGCTTACAAATGATTTTCTCAAATCATTAGAACGAATTTATATTGTTGCCTGCGGATCTGCTTATCATACCGGCGTTGTTGCCAAATACACCATAGAACGCCTTGCCGGCGTTCCAGTCGAAACGGATCTCGCAAGCGAATTCCGTTACCGCAACCCTATCCTTGCGAAAAATTCTATGGTAATCATTATTTCACAGTCTGGTGAAACTGCTGACAGCCTTGCTGCACTTCGTCTTGCAAAAGAACGTGGTGTTCCTGTACTTAGCATTGTCAATGTTGTCGGATCGAGCATCGCCAGAGAAAGTGATTATGTGATGTACACCTATGCCGGACCTGAAATTTCAGTCGCAACCACAAAAGCATACAGTGCTCAGCTGATTGCTCTTTATTTACTGACGATTCAGATGGCTCTCGCAAAAGAATGTATTTCTGATGCTGAGGCAGGTGACCTCATCGCAGAATTAGATACCCTTCCAACAAAGATTGAAAAAATCCTAGAAGACAAAGAACGGATTCAGTGGTTCGCCAGCAAGTACGCCAACGCAAAAGATATTTTCTTCATCGGACGAGGTATCGATTATGCCATCTGTCTGGAAGGAAGCCTGAAAATGAAAGAAATCAGCTACATTCACTCAGAAGCATACGCCGCGGGAGAATTAAAACATGGAACCATTTCTCTTGTAGAAGATGGAACTCTTGTCATCGGTGTGCTTACACAGCCGGAACTCTATGAAAAAACAATGAGTAATATGATCGAAGTAAAGAGCCGTGGTGCTTATCTCATGGGGCTGACCACTTACGGAAACTACAATGTAGAAGACAATGCAGACTTCTCTGTGTACGTTCCAAAGACACATCAGCTATTTACGACCAGCCTTGCAATTATTCCATTACAGCTTATGGGATATTATGTAAGTGTTGCAAAAGGTCTTGATGTTGACAAGCCTCGTAACCTGGCAAAATCGGTTACCGTAGAATAAAAGGATATCTACATCCATAAAAAGAATATCCCGTGGAATTTCGTACTTTTTCAGTACATGATTTTCCACGGGATATTTTTATAAATCGAGAAACTGCAATAATAATTCCATTTCCAGCCGCTGTACATGATTCTCCCAGTCAAGGGAAATCAGATTGTTGATCTTATCGATCCGCTTACGGATGGTGTTAATATTTAAATACAGTTTCTCTGCTGTAGTACTGTAATTCATATTGTTTTCCAGATATACTTTCAGAGTCTTTAAAAGTTCTGCATTTTTCGGCTCTTTCAGAAGCTCTTTGTATTTGCAAAGCATTTCCTCGAGCTCCTCCTCTGGAACCTGAATCCATGCAAGCAGTCCAAAATCTTCATAATACCATATATTTTCGTCTGGATATAAAATTCTTCCCATTCTGACCACTTTCTGGCACCTTTGAATGGTCTGCCTGATTTCTGCCAATGTCGTCGTCTTCCTACAAACTCCAAATTCCAGTTTCATCTCTTCACATTCTTTTTCCAGAGACTTCTGATAGTCTTTGATAATTGCTGTAATTCGATTTGAATCAATGCTTTCATTCACATCGATCAGAATTGCCCCTTCATTTTCATCAAGAAATGCCAGACGTCCTTCCTTACCTATACCGCTTTTTCGCATCGCATTGATAAAATGTTCTCTCTCCATACGCGCACTGCACTCTTCATTCTTCTGTCTGAACAGTATACAGGCATAGCGGGTATTCATCGAAATACCTAATGTATTCGCCTGATAAAGGATTTTTTCCTTATCCTCTTCTTTGTCATTCAAAATTGTGTGAATAAAATTCTCAAATCCAATATTTCCAGCATCCCAAGCCAGCATTGTTTGCTCATAAACTCCCTGCAACATCATATATGCAATTCTTATAGAATACTCATCATAAAAATCAAGGAAATCCCTCGATTCCATTACC
This sequence comes from bacterium, assembly GCA_029227655.1. GTDB lineage: Bacteria > Bacillota > Clostridia > Lachnospirales > Lachnospiraceae > Allocoprococcus. The sequence goes on along the minus strand of JAQYAI010000075.1, from coordinate 16,805 downwards.
ACAAAATACGCATAAGTAATTCCACCCATCATAATCGGAATCAACACCCAGCTTACTCTTGGTCCGTCCACATTATTCTGATTCTTCAAACGGAATCTGGACATATTGATATAATCGCAAAGAATATGCTGTGAATATGGTATTGACGGCATCCAGTAATCACTTTCTTCCAACCCATACTGTTCGGTGATCCGTTTAAAATTCGAAGAACTATAATAACTCTTCCGCTCTGTCACATCATATAAAAATGCCGGAAATTCCATCTCAATTTCCACCGCCTGCAAAATTTTCCTAATTTTCTGTTCCTTATACGTCAGATGATTGGTTGACTGCGTATTGCTCCAGATACTGAACCTTCGTATGGTCTGATTCATTACGGTGACGTTGACCTGATTCATAAGTTCCATCCACGACATCGCAAATGGCATCGTGATCAGCGGAATATTATGCTGATCAAACAGAGCAATCATATCTTCAGGTATTTCCTTTAAATAGCGGCCTCGTTTTATAATGAAACCTGCCGTCTTATCCCATCCGCTTTCTTCAAATGACTTTCTGATGGAATCCGGTTCTTGTGCCAAAACATAGCCTGATGAAAAAATCAACTCCTTACCCACAGCCCATCGATAACAGTCTGGGGCCTCGAATACCGCAAATCCCTGAATCTCTCTGTCTAGGCCCTTCTTCCCTGCAATCACTTCAAAATCTTTAAAAAAATCCGTCATCAGTAAATCGCCTACTGCAATTCCCATTCCGTCTTCACCTCTATTCTCTAGTACGAAAAAACGCTACCCACCTTTCGTGAGTAGCGCATTTATCTGTAATCACTACGCTTTATTCTAACCTTATTACCGATATATGTCAATAAAGGAAGGTCTATGCAGACTTCTTATTTGATTTTACTAACATAATTACAATCGATGTAAAAATACATACGAGTGTTGCAAGGTAGTTGCTTGCTCCTGGTAAAAAGCTGAACACACCGGCATTCAGTCCAAGCCAGATAAGAATACCAAGAATTAAAATCATAATTGCATGGCTCTTCTGTTTGATACCAAACTGCATTAACAGTGCACCAAAAAGTGCCGGGAGTAATAAGTTAAGTGCTTCTGTGACTGCTTGTGGAAGCATAGAAAGAACTTTACTTCCACCGATAACACCAACTGATAATACTGCAATATTGATAACAACAGATGTTGCCATACCAAGTGTTGCGATAACAGAACCTTCTTCTGAACCCGGCTCAACCTCCGCTGCAACCTGTGCCATACTTGCACAAGGAACACGCATATTAGAAATATTTCCTGATAAGAATGCCATATATGTACCAATCTGTCCTACTACTGGATAGTAAGAAATTGGTTCAACGAACCATAATACTGCAAATGAAGATACTACCGAAATAGCAACAGTCGGCAATGCACCTAAATTTGGTGTCAACCCATAAACCACAGCCAGAACAATTGCAGGAAGGAATGAAGCTACAACGCCAAGATACCCTGTAAGTTTACCGATACGGTTCATCTTTGGCATATATTCGTTATTATAAAAATCATTCATCTCTCGTCCCCTCCTTAAATTAATACAGTGATTACTAAAGCGGCTAAGATTGAAATTGTAAGATTCCATTCTTTTAACCACTTAATATTTTTCTTTTCACCAAGTGTAATCAATGCACCCATAATGACTGCACCTAAGATACAGGCAATTGAGTTTTTGTTTAATTTTGTGATATGCTGAGCTGACATTGCTGAGAAAGCACCGATAATAGCAGCTGTTGCAATGCTCATAAGTTTTGCAGGATTTCCACCGGCAACCTTTTCCTGAACCTTTTCCATTTTATCTGCTGAAAATGTAGCAAAAACTACCCAGCCGATTGATCCAAGAATCATAGCCCATACAGCCATTGTTAAAGCTTCTGGTGTCAATGCATCAGCACCGAGCTGAACTCCTACTGATGATGTACCGATACCAGCAGCGATTGATTCGAACATAACTGATCCGATAAGAGAAAGTCTCATCCATGCCATTGGTCCGCCAACTGAGATAAGAAGTGATAACATACCACTTAAGATAACAATAGATGGTCCGATAGATGTAATAGCGCTACTCTTTACCGCACTCTTCATCTGTTTTTCTGTGATACCCATTTTCTTTCCTGCTGACCATGCATTTTTTGCAAAAACAGCAGCCTGTACTACTACTAAACCTACAGCCAAACCACATGCAATCCACATAGGTAAGCTATTTGCAATTTGTAATGCGTCCATTGTTTACCCTCCTTTTATTCTTTTACAATAGATCGATTATGATTATAGCATATGGCAGGATAAATTATTTTTTACTTTTTTGACACATTTCTTTTATCATAAAAATATTTTAAAATTCCTTAAGAAAAAGTGAATATTTTTCAACTTTTTGTCGTTTTATTGCTACTGTTTCATAAGTTTTATTACATTATTTTTCAGTTCCATTGGAAGGCCACTGTCAATCCAAAGTTGACATTCCTTAAAAATCTTTGTAAACTTTCTTTATTACCAACAAAGGAGGATTTTCACATGAGTGGTTCAAGCTGCTGTGATACTTGTACATTTTATATATACGATGAGGATTATGAATGTTACGTCTGTGACCGCGATTTAGACGAAGATGAGATGAGCCGTTTTCTTTCTGATCGTCATTATCAATGCCCCTACTATCGCTGCGGGGATGAATATAAAGTTGTTCGCAAACAAATGTAGACCACTATTTCCACATCTTGGTCAGGCGACGACAAAGTCCGTCCCACGAAATTCTTTTCAGTTCTTCTTCATCCGGTACCTTCGCAGACTGTGCTTTTATAATCGCTTCTGCCAGTCTCTGTTCAAATCCCGGTAATTCCTCTTCTCGCGGTTCATCTTCATTTCGCATTTTCGGTGGTCTTACAAAGACCACTTCATTGGTTGGAAGATTCGCCCGCAGCCAGTTCTGTATTCCCGGAAGGTCTGTACACACAACATTCAGTCCACAGGCCATGGCTTCGATCACTACCAGCGGCAGTCCTTCATAAAAGGATGGCAACACAAAAATATCGCTTTGATTCAATTCTCTCGCCAGATCTTTATGACTTAATCTTCCTAAAAATTTCACATTACACGGACACTGTCCGGCAAGTTCAAGGATTTCTCCATACTCCTTTTCATTTCCATATCCACCTGCAAGCAGAAGTTCTACCCGCTTTGCCACATCTGGAATGTAAGAAAGAGAACGCAGAAGGCTCTTTACACCTTTCTTCTCAGAAATTTTCCCTGCAAATATCAGACGCAGTTTATCATTTTCCTTTTTAGAGCCATCCCGGTAGAAAACCTCACGGTTATATCCGGTTCCAATGACCATCACATCTTCCGGTTCGCAATGGTAATATGCACAGATTTCATTTTTCTGTTCTTCGTGAAGTGCAAAAATTCCATTCAATTTAGCGATCTTATCCTTGATAAAATCACGTTTCCAGACATTCTTCTTCACCTGCCTCATATCGGATCCATGAGACAATCCATAGACTTTCTGATCCGGGCAGATATTTCTGACAAGTGCAGTCAAGAAGTAAAGATGATGGCACAAGATCACATCCGGATGAAATTCCTCTGTCACCTGCAGAATCTTTCTGCGAAATGCATGTATGAACTGTTCCGTCATTTCTTCTGTCATATCAGAATATTTTGTACTTTCATATGGCATTTCATCTGACATTCCTGTAATTGGAAATGGCAGCTCTTCACTTTTAAAATAAACCGGATAATATTTTACACCTTCCGGCAGCTGCATGTTATCCTCGGTATATGCACCTGCAATCACAGCCTGTGCATGCCCCATCTTTGCAAAGCCTTTTACCAGTTCAGTCAGATATACTCCACTTCCTGTACTGCTGGCCTTCTGAGCAGTTACACTCAATATTCTCATTCGTTTCTCTCTCCCTTACCTCTCCGATGCAATCCGAAGCAGTGAACTATACGTCCTTTCAAGCCCGGTTAGAAAACTCGGCATGTTTCTTATTGCACCTTTCTTCTTCTGGAAGTACAGTTCTATCTCTGCTTTAGATTTTCCTTTCGTACTTTGTGTACTCTGATAGAACTGGAATTTTACCAGTTCCCGTATCATCTCTATCTCCTTTTTATCCAGCCGGAAATACTGACTTTCACTGATCCACTTTATCAACATTTCCTCAATAACATTTCCAATAGCAAGATCTACAAAATTATCCCAGTTCAAATTGAACGAAAGGCTCATTCCCCGGAACATTTCATCAAACACTCTTTGATAATCATAAATATATTTCCTGTACTTACTGGTCAGAATAATAGTTTCCACCATATCGGAATACTCCACATTCACAGGAACTATATGTTCTTCTCCGATAATAGCCAGAATTTCAAATATATCCATATCCTGTTTTTTTGTTCTGATATACTCCATCAAACGTTCCATGTTCTGATCTCCCCAGTTCTTTTCTGTCTGAATGATACTGTTTCTTCTATGAATGCAGCATCCTGTTTTTCCTGCGTCTCACAAATTTTACGATCAATCTAATAAGAAGTATCAATATAAGAATCAGGACAAGTATAATTCCTACAATTGCAAAGAAGAATTTATTCGGGTTCTTCAGCAGATCGCCAATCTTTTTACTGTCTTCCACTACTTTTCTTCCTTCCGGCTCAGCATATTTTTCCGGTACATTTCCAATACCATCACCATCCGTATCTTCAAATGATTCCATATACTGTGCAATTGCCACCCATGCCTTTAATTCCTGGCCGTCTACTTTTATGATTGCATCTTCATAGTGTTCGATTGGTGTGCCATCTGCAAATTTAGGGACAAGCGAAAGAAGTCCATATGATAAATCTGTCACACCGCCAAGCATCTGTGAGGTATAGAAATCTGTCACAACACGATAAAGCTTATCATCCTCCAGCTCTACCCGTTCTTCCGCTCCATTGCACAAATAAACATCCGTCACTTTGTTTAAGATCATGCGGTTTGGATTATAATTCCAGTATAATCCATCCGTATATAATCTGGCCGCCGTCATCAGATCCGAAATACTGGCATCAATTTCTGCTGCCGTTTTCAGTTCAGCCCCTGTCAAATATACACTGATCAGTGGATATCCGGGAATTCTGTCTGCCCCAATTCCCAGTGAAAATGTGTGATATACATTTTCTGTTGTGATATTCCCAAGTGGAAAACTGTCTCTGATCACTCCGGATGGCACCACCGTGACATCTACAGGATTTCCGTCATAATCAGATGCATGTTCCACTGCATAGGTATACGCATCTGCCATAATACTTCCCAGATTCACTTCTGTATGAAGATCAGCTGTAGCACTGCTTTCTGCAAATTCTATCTCATTGGTACAGAGCACCTGATCCTTGGTGTATCCGAACTGTTCCAGATATTTACTGTCCACTCTGGACATCAGCTCATCAATCTTTCCTTGAGTATCCTCATCTTTTTCAATCGAAGCATCAATGGTCAGCAGTTCATAATCTGCCATCTCCCACCGTCCATCTTCTTTCTGTGTCATAGACAGACTTCCAAGGTATTTTCCATATTCTCCTGTCGAAACAATATAGGTATCCCCATAAACAATCGGTTCTTCCAGTTTTGTATGTGAATGTCCACTGATGATAAGGTCAATCTCCGGAACTTCTTTTGCCAGAATCTCGTCTTCTGATTTTTCAAGATTTTCTGATGTTCCTCCATGTGAAACACAGACGATCATATCCACCTTTTCGTTTTTCTGAATATCTTTCACGGTCTCTTTGGCCGCTTCTACCGGATCTTCAAAAAGCAGCGGACAAGTCGGAGCACAATCCAGACAGTCCTGACCAAAAAGCCCTGTCACGGCAATCCGAACATTGCCCTTTTCAACTACCACGTACTCTTTCACACCATAGTACGCAAATGCATCTGCGAGAATCTTCTGTTCTTCTGTAAGTCCGACTTCTTCCATCGCCTCCCAGTCTACGTTACAAAGCACCATCGCCGGAAGTGCATCCTCGCTTCTCACAGCTGTTTTCATCATATTTGCAAGGCCCGCAGCACCATAATCAAATTCGTGGTTTCCCAGAGTCGTCACATCTATTCCAAGATTTCCAAGCATGCGGATCTCAGATGCTTCCTCCTCGAACAATACCTGAATCAGCGTCCCCATTGAAAAATCTCCCGCATCCAGAAGCAGGGTATCCGGATTTTTCTCTGTCTGCTCATTGATCAGTGTCTTGATCTTTGCAAATCCACCCATCATCTGGGATTTTCCATTTTCCACTGTGGAAAATTCATTCAGATGTGAATGGGTATCGTGTAAAAACATGACATCTAGCTGTTTTTTTTCTCCTGCTTTTGCAGTATTTCCCAGAACCATTCCTGAAAAAAAGAACACTGCTGCCAATACCAATATCATTAATTTCTTTTTCATTTCATCCTCCATCTATCTGTCAACTACTACTTGGTTATCCTTCCTCCGGCATTCTTTATAAAATGCAAAATAAAAGGTAATTCCCTTCAAAATACTCGAAATCGTAAGCGCCCAGAACAGACCGTCTACTGACAAAGGCGAATTACACAACAGCAGTGCCAGTGGAATACGAAGCGCTGTAAGCGTAATACTGATCTGGCTGCATAGTTTCGTATTTCCAAGTCCTGAAATAGCACCAACTGACAACAGTTCCACACACATAAACATTTCGCCAACACCGATAATCACCAGATATCTCGCTGACAGCAAGATTTCTTCTGTTGTATGGAAAAATACACTGGAAATCTCTTTTGGGAAAAGAAAGAACAGAATCGTGATGAACAGACTCCATGCCACAACGATCCGAAAGGAAATCTTGTACCCTTCTTTCACACGGTTCATTTTCTTCGCACCATAATTCTGTGCGGCAAACGCATTCATCGCCGCGGAAAATCCATTTGCAATATTCCATGTTACCGACTCAATCTGCCCGCCAACACGGAGGACCGCAATCGCCGCATCTCCAAACTGAGCTGCCATTCTTGAAAGAAGCATGGAAATACCACAATACACGGTTCCCTGTATTGCACTCGGTCCTCCCATGCGCAACACCTGCTTTATGTGATGTAATTTGGGTTTCTGAAAAATACCTGCCTTTTTCAGAATATTATCACAGTATTTATCACTATAAATTCCACGAACCAGTACGATCACAACAATGATCTGCGCCAGCACAGTGGCGATTGCCGCACCTACTGTCCCCAGCCTTGGAAACGGTCCGACTCCGAACATCAAAATTGGATCAAAGATCATATTAAGGACCAGCCCAATAAAATTCGCTTTCAGCGGTGTCTGAGAATCACCCTGTGCAGTATAAATTCCTGTGAGGACCTGCCCCAAATAGGAAAATACAATCAGTCCACATGTAATTCTCAGGTATATTTTTGCCGCTTCGATTGCAACTGCATCTTCAAGACCAAAGAATGCCACCATTGGATTCGTAAATATCAGACTGACACCACCAAACAGTATCCCGAATAAAATCGTCAATTGAATGGCTGCTGCCGCATAATGCTCTGCATTTTCCCGGTCTCCCCTTCCAAGCTCCTGACCTGCCAGAACCTGTCCACCCATCCTTGCCAAAGTGGAAAGTCCCTGCGACAACCAGATATACATTCCTCCAACACCGACTCCCGCCAGTATCTCCCCTCCGAGGAGTCCGATCCATGCCATATCTGTGATACTATATGCGGTAGACAAAAAAGCTGCCGCCACGATCGGCAGGGACAACTTTGTAAGCACGGCCGGAATCGAACCAGTCGTCAGTTTCCCTTCTGCTTCCGCCATTTTTCTCACCTCTCATTACTCTGTTTTTTTGAGAACAAATCTTCCCATCAGTTCTTCCGTCTTCACAGCATTTATAAATGCCCTTTCATCTGCTTCCCGGATTCCTTTGATTACTTTACCGACTTCTTCTTTGGAAACGACAGAATAAACAACATTTCGCTTGCGCCCCTCATAAAATCCTTCCCCGGACATGACGGTTGCCCCATGCCCGCTCAGTTCATTGATCTTATTGCACACTTCTGTCGGTTTATTCGTTACAATAAAGAGCGTTTCTTTCTGATAACGCTTGTACATCATATGAAGCACCTGTGTCGACGCATACTGAAAAATGATAGAGTATAATGCTTTGTCCCATCCAAACAGAATCCCTGCAGCCGACAAGATCACTATATTGATTCCCAAAACCAGATTCCAGGAATCCATGCCCTTTTTCTCTGACAAATAAATAGAAATAAAATCGGTTCCTCCGGTGGTCGCGTTCATCAAAAGACACATACTAATGACCGTACCATTGATAATTCCACCAAAAATACTGATCAGCAACGTATCATAGGTAATGACATACCCCGGAATAATATCCGTAAGTACACTGGTAAGAACGATCATCAGACAGGAATACAATGTAAACTTCTTTCCAATAAATCTGAACCCAATATAAATCGGCACAGAATTGATCAACAGGTTGATCAGTGTATAAGGAAGCTTCACATGAAAAAAGATTCGCCCCACCTCCTGTATAAGAATCGTCAGACCAGTGGCACCGCCAGGATAAAGTCCTCCAGTTCTCACGAACGTCTTAATATTCGTCGCCATGATCACCGCCGCAATACAAATTACTACAATTCGCTTTCCATCTTTCTTTACATCAAATTTCATCATTTGACCCCCACTTCATTTCCTCTCATTTGATTCACAAACGAAAGAGATTGTAGTTTACTACAATCTCCACGCCATTTTCCCTATCTTGATACTAACAATAATTACTTTCCAAATCAAGCAAATCTTCATTATTTTTCGACAAAGTTTCCCACCATTTTTCCTGATTCTCTATTTCTTCAGATAGTTCACAGGTATCTTCCGCACTCTCTGCCCATGCAGTAATCTTATATTTAAAATTCCCTGAAAAATCCTCCCATATTTTCTTATTATATTCCCAGAATCCAAGACGCTTTGTCAAATAATCAAAACGCCGAAAATCCCTGAATGTCATCTTCTCTTTTTTCATCAGTATATTCTGATCCCTTTCTTCACATAAATAGAAGAAAGCCAACATTTCAATCACTTCTTGTTGCATTTCCTCACATTGCTCCTCTTTCGTCTCACTTTTACAACCGATTTTACATTTAACCACTAGTAAAATCAATATAAAAGTGCAAAAAATGAGACAAATCATTGCCTCTTAGAAGGAAAGGATATATTATGCCAAAACCGCGTACATCTACCGGCGAGAAAAATTTAATTGGCCAGCGGCTTACTGATTTGCGTAATGCTCACAATCTGTCTCAACGGGACCTCGCCTATAAACTTCAGCTCGCTGGATACGACATTGATAAAAATGTCATTACACGAATCGAAACAAATAAAAGATATGTCACAGATATTGAGATCAAAGCCTTTTCAGAGATATTTACGGTTTCTTGTGATTTTCTGATCACAGGGAAGGAAGAGGAAGAATAAACTGCAATTTCCAAACAACAGAACCAGGGCAGAAATCATTTCTGCCCCGACAATGTTTCAATTATTTTCTTATGACAAGATTGGTTTCAACGCTTCTGCAAGTTTATCTTTCTGTGCCTGAGCTTCTGCCAAATCCTTACCAAGTGTTGTAAAATATGTTTTAATCTTTGGTTCTGTTCCTGAAGGACGAACGATAACGGTTGCCCCACTTTCTAATGTGTAGATAAGAATGTTAGCTGCCGGAAGTCCTGTTTCTGCTGCATTCTTGTAATCAACCGCTTTCACTACTTTATCTCCGGCAAATTCTGTTGGTGGATTCTGGCGAAGGCCATCCATAATTCCTGTCATCTTATCCATACCTGAAAGTCCCGGAAATTCAAAGCTGTCCACTTTGTTGAGGTAACGTCCGTATTCTGCATAAAGTTCTTCTAAGCGCTGTTTGATGGAAGAACCAATACTACGGTAGTAAGCTGCCATTTCGCAGATAATCATTGATCCTATAATTGCATCTTTGTCGCGTACATATGGTCCTGCCAGGTATCCATAACTTTCTTCGAAACCGAAAATAAACCGGTCCACTTCACCAGCTGCTTCTAACTGTGCAATCTGGTCCCCGATCCATTTGAATCCTGTAAGTACATTGCGCATTTCTACTCCATAGTGAGCAGCAATCGCATCCGCAAGTGGTGTAGAAACGATAGATTTCACTGCAACTGCATGTTCTGGCATCGTACCATTTTCAATGCGGCTTGCGCAAATATAATCGAGAAGAAGTACTCCCACTTCATTTCCTGATACCAATTCATATGTACCATCTGGACATTTCATAGCAATACCAACACGGTCAGCATCCGGGTCAGTCGCTAACATTAAATCAGCACCTTCCTTTTCTGCTAATTCAAGTCCAAGACGTAACGCTTCGAATATTTCAGGATTTGGATATGGACATGTAGGGAAGTTCCCATCTGGGTATTTCTGTTCTGGAACAATTGTTACATCATCAATACCAATATCAGAAAGTACTCTCATAACCGGAACCAGTCCTGAACCATTCAGTGGAGAATAAACCAATTTAAGACCTGCCGTTCTGCAAATTCCCGGACGAACACTTCTTGCCTTGATTGCATCGTAAAGAGCTTCTTTACAGTCCTCACCGACGTATTCGATAAGACCTGCTTTCATTCCTTCTTCAAAACTCATAAGCTTAGCGCCTGTTAAAATGTCTGTCTTCTGAATCTCAGCATATACAACATTTGCTGCTTCATCTGTCATCTGGCATCCGTCTGGTCCATATGCTTTATATCCATTGTATTTTGCTGGATTATGTGAGGCAGTGATCATAATACCTGCATTTGCTTTATAATAACGAGTTGCAAAACTTAGTGCAGGCACCGGCATAAGCGCATCATAAATACGAACCTTTACACCATTTGCTGCAAGTACTTTTGCTGACTCTTTTGCAAACACATCGCTGTTGATACGGCTGTCATAACTAATTGCAACCAACTGATTTCCGCCCTGTGTTTTTACCCAGTTAGCTAATCCCTGTGTAGCCTGACGGACCACATAAATATTCATTCTGTTCGATCCAGCACCTAACACTCCGCGTAATCCGGCTGTACCGAATTTTAATGCAACTGCGAAACGTTCTTTGATCTCTTCTTCATTTCCGGCGATTTCTTCTAATTCTTTGGTAAGCGCAGCATCTTCCAGTTCAACGTCTACCCAACGTTTGTAATCATCCATGTACATATGACACACACCATCCTTAAATTTATTAGATTTTCACGAATCTTCTACATAATAGTATATTTAATTTGTGCACTATTAGCAAGAGTTTTTTGCAAACTGATGCTTATTGGTTAGAAAAAATACTGATATTCGATCATAATCATTTTCGTTCAATGGATAATCCATTGTCTTATCCTCTCTTCTAAATCTTTTACCAGCTTTATCTGTATGTCAAAGAGCTAATCAGCTCACATCTTATAGTCATTCGTGTTCTTCCGCTATAGGTACAAGTAAAAAGGGTCATATCCCAATCTCCGCTTTTCATTTCTTCCACATCTGTTCCTGCAAGCACTTCTTTTCCAGCCACCTCATACACGAATTGATTTCCATCAACATCTATTAATGTCATCTGATCACCCTTTTGCAACATTTTAAGCAAACCAAAATGACTCCTATAATCGTGTCCCGCAATAATCAAATCTTCGCTATACACCGATCCTTCATATCTACATGGTGAAATCTTAAGATTAGGATAACTCCAACTTTCCATAATTGGCAATCTTAAATCAAGTGCCGGTATTTCAAGGATTCCAAGATATCTCTTTCCATCAATTTGAATCGCTGGCATTTCCATATCGGGATACATCTGGTATAACATCTCAGCCTCCGCTTCTTCTGTCGGCTCATCTATTTCTTCCGTTAGTTTTTCTAGTACTTCAGATGCTTCCTGCCCGGCTCTCTTTTCATCCCAAATGTTATATACAGTCAAAGAGAGTGCCAATACGATCAGTAAAAGACCAAAACTTATTAAAATTGTTCCTTTTTTCATACCATTCTTATTCTTCTGTTTCACGAATCTCTGGATCAGGAAGTTCGAAATTTTCTTTTTCCTCAATCGCTTCGATATCTAACTCAAGTTCTTCCAAATTGTCCAGCTTTTCCATATCGACAATGCTCTGCTGCAATTTTGCGATATTATCTAGAGCACTCGCGAATTCACTCGAAAGCGTATGCAGAGAATCTGAGTACTGTTGAAGAATATCAGAACAATATTTTTTATAAACTACTTTCATCTTATCTTTTTCTTTTTCAGCATTCATCTTTTCAGCCTCAAGTGAACTTAGCTTCCTATTCAATTCTTCAACTAGCGCTCTAGCCCCACACAACTGCATTTTATACTCATCTATTTTCTGCTTCTGTTTTTCAAGCTCTGCCTCTATTTCTTTTCGTTGCGCTTCCTGAGCATCCTTCTCATCTTTCATATAGTCCTTGAAAATATCAACAATCTCATTCATTTTCATATAAACATCATCCCGGTCATACCCACCGAAAAATGTTTTCTTGATCTTAACATTGTTAATATAATTTAAAACTTTTTCAAATTTAGCCATCTGAATCCTTCTTTCTACTTCTCTTTCGTTTCCATATAAATAATACCCATTTTTCTACAACTGCCTAGGCATTAAAATCTACGTGATACACCTCATCACCATCATGAATATCCACATAATGAAGATCGAACTGATCCTCCATAATTGTCATACATCCTTTGTATGACAAAGTATCGCTCTTCTTTACAATAAATACATAAGTGCCCTTTTCCTGATCTTCTGCCTCATTACTGATATCATCATAAAATTCACATCCATCAATTTCTCCATGATATCCTGTGCTTTTAATTTTCTCCTCTATCAACTGATATAATTCTTCCATCTGTTTCTCCTCTATCTATAACACTTTTTCACTCAAATTATAATACACCTTATTCCCAGAATCCAGTAAAAAATGGACCATGTTTTCACATCGTCCATTTTATCTTTATATTAATTAAATATTCAACAAATCACTGTATACTTTGAGAGCCCCGTCCGTTTCATGAGCAAGTACTTTCTTAGCTAAGACTTTACCAAGCTGTACACCTTCCTGATCAAAGCTGTTAAGATTCCATGCAAATCCCTGGAACATTACCTTATTTTCAAAGTGTGAAAGAAGTGCTCCAAGAGCTTCTGGTGTTAACTTTTCCCCAATAATAATGCTTGATGGGCGTCCGCCTTCAAAGTTCTTATTACGATTTTCATCCGCTTTGCCACAGGCAAATGCTACAATCTGAGCCGCTACATTCGCGCAGAGTTTCTGCTGGCTTGTGCTGCCCTGAATCACAACATCATTTTCCATCTGGCTGTTCTTGAATCCAACGAATTGGAGCGGAATAATATCTGTTCCCTGATGAAGCAATTGATAGAAAGAATGCTGTCCGTTTGTTCCCGGTTCTCCAAAAATCACCGGGCCTGTCGGATAATTTACAGGTTCTCCGAAACGATTCACCGATTTACCGTTTGATTCCATATCAAGCTGCTGAAGATGTGCAGGGAAACGGCTTAATGCCTGTGAGTATGGAAGGACTGCTGTATCCGTATAACCCAGTACATTGCGTTCGTAAACGCCGATCAGCGCGTCTAACATTGCTGGATTCTGTAATAAGTCCTTATTCTTTGCAAGTACATCTTCCTTGGCTGCTCCGTCTAAGAATCTTTCAAACACTTCTGGTCCGAATGCAAGTGATAATACGGCTCCTCCTACACCTGAAGTAGAAGAATAACGTCCGCCAATATAATCATCCATGAAAAATGCTGCAAGATAATCTTCACTCTTTGCCAATGGAGAAGTCTCACTTGTAACAGCGATCATATGTTTCGATGGATTCAATCCTGCTTTATTCAAAGCGTCTTTTACGAAAGATTCGTTTGTCAACGTCTCAAGGGTCGTACCTGATTTGGAAACGAGTACGAAAATAGAGTGAGCAACATCAATATTACTTAAAACTCCTGCTGCATCATCAGGATCAACATTGCTGATAAATGCTGCTTTCATTTTCAATGTGTTGTTAACTTTCGCCCAGTTTTCAAGTGCAAGATACATAGCACGAGGACCAAGGTCACTTCCACCAATACCAATCTGTACAACTGTAGTAAACTTTTCACCTGCCGCATTTGTGATCTCTCCAGCGTGGACCTTATTCGCAAATTCCGCAATCTTCTTCTGCTCATTTACATAAAACTCACGTTTGTTCACACCATCTGCAATAACGTCTTCTCCTAACTGCCCACGAGTAAGCTGATGGAGTACCAGACGTTTTTCACCAGTGTTGATCATCTCACCATTATAAAGTGCTTCATATTTTTCTGTGAGCTGTGCTTCTTCTGCCAATTTTGCAAGCACTGCCAGAACATTATCGTCCACCTGTTTTGCCCCATAATTGTATGTAAGACCTGCTGCCATCGGCACACTATAGTTCTTCACACGCTGTGCGCCATTTTCTCCAGACATAGCTTCTACAAGATTAACGCGCTCTACATCTGAAAGTTCTTTGTATGAAGCAAGTGTATCTAAGTTATTCCAAGAAATCATTTCAGGACCCTCCTCATTACTAATGCAATCTTTTACAAAAATTATACTCTTAAATAAAGGTAAATTCAAGCCAATCTGGCATATGCTTTTCGACTGTATTTCGACTTCTTTTATTTTTTTAAATCGTCTCTACGACGAATCAGACCAATTACAACAAGCAAAAGGCCGACTGCCAACAGTACAGGCACAGGCCACCACAACTGTCCGGTCTGTGGCAAGCTCGTGTCCGGCTTAGAAGGAGTCGTCGGTTTTTCTGGAACATAAGTGTTCGTCACCACAAAAACCTTCCCCTCCTGAGTAATTTCTACAGTATAATTCTCCACTTTTTTTTCTACTATCATCCATTTGGCCGTTCCATCCAGAACAGCCCATGTGTACTGCCAGTTGTTCTCCTCATTCAAAGATACCTCGTCGAACACTTCACCATTTTGTAAAAGCTGTACAACAATTTCTTCTGGGCGCTCTTTTTCATGTCCGTCGTCCTCCCAAACTTTCAACACCTTACGAGCCGTTGTTTCCGGTTCCTCTGGAATCTCTTCCGATTCAAACTTTGCATCGGCTGTAACATTGTAAATCCATTCATTTTCTTCCATATCTATCGTCGGAAGCATCACCATAAACGGAGACGTATCATAATAATATCCGTTCTGCTCCAGACGATTTGCCAATACCAGATATAATCCCGGTATCAGTTCCTTTTCGTTCGTTGGGAAAGACAGATCCCCATTCTGATCTGTTTTGCCACTGTCAGTCGCCACGATCTGATCACGCAGAACGTACCCTTCTAGTGTAGAAGCCAATGTTCTCCATGCATCGTCATTTTTTCCTCGGATATCTACATTAAACTGCTCAAATGTTTCCGTGGTGGTGAATTCTCCATACTCATCCACCGTCGCCACTAGATAAATGGAAAAATCAGCTCCGATCAGAGGGATCTCTCCATCTTTATAGGAAATATCCAGCTCTACCTTTTGGTTCAGGTCAATGTTTCCTGCTGCAAATGCAAGCTCAGGCACAAACATGACCAACAGCAAGCTGAATAAAAGAGCTGTTATGCACTTATATCGTTTCATTGATATCACCTCCCTGTTTTTTCTTAGGCTGTTTTGGAATCAACAATAAAATCAAAAGTATAAGCAAAATCGGAATTGCCACAATCGGAGCCACTAATAATGGTTCAATCTGAATAGCATCTGCTGTGACGTGAATGCTGTCCGAATCTTCTATATTTTCAATACGATGTCCCCTCACAAGCAAGCGATGCGTATTGATTCCATATGGTGTACAAGTAACCAGCGTACAATAATCCTTCCCATTTTCAATTTGCAGATCATCGACTTCCTGAGGTTCCACAATCCGAATCTGATCCACTTCATAAGTCAATACCTCATCCAGCACCCGGAGCATAAAAATATCTCCCTCTTTTAACTGATCGAGATTCGTAAACAGTTTGGCGCTTGGAAGCCCTCGATGTCCAGACAAGACACAATGACTGTTCTCACCGCCCACAGGCAAACTGGACCATTCCAGATGGCCAATTGCAATCTGGAGCACCGCTTCATCTGTTCCATGATAGATTGGCAAAGAACATCTGATCTCTGGGATTTCGATATATCCCATCACCCCAAGTCCGGATACATCCAGCATTTGTTCATATTCTTCAATCTGTTCATCCGTCAAAACAAAATGGATGCCACGCTGGGCAAGCGCCCGGTTATAATCCTGAGCTGCATTCCAAAGACGTTCATATTCTTCTTCATTCAAATCAGCTACTTCTTCTGCATAAGTAGTAATCGCCCTCGTCTGATGAAAAGAATTCCAATAATCACTGACGGTCGGATACAGCAGTAAGGACAGCCCTACAAAAAGCACCAGAACTAAAATAATATTTATGAAATTATCTGCTTTTTTCTTCTTCATGTAAGGTTCTCCTTGCCACTGCAAGCCGGGGAATAACATCCCCGGCATTTACAGCATTAAAATTTCAATGTTCAAAAATCATATGCATCTAAAATGAGTATTAGTTCTTCTCACCCATGCGTTTCTTAGTAACTAACAATACAACTGCTGCAAGAACAAGAATGCTGCCAAGTACATAGAAGATTGTAGTTCCCATGCCACCGGTAGATGGAAGTTCAGCACC
>JAQYAI010000074.1 GCA_029227655.1 bacterium | reverse complement strand
CGAATATTGAATCAAATGATTTAAACACCAAAATCAATGCAGCCAGAAAATTTATCACAAAGGGCGACAAGGTAAAAGTTACCCTGCGTTTCCGGGGTAGAGCGATGGCTCACGTGCAGAGCAGCAAACACATTTTAGATGATTTTGCCGAAGCACTTGCAGAGATTGCAGTTGTGGAGAAGGCACCGAAAATGGAAGGCCGCAGCATGACCATGGTGCTGGCCGAAAAACGTTAAGCTATTTGAAGGAGGACTATTATTATGCCAAAAATGAAAACCAGCAGAGCTGCTGCAAAACGTTTCAAAAAAACAGGAACAGGTCAGTTAAAGAGAAATAAAGCTTACAAAAGCCATATCTTAACAAAGAAAACTACTAAGAGAAAAAGAAATCTTAGAAAAGCAACTATTACAGATGCTTCCAATGCTAAGAATATGAAGAAAATTTTACCATATCTGTAAAATGATGATTTAGGAGGGATGACGTAATGGCAAGAATTAAAGGCGGATTAAACGCAAAGAAAAAACATAATAGAGTATTAAAATTAGCAAAAGGTTACAGAGGAGCTCGTTCTAAACAGTACAGAATCGCAAAACAGTCTGTAATGAGAGCTCTTACATCATCTTACGCTGGAAGAAAACAGAGAAAACGTCAGATGCGTCAGTTATGGATCGCTCGTATCAACGCTGCTGCAAGAATGAATGGATTATCATACAGCAAATTAATGCATGGATTAAAAGTTGCTAACGTTGATATCAACAGAAAAATGCTTGCAGAAATGGCAGTTAACGATGCAGCTGGCTTTACAGCATTAGCAGAAGTTGCTAAAAAAGCACTTGCATAAGTCGATTCACTCTGAATTTTGAGAGAGTTGAGGGAGGCCCCGTGGAATCAAATTCCGCGGGGTTTTGTGTATGATACAAAGAACGAACGCCTTTGCAGGCAGAAGTGAGGAGAGTAGATGAAGTTAGAATTATTATCAATTGGACCAGTTACCATACATGGATACGGTTTTATGATTGGTATAGGAGTGCTTATTTGTATTGCCCTTGGAGTTTATCGCGCAAAGAAGACTGGCGTGATAAAAGAAGAAGTGGTCCTGGATATTGCAATATATGGTTTGATTGCAGGTTTTTTGGGAGCAAAGTTATTATATGTAATTGTTGAATTTGAACGTTTTGTAAAAGATCCGATGAGTGTGCTGGGCGCAGAAGGATTTGTTGTATATGGTGGAATTATTCTTGGAGTACTGGCGGCGATTCTATATTGCAGAATCAAAAGGATTTCCTTCATGGAATGTTTTGATCTGCTTTGTCCAAGCATTTCCATTGCACAGGGATTTGGAAGACTTGGATGCTTTCTGGCAGGATGTTGTTATGGAAGAGAGACAACAAGTTTCCTTGGTGTAGTTTTTCCGGAAGGCTGTATGGCTCCGGCAGGAGTGAAGTTGTTGCCGACACAGCTTTTTTCATCGGCAGGAGATTTTGTCATCACAGCAATCCTGCTCTGGTACTATAAAAAGAGAAAACATGTCGGAGATGTTGGTGTACTTTATATGATTCTTTACGGAGTCGGCAGATTCTTTATCGAATTCCTCCGCTCGGACGACCGAGGAGGATTTGGAGCATTATCAACTTCGCAGTGGATTTCAATCGTGATTGTTGGGGTAGCGCTGATTCTGGCATGGATGAATAGAAGAAATGCGAAAAAGTAAAGACGGACAGTGTAGAAGAGGACGAGTAAAATCGTCCTCTTTTATAGTTTTATAGTCCGTCCGGGAAGTCACGGTAAGGGACTTCGTCAGGTGGAAATTCATTTCTTTTTGGAAGATCGATTTCCGGGATGTCATCATCGTCGTAATCATCATCTTCAGGATAAGGCTCAATATAAATTTTATTTCTGTCCATAATTTTAGTCCTCCTTTGGGAAGTAGTATGTACAGTGTGCTATTTTATATTCGGTGTAGATGCGAGTGGGTAGAGAATATGTGAAAGAATTGGTAATATATATGATTAAGGGAATTGTTTAGAGGATACATTATGGAGCAGATCATTCATTATGTAAAACCAGAACTTTTGGTAGTGACAGTGGTACTTTATTTTATCGGGATGGGGATAAAAAAGTCAGAATCAATCAAAGATAAGTATATTCCAATGATTCTTGGAATACTCGGAATAGTGATTTGTGGGATTTATGTATTTGCGACGTGCACCTATGAAGATGGAAAGCAGATAGCGATGGAAATATTTACGGCAATAACGCAGGGGATACTGGTGGCAGGACTTAGCACGTATATCAATCAGATCATAAAACAGAGTGGGAAGGAAGAATAATATAACAGATTTGTCCTTGGAGGAGTGGCAAATTTCAGTTAAGGACAAATCAAAGTATGAACTGGTCAGAGAAGGTAAAAAATTGTCCTTAAAAAAGTATAAAATTATATCGAAGGACAAATTAGGGTGGTAAATGTGTTGGAGAAGGTGAAAATGTCCTTGGAAAGGAAGAAAATGTTTCTCAAAGACAAATTAATGAGCAAGTGTGCAGGGAAAGTGTAAAAAAATGTCCTTGGAGGAGTGGCAAATTTCAGTTAAGGACAAATCAAAGTATGAACTGGTCAGAGAAGGTGAAAAATTGTCCTTAAAAAAGTATAAAATTATATCCAAAGACAAAATTGACTGCACAAAAAAAGGAACTTTGTTTCCAAAGTTCCTTATGCGGAAGACGGGACTTGAACCCGTACGCAAGCAATATGCACAAGATCCTTAGTCTTGCTCGTCTGCCAGTTCCGACACTTCCGCGTATAAGTTTATATGATTTTGTATAGCACCCATATAATAAGTGCTTCATGCGGAAGACGGGACTTGAACCCGTACGCAAGCAATATGCACAAGATCCTTAGTCTTGCTCGTCTGCCAGTTCCGACACTTCCGCTTACAAGCTTAGATGTTTTTGTTTACCATCCGCTCGACAAATGATATAATACACTATAGAAATCGGAAAGTCAACAAAAAAAGGTGAAAAAATTAAATTTTTGGTAACAGTTCAGCGGATTCGAGCTGTATGGCTGAATTGTTACAATTTTTGAATATTGTATGAACATTCAGAAAGAAGGGAACAAAGTGACCATCCGGGAGCAGCTTGAACAAAGAGAAATTGAATATTTAAGTCCTTATGCTTCGTTAAGTGTAAACTCGAAGGGAAGAAAGCGTGAAGAGCCACAGTGTGATATCCGCCCGGTGTATCAGCGGGATCGTGATCGGATTTTGCATTGCAAGGCATTTCGAAGGCTGAAACAGAAGACGCAGGTATTTCTTCTCCCCAAAGGGGATCACTATCGTACCCGTCTTACACATACACTGGAGGTATCCCAGACTGCCAGAACAATAGCGAAGGCACTGCAGCTGAACGAAGAACTGGTGGAGGCAATCAGCCTCGGACATGACTTGGGACATACGCCATTTGGGCATGCAGGAGAGCGTGCGTTAAATTCCGTGTGTCCCAATGGATTTAAGCACAATGAGCAGAGTGTGCGCGTGGTGGAAGTTCTGGAGAAGGACGGAAAAGGTCTGAATCTGACCTGGGAAGTTATTGATGGAATCCGCAATCACCAGACGGTCGGCAGGCCCGCTACTTTAGAGGGACAGATCGTCCGGCTTTCTGACAAGATAGCGTATATCAATCATGATATCGATGACGCAGTGCGGGGAGGAATTATTTCGGAAGAGGATATTCCAAAAGATCTGCGCAGTACACTTGGAGACAGTGTAAGGGCAAGACTAAATACGCTGATCCATGATGTGATTACCAATAGTATGGGAAGACCGGAAATAATAATGTCTGAGGAAGTCGGTGATGCAATGGCAGAGCTGCGGAAATATATGTTTAAAAATGTATATGTAAATCCACAGGCAAAGGGCGAGGAGACGAAAGCCATACAAATGATTGAGAAACTGTATTTTTATTATGAAGACCACATTGATCTTCTGCCGAAGCAGTATTTGGACAGACTGGATGTGGGAGATACAGAAGAACAGATCGTCTGTGATTATATTGCGGGAATGACAGATACCTATGCGGTAAAAAAATTCGAAGATCTTTTTGTACCAAAGTCATGGAATTTTTGATAGAAAAGAACAATTGTTCTATTGTGCGAATCGTGATATACTATACTCATTCATGTATAGAATCCGTTTACATAGTTAGGAAGGCGTAGAAATCAGAATGTATTATTCAGATGAAATTGTTGAAGAAGTAAGAAGTAGAAATGATATCGTGGATGTGATTTCCGGTTATGTGAAATTGCAGAAAAAGGGGAATTCGTATTTTGGACTTTGCCCATTTCACAATGAAAAGTCGCCATCGTTTTCCGTAAGCAGGGACAAGCAGATGTATTATTGTTTTGGCTGTGGCGCTGGCGGTAATGTATTTACATTTATTATGGAATATGAGAATTATTCCTTTTTGGAGGCACTTAAATTTCTGGCAGCAAGGGCCGGAGTGGAACTTCCGGAAGAGGAATACTCGAAAGAGGCAAAGGAAAGGGCTGATCTGCGCTCCACGCTTCTGGAGATTAATAAGCTGGCAGCAAAATATTTTTATGTCCAGTTAAAATCCCAGAATGGGAAGAATGCGTATGATTATCTGAAAAGACGAGAACTCAGCGATGAGACAATTGTAGGATTTGGTCTTGGTTATTCGAATAAATACAGCAATGACCTATATAAATATTTAAGATCCAAAGGATATAACGACGAGCAGATCATGAAAGCTGGGCTTGCGAATGTGGATGAAAAGTCTGGCATTTATGATAAATTTTGGAATCGTGTCATGTTCCCAATCATGGATGTGAATAACCGCGTCATTGGTTTTGGGGGACGTGTGATGGGAGATGGGAAACCAAAGTACCTGAACTCACCGGAGACTATGATTTTCGATAAGAGCCGTAATCTTTATGGATTGAACAGGGCACGCACATCGCGTAAATCTTATTATCTGGTCTGCGAAGGATATATGGATGTGATCTCGCTTCATCAGGCAGGATTTACCAACGCAGTGGCAACTCTTGGAACAGCCCTCACAGCCGGACATGCGGCACTGATCAAGCGTTATGTTAGTGAAGTATATCTGACCTATGACAGTGATGAAGCTGGAACGAAGGCTGCGCTCAGGGCAGTCCCTATTTTGAGAGATGCAGGAATTTCGGCGAAAGTAATCCGTATGGATCCATATAAAGATCCGGATGAATTTATCAAGAATTTGGGAAGAGAAGCTTTTGAGGAGCGAATTTCGAAGGCAAGAAATGGATTCATGTTCCGTTTGGAGATGCTTGAGAAGGACTACGATATGCAGTCGCCGGAAGGAAAGACAGAATTTCTTCGAACAGCAGCAAAGTGGCTGGCAGAATTTGAAGAAGAGATTGAACGAACGAATTATATAGAAGCAGTTGCAAGAACCTACAATGTAAGTTATGAAGAACTGCGGAAACTGGTGGTGAAGGTTGCAGTGCAGACAGGTATGGCAACGCCGGCTAACAAGCCGAAAGTAACTGCAGCCAGAGAAGGTCAGAAAGAAGACGGACATATCAAATCCCAGCGGCTTCTTCTGACCTGGCTGATCGATCACAAGGAATTGTTTTCACAGATCAGCAGATATATTACACCGGAAGATTTTACGAAAGATTTATATAGAAAAGTAGCCACGCTTCTGTTCGAACAGTATGAAAAGGGTGAGGTGAATCCGGCCCAGATCATGAATTATTTTACAGAGGAAGAAGAACACAGAGAGGCTGCGTCTTTATTTCATACCCGTATAAAAGAGCTGACAACAAAACAGGAAGAAGAAAAGGCAATCAAGGAAACGATCATACGTGTGAAGAGTTACAGCATTGAAGAAGCAACAAGAAAGCTTGCACCGACCGATATTCAGGGACTTCAGCAGCTTATGAATGCAAAGAAGGCATTACAGGACTTACAGCAACTGCATATTTCCATTGATTAAGGACAAAATATAAACAAGCAATGAGAGGAAGGATACTACATGGAAGAAAAAGTAGTAACATTTGAAGCAAAACTTAACGATTTGGTTGCTCTTGCAAAGAAGAAAAAGAATATTTTGGAACAGCAGGAAGTCCTGGATTTTTTTAAGGGAGTTGAAATGAATTCCGAACAGATGAATGATATCTATGAATTTCTGGAAGAAAAGGGAATTGATGTCCTGCAGATAGGAAACGATGACGTGGAAGATGATATCGAAGAGATTATTTTGACAGAAAAGGATGAAATTGATGTTGAAAAGATTGATTTATCTGTGCCGGAAGGCGTAGGAATCGAAGATCCTGTTCGTATGTACCTGAAAGAAATCGGGAAGGTCCCGCTTTTGACTGCGGAGGAAGAAGTGGAGCTTGCCAGAAGAATGGCAGATGGGGATGAAAGTGCCAAGAAACGCCTGGCAGAGGCAAACCTTCGTCTTGTAGTCAGCATTGCGAAGCGATATGTAGGACGCGGAATGCTTTTTCTGGATCTGATTCAGGAGGGAAATCTGGGTCTTATAAAGGCGGTGGAAAAATTCGATTACGAAAAGGGATTTAAGTTCAGCACTTATGCAACATGGTGGATTCGTCAGGCAATCACACGTGCCATTGCAGATCAGGCGAGGACGATTCGCATACCGGTGCATATGGTAGAGACAATCAATAAAGTATCCAGAGTATCCAGACAGCTTTTACAGGAACTGGGACGTGAACCGCAGCCGGAAGAAATTGCAGAGGCGATGGAACTTCCGGTAGAACGTGTAAGGGAAATTATGAAGATTTCCCAGGACCCGGTTTCTTTGGAAACGCCAATTGGAGAGGAAGAAGACAGCCATCTTGGAGATTTCATTCAGGATGAGAATGTTGCTGTTCCCGCAGATGCTGCGACACAGACTGTTTTGAAGGAACAGTTGGAGGAAGTATTGGAAACTTTGACAGAAAGGGAACAGAAAGTATTAAAGCTTCGTTTCGGGCTGGAAGACGGGCGAGCCAGAACTCTGGAAGAGGTGGGAAAAGAATTCGATGTGACCCGTGAGCGGATTCGCCAGATTGAGGCGAAAGCGCTCCGGAAACTTCGTCACCCAAGCAGAAGTAAGAAATTAAAGGATTATTTGGATTAGAAGATGATGGAATTATCGAAGAGATTACAGGCAGTTGCGGACATGGTGACACCGGGAATGCGTCTGGCGGATATTGGAACAGATCATGCGTATATCCCGATTTATCTGGTAGAGCAGAATGTGATACCGGAAGCAATTGCAATGGATATTAATAAAGGACCGCTTGAGAGAGCGGAAGAACATATCAGAGAATATGGATTTGAAAAGAGAATCCAGACTAGATTATCGGATGGACTTCAGAAATTAGAAGCAGGGGAAGCAGATGCTATGATCGCCGCCGGAATGGGCGGCGCTCTTGTCATTAAGATTTTAGAAGACAGAAGCGACGTTGCAAAAAGACTGAAAGAGCTGATTCTTCAGCCACAGTCAGAGCTTGCAAAAGTACGGGTTTATTTACTTGAAAATGGTTATCAAATCGTTGGAGAAAATATGGTCTTGGAGGATAGAAAATACTATCCTATGATGAAGGTTCTTCCATGTCAGGAAGAAGATGCAGCAATCTATGCACCGGAAGAACTGGAGTATGGGAGATGGCTTCTTAGAGATGCAAATCCTGTCCTGAAGCAATTTTTGGAAAGAGAAATTCAGATCAACGAGGGAATCATAGAATCACTGAATGTGCAGCAGACAGAAAGAGCAAAATGCAGACAGGATGAGATTTTAAAGAAGAATACAGAAATAAGACAGGTACTTGAAAAATATTTTAAATAGAAGGTAATACATATGCTTTGTAATGAAATTACGAAAAAAATAGAAGAAAGATATCCGAAGCAGTATGCAATGGAATGGGATAATGTCGGGCTTCTTGTCGGAAGATGCGACAAAGAAGTGAAGAGGATTTACATTGCACTTGATGCGACGGATGAGGTAATTGGGGATGCGCTGAATTGGGGAGCGGATCTGCTTCTTACGCATCATCCAATGATTTTTAAAGGAATGAAACGCGTCACAGATCAGGACTTTATTGGACGCAGGGTTCTGAAACTGATTCAGAATGATATGGCTTATTATGCGATGCATACAAATTATGATGTCAAAGGAATGGCACAGCTTGCCGGTGAATATCTTGAGATGGAAGAGCAGGAAGTGCTGGAGGTGACCGCACAGGAAGAGGGAGCCATAGAAGGTATCGGAAGAGTCGGTCTTCTTAAGTCAGAAATGACATTGAAAGAGTGCTGTCAGTTCGTGAAGAAAGCGTTAGGTCTTCCAAATGTAAAAGTATTTGGAGATTTGAATCAAATAGTCAGACGGGCAGCCGTTTCTCCGGGATCTGGAAAGAGTGTAATTTCCTGTGCACTTAAAAAAGGCGCAGATGTCTTGATTACCGGTGATATTGATCATCATGAAGGGATTGACGCCGTTTCCCAGGGAATGATGATTATCGATGCTGGACATTATGGTACAGAATATATTTATATGGAGGATATGCGTAAATTCTTTGAGGCAAATTTCCCGGAAATCCAGGTCAGAACAGCTAAGGTACAGCAGCCGTTTCAGATTTTATAGGAGGATGATGGAATGAAAAAATATCAGGTCACTATACATGAAAAAGTAAAAGAATATCCAGAAGGGACGACTTATCTGGAGATCGCAAAAGAACATCAGCATGAGGTGGAAAATGATATTTTACTGGTGTTCGTGAATGGAAAACTTCAGGAGTTATACAAAAGGCTGGAAAAAGATTGTGAGATCAAGTTCGTTACTAGTGCAGATGCCTGCGGAAATCTAACTTATAAGCGAGGAGTCAGCTTTCTTCTTGTAAAAGCCATTCATGATGTGCTAGATCATGGAAAACAGCATAGAGTGCAGATTCACTTTTCCCTGGACAAAGGATATTATTATACCATTTCAGGCAATGTGAATATAGACCAGACATTCCTTGATAAAGTAGAAAACCGCATGAGAGAGCTGGTAGAAGCAGATCTTCCGATTATGAAAGAAAGAATTCATACAGATGAGGCAATCAAGCGGTTCAAAGAGCATGGAATGGACGAAAAAGAACAGCTTTTCAAATACAGAAGAGTTTCTACAGTGGGAATTTACAGTATTAATGAATTTGAAGATTATTATTATGGTTATATGGTGCCTTCCACCGGTTATCTGAAATATTTCAAATTGTATCCATATGACGAGGGACTGGTGGTTCAGATGCCGACAGTGGAAGAACCGAAGGTCGTGCCGGATTTTCGGCCAAAGCATAAATTATTCCAGACATTAAAAGAATCCAGCCAGGGAGGTGGACTTGGAATCGAAACGGTCGGCGATTTGAATGATTATATTGTTGGCGGTGATCCACAGGAGCTGATTCTGGTGCAGGAAGCCCTGCAGGAAAAGAAAATCGCAGAGATTGCCAGCCAGATTGCCAGTCAGCCGGAAAAGAAATTCATTCTGATTGCCGGACCATCTTCTTCTGGGAAGACGACATTTTCCCATCGCCTTGCAGTTCAGCTCCGCGTAAATGGCATGGTTCCGCATCCGATTGCTGTGGACAATTATTTCGTGGATCGTGAATTTGCGCCAGTAGATGAAAATGGAAAATATGATTTTGAATGTCTCGAATGCGTAGATGTAAAGAAGTTGAATGAGGATTTGACAGACCTTCTTGCCGGAAAATGTGTGCAGATGCCGACCTTTAACTTTAAAACTGGAAAACGTGAATATAGGGGAGATACTCTTCAGCTCGGAGAAAATGAAATTCTTTTATTAGAAGGAATTCATTGTCTGAATGATAAACTGACCTATGATTTGCCAAAAGAAAATAAATTTAAGATTTATATCAGTGCCCTTACACAGCTCAATGTAGACGAACACAATTACATTCCATCGACTGATGGGCGCCTTTTAAGACGAATGGTGCGTGACGCAAGAACAAGGGGAACATCAGCAAAGCAGACGATAGCAATGTGGCCGTCGGTAAGAAAAGGGGAAGAGAAGAATATTTTCCCATATCAGGAAGAGGCAGATGTAATGTTCAACTCTGCTCTTCTCTATGAGTTGGCAGTGCTGAAACCATATGTAGAGCCGATTCTCTTTGGAATCGAGAAAGACTGCGAAGAATATGTGGAGGCGAAACGACTGCTCAAGTTCTTAGACTATTTTGTCGGAATCGGAAATGCCTACATACCAATGAACTCTTTGATCAGAGAATTCATTGGTGGTGGATGCTTTGATATTTAAAGAAGTTTGACTGGGAGTGCGGATGTCCGCACTCCCGTTTTTGTGGCGTCGATTGTCCTTGTGGGTTTGTTAATAACCTCTCAAGGACAATTTTTCACTTACTATCCACTTTCCTTGGCGCCGATTGTCCTTGTGGGCTTGTTAATAACCTCCCAAGGACAATTTCTGACTTGCTACCCACGTTTTCTGGCTACGATTGTCCTTGTGTGCTTGGTAATTCTCTCCCAAGGACAATTTTTCACTTACTATCCACGTTTTTTGGCATCGATTGTCCCTTTGGGCTTGGCAATAACCTCTTAAGGACAATCGGGGAAGGATAGCTTTTTTACAATCTCATATCTTCTGGTAATTCTGCGGTAAAAGAGAGCATTTCACCTGTAATCGGATGTCTGAAACTGAGACGATAAGAATGAAGAGCCTGTCTTTGAATAATTGAGTAGTTTGGATTATACAGAAAGTCTCCCGGAAGAGGATGACCAATATGCTTCATATGGACACGAATCTGATGGGTGCGTCCTGTATCAAGTTTTAAGGCTACCAGTGAATATCCATTTTTGTATTCAATTCTTCTGTAATTTGTTCTAGCAAATTCGCCGGTCTCAAAATTCACTTCTCGTTCAATCGTAGAGCCGTCCACTCTCGCAATCGGGGCTTCAATCACACCTGATTCTGGAATCAGTCCTTCTGCAAGTGCGAGATATTCCCTGTGAATCTCACGCCTTGCAACCATATTAGAAAGCAGCGAAGCACTGTAGCAATGCCTTGCGATGATCAGAAGACCGGTGGTATCTCTATCCAGTCGGTTGATACAGCGGTAGGTAAATGGCTCCCCCTTTTGCTGAAAATAATAGGCACATGCATTTGCCAACGTATTGTCAAAATTTCCTTGCGAAGGATGAATCGGAACACCGGCATCTTTGTTGATAACAAGTAGATCCTCATCCTCGTAGACAATATGAAGAGGGAGAGACATCGGCACAATCTTTTCCGAAGATTCCTTTTCTACTAGAACCAAGGTTACCACATCTCCAGGTTCCAATGCGTCATGGACACGCGCCCACACACCATTTTTCTGGATTCCATTTTCTGTTTCTTTCAAATGACGAATGATGGTAGAAGAAAATCCGTGTGCCTTCAAAAGAGCGAGGATAGTTCTATCATCATCCGCGTCAGTGATTGTATAATGAAAAATTCGTTTCCACATTGGATAAATATATTTCCTTCCTTAATTTAATGCAAAGCAATTATAAAATACTTTTGATAAAAATAAAAGAAAATTGCGTTTTTTGTGTCAATTTATAGATTACTACGTCTCACAAGTATTGGAAAAAATGGATGATCGACGGACGAAAAAGAGAACGGCATTTATGGAGATACTGACTTCGATAGCGAAATTTGCTATAATGGAGCCATCTACGATGAAAGTACCGGAATTTACTACTTAAGCGCAAGATACTACGACCCGGAAGACGGCAGATTCCTTACTAGAGACAGCTACCGTGGAAACACAGCAAATCCAATGACCTGGCATCTGTATGCGTACTGTGCAAATAACCCGGTGAATTACGAAAATCCGAGTGGGCACGTCTTAGCTAATGTTATAGGTGGAGCTTTTGGAGCAGGAATTGTTCAAGGAGCCAGTCAGGCAGATATTTCACTTGGATTCCATTATAGTTCCCAATCGTGAGGCGGTCTCCCGTCAGCACAATCTTCTCGTCGTTGTCGCGGATATTGGTCAAAGGCTTCAACTCCCGGTCAAAAGTTACTTTTGAAGTCATATATCACCCGGTAGTCTCGGCGAAGAAGCTTAAAGTAAACAATGTTGTCTAGGGAAAAGTCAAGATCATACTGACTTCGCGGCAGACTATGGTTCCGCAGTCCGAGATCGACGATGTATAGCTTTCGGTTTGCCTTCAGGAGCTGCTTTCCAACAATATCAAAGCGCTCCGCCGCATAGAAGATAAACGATTCCGTGAGAGCCGCTACATAATCACCTACGGTATTGGGAGAGATTTTTCTGCCGTTTGAGGTGAGATAATCTGCTATGCTCTGAAATCGGAACACTATTTCACTAAATTTAAGATTTGTTCCGAAAAC
>JAQYAI010000073.1 GCA_029227655.1 bacterium | reverse complement strand
TCAGATGATCCAGCCTTGAGTTTTTCCATAAGCTGCCCATAATAATGGCTGCCGCTTACGCTGTCAAGACTTCGAAGCCCTGCCATAATCATCTGCATATCCTTAGATGTCAGAATCGTCCGATCCATCTTATAGCCATCTATTATACTAATACCACCACCTGAACCCTGTGATGTCAAAATTGGAATACCAGCTTTGCATAAATCTTCAATATCTCTGTTTATTGTTCTTCTTGAAACCTCAAATCTTTCTGCCAATTCTGGAGCAGTTATTTTTTCTTCCTGTAAAAGAATAGAGAGAATACCGATAAGCCTATCTATTTTCATATCACTTTCACTTCCTGATTCATTATACCATCTGTAACACGACACCTGTGTGTCGTGTTCGATTTATATTATACTCAAAATAAAAAGGTATTACATCTAAATTCATCACTTTCTAAATAAAACAGGCTACACTTGCATGTAGCCTGTTTTGATTTATATGAAGAGGTGCCATTCTTCCTCGTTGGCCATGATACTTATTTATTACAACCAGAAACGGGTGGAAAAACATCCGCGTAAAACGGATACAATTCCCTGAAGAATCAGGAATAATCCAATGACCCATGCCATCGCAGCAATACTTGCAAATGGATGAGTGAAAGAAAGAAAACCAACAACGGTTAGTAATATTCCGAGTGCTGTAAACCATCCCCAGCCTCTAACTCCCAGCCTTTGAAGGTCAAAGGAATTAACCAGTTTGGATATACCGGAAAAGATGAGCCACATTCCAAAAATAAAGGAAATTGTCATTGCGGTAAACCAGCCATTACCTAAAACAAAAAGAGATATCAGTATGGTAAGAATGCCATCGGCAAGGAACCAACCTGCGCCAGCCATATAATCATGCCCCATTGCAAAGATAATAATATCTACAATTCCAGAAAACATCATAGCTACTCCAAAGATAAGTGGAAGTCCATAAAGCATTTCTCCTGGATTTCTCATACATCCAATTCCGGCTATAACTAAAAATACTCCGGCTATAATCCATAATACTCTAGATGTTGTTTTACTCATATCAAAGACCTCTTTTCCAAAGTATATCTGCCTTTTTGTTAGAAACAGGCAGAATTTTTACATCCTGCCTGTTTGAAAATTAACCTTCAATTGTTATATAATGAGAGTTATTTTCCACCGCTTTCTGTTCTTTTGGAACTGTAAAGGAAAGAATACCATTCTCAAATTTCGGATGAATGTCTTCTTTCTGAACTTTATCACCTACATAAAAGCTTCTGCTTACATTTCCGGCATAACGTTCACGGCGGATATATTTGCCATCTTTATCTTTCTCATCTTTATCCAATCCTTTGGCTGCACTTACGGTCACGTAACCATTTTCCAGCTGGATCTGAATTTCATCTTTCTTAAATCCCGGCAAATCAATGTCTACCTCATAAGTATTGTCTTTTTCTTTTACATCGGTCTTCATGATATTCGCCGCATGTTTCCCGTAGAGTTTTTTATCAATACTCGGGAATGAAAAATCATCCATAAAATCATCAAATAAATTTTCTCCAAAAATACTAGGCATTAACATAAGTCATATCTCCTTTCATGACACAAAATAAAATTTGCACTACCGTAGAAATTCCGAAGTGTTGATTTATGAATATCAGAAAGAGAAATCTTTTTCCTCTTCCTTTGTTCTATACGTACTATAACACCAAAATTAGCACTCGTCAATAGTAAGTGCTAATAATTTTGTGAATATTCTGTGAATTGTGCAAAAATAAAGCAGGATGCCTATCATGTAGTTTTGGTTTTCAGCTTTTCTTATCTCGTAATATTTGATAAAATAATAATCTATAGATTTGAACGCGGTATCGGACGACGTAAAAAAAGTGAATGCCGATAGAAAAACAGAAGCCAATCCCAATATAGAAAATGAACTTTTGAAACTAAAGAGATAAATTTGCGGAGGAAAATGAATATGATACTTGAAACAAAGCGATTGTACTTACGGGAAATGAACCAAAATGATTTTCAATCTTTATGTAAAATCTTACAAGATGAAGATACTATGTATGCCTATGAAGGGGCATTTAACGACGAAGAAGTACAAAACTGGCTTGACAGACAAATTTCCCGCTATCAAAAATGGGATTTTGGCTTATGGGCAGTAATTCTCAAAGAAACAGACGAGATGATTGGCCAATGCGGTCTAACTATGCAGCCTTGGAAAGATGAGGAAGTTCTTGAAATCGGTTATCTTTTTGAACGCAAGTTTTGGCACAAAGGTTATGCTACAGAAGCTGCCAAAGCGTGTAAAAAATACGCTTTTGAAATCTTGAAAGCGAATGAAGTGTGCTCAATCATCAGGGATACCAATATTGCTTCTCAAAAAGTGGCTATCAGAAACGGAATGTGTGTAACGGACAGTTGTACAAAACATTATAAAGGTGTAGATATGCCACACTATAGATATGTGACATATCGCAGATAGATTTACATTTGCAAATAAAATCAAATAGTTTATAAATAATCGATGCGATATTTTTACTTTTCCTTTACATTATAGCATAATTACTTTTTACAAATATATGATACACTTTTCGCGAATAAAAATTTAGGGACGGTGTTTGATTTGAAGAATCCTAATATCTGTAGATATATTATGTTGGCTTTTATGACAATTGGATTAGTGATTGCGGGTATCTCTGGTATTGTATATGGTGTAGAGCCCATTCATCCACTATTTATTATAGGTGCAGTTATATCATTTGGCAGTATTATATTTGGAATTATAACAATCCGTTGTCCATATTGTCACAAACAATTACACTTGATTGGTATCATATCAAATAAATTTTGCCCCTATTGTGGTAAGAAAATTTAAAAATCAC
This sequence comes from bacterium, assembly GCA_029227655.1. Taxonomy (GTDB): domain Bacteria; phylum Bacillota; class Clostridia; order Lachnospirales; family Lachnospiraceae; genus Allocoprococcus. The sequence goes on along the minus strand of JAQYAI010000073.1, from coordinate 37,659 downwards.
AATCTTCTCCCGGGAATTATTTCCCGGGAACAAATCCTTGCACTAAGCATGAAAATTAATACTTTTTTACCATTCCATAATCTCTTTTATCTGCTCTAACGGCAAATCACATTTCTCTGCAATCTGCTCTGCACTTTTACCCTCAGTTTTTAACTTCAAAATCCTTCGGGTAATCTCAATCCCTCGCTGCATTCCTCGCTGTTCAGCGCTATACATCTGCGTATTGTAATCCCTGATTGCCTTCTCTCTTGCTTCATATTCCAATCGTTTTTTCTCATCTGCACTAAGTTCAAATAAAGTGTTCACTGCTTCTTCCATGTATTCATTCTGTTTTGCCATCGCCTCAAATTCCTCCTGGGTCTTACCACTAAAGAATTCCATCCATTGGATAATTGATTCACCAGATACTTTTTCGCCCTGTTCTATTCTCACAAGTACTTGCGGCAGCTTAGGAAGTTCCAGAACATGTAGTTCAAACAAGTCTGAATATACTTCTCCGGTCTTGCTGTTACAAAGATTAATCTTATGATAACAATCCTCATTGTCTGGAAAGTAGATAAAATTCAACACACCTACATGAATGCATTTTTTCAGCTTATCGTATCCGTTTCCTCTTTGAATCTGTCCCGTATACATCTTAGCCAAATAGAATAGCACTCGTTTATCCCAAAAAGCAAAATATTCCACCTGCATCTCAAGATCCATCTGCGTTCCATCTGAAAGTCGAACCCGCACATCCAGAATCGACAGCTTATCATCGGCATAATCTCTCCTGGTTTCTGTTGGAAGTAATATTGTATCCGTGATCTCTTCCGGATCTTTTCTAAGTATCCCTGCAATAAATCCCTTGCGAACTTTCGGATTCTGCATCAATTCCTTGAAACAGAAATCATTAGTTGGTAACATGATAAAATTGTCTTTATTACTCATTTGTATTCCTCTCGTTTATCCTTATTTTCACGAGCTGGAACTATTACTATCTTAACATATTTCTGAAAATTTCGATAGTCCTCGCCTGCTCATGAATCACTTTTTCGAGAGTATAGCATAGACACATGATCTTGTGTGGATTTCGAAATTCTTAGAGATTATTCGAGATAAATTCTTTATAATCTGCCTGCAACTTAAAAATCACAATCTTCTCCCGGGAATTATTTCCCGGGAACAAATCCTTGCACTCAATTTCGTCATAAAACATCAATTCTTCCACCATCATTAGATAGGAAATATACTCATCAGAAGGGTAATAGAAAAATAACAGTATGGATCTTGGTTTTTTATAATAGGAATCCAAAATCTTAGAAAAAACCTTCTGCAGAATTTCCAGAGAAAATGGATTGAAAAAATAAATTCGATCTACAATTTCCGGAACAATATAATTTTCGGCGCTGGTAAGTACAAAAGAAACTCTTCCCGCAGATACTGCTGTTTTCTGATTTTCCACTGCTCTCTCATAAATCCGTTCATCATATTCAATTCCAACAGACCGGCATCTGGTCTCATAAGACAAGAAAAAATCTACCCTTCCTTTTCCACATCCATAGTCTAAAAGCACATTTTCTTTTCGTATGAATCCTTCATTTGCCAAACGTTCCAACACAGAATATGGTGTCGGTTCATATGGATACCGATACTGATCTGCATGGGAATCATCTCTTCCCGTTGTCTGAATTCGCAGGAGCTTGTCCCATCTTGCCTCGTTTATCTCCACTTTTATCCCTCCAAAAAAATTCTGTCTATTCCAGTTCTTACCTTTAACATCTATAATATAGCAAGATACCATTCATTTGTCTAACGCAATCTTGCTTTATAACGGAAGAATTGAATTTCTCATATTCATGTCGAAATATGTTGATTGTCATAAAATATTCATGTTCGTCATACGCAAGACACCATTCTTGCGAACTATCTCAATGATATGATTATATGTAGCATTTTGCATCTGACAATTTCCCTTAGGGGATAAGCAAGAGAATATTTCTACATTAATACAAGAGGCTGGAATTTCTCATGTAAGAGTATTTCCAGCCTCTCGTTTTATGATTTGTTCAATTATTGGTTACGAACATCAATGCTAAATGTAATGAATCCCTCATAGGTTCCTGCTTCAATACCATCATAATCATCTACTTTAATGACCCTTCCAATAGAAGCAACCCCATCTGTCACTCTTTCATTTCCATAGAAACTTACTAACAACTGACCAACTGAATAAGCATCGGATGGTCTGGTAGAGTATTTACTTCCATAAACCCCATATGTAGCTTCCGTTGTTCCATTACTCAATGCAAATTTTCCTGTCGTATTTCCATACCCTGCATCTGCGATTGTTACACTGACTTTCTTTCCGTCTGGAATAGCATTCAGACTATCCTCGTTCATAGTAAATGCAAGCTGTACTGCATCAGCAGAAGTAATATTTACTGCTGCCGGAATACCAACAGTGAAAGTCGGTACCGGATTTTCCTTTACAAGAGAAACTGTCGTCTGCCCAGTTACTGTTTCTCCTTCAGACACATCTGCTGCTGCAACATTTAATGCACTTGCCATAATCATTGCACAAGTAAGTCCCATTGCTGTAAATTTTCTTAAATTTCTCATTTTTGAATCCTCCTTTACATACATTGCATTTTTGTTTACTCTATATAAACCCTTTTCGGGAAAATATTTAAGATACAATTAAATTTGTAGAAACAATAGCATTATTCAAAACTTTTTGATCCTTCATTGAATAAGTATCGACGAGGATATTCAGCTTATATTTTCCGCTTTCCATTTTTTTGTTCAATTTTACTTTATCTAATGCTCTTCCTGGTTCAATTAAATCTGACCGATATATTTCCTCTCCTGTTTCCCTCAAAATAAATGCATATGCAAAATAGCATTCATTTTCTTTTGGATTTACCAGCACCATATCTATCGAATCAGTTCCTTCTTCCATATAAATGTCACTATAGTAAGGAATCTGTATTTCAGCATTTTTGTCGGCACTATCCATATCCTGATTCCACTCTATGGTATTTTTTTCTATTTTCTTGCCTCCGGACAAAGTGTTCCTTCCTGCAAAAAAAAATCCTCCAATACCAAGCATTATCACTATTAAACCAATAGTCCCTAACAACCAGATTCTTTTATTCTTCAAAGCCTTTCTTCCTCCGTTCATTCATATTTTTTATCATACTCCCACCTACAGCTGCCGCTACCATCAAGGAAACAAAATGAACTATGATTTTCTCGTTATCTCCAGTTTTCACCAAATTATCATCCTGCTTCTTCTCATCATCCTCTTCTATTTGTTGTTCTGTCTTCTGCAAAACAATTTCTATTGACCCCGCCTGTGCATGCAGTCCTTGACTGTTTATGCAACAAATCATCAACAAGAAGATTCCTATAAATCTAATCATTTTCTTCTTCATTTTTCACCTCTTTCTGTTGCATCTGAAATACGCTATTATTAAAACAACTCTCTGTAAAAACTGCTAGCAAAAATTAGTTAAACTATTGTAAAACAATTCATCTGATATTACACCTATACTAAAAATTTATTTAACGTATTTACTAATTTTTTTCATATTGATTATGTTCCTTATTTACCTGTTTCCCCAAATCAGTTAACATCAAAAATTGTTCACGGCCATCCTGTGGATTCTGTTCTCTTGTAATATATCCTCTCTTCACCAGTCTGCTCACCGCCGTAACAACTGTTGTCTTAGGCAGGCTTAGCCTGACACAATCTGTTTTGCAGTCTCACCAGGATACTCATCTAACAAGGCTATAAATCCTCTTGACTCTCCCCTTAGGGGATGAGCTAAAATAAGAAATGTAAACAGAAAGGAGGACATCAGATGCTAAAAATAGGTGAGTTTTCAAAATTATCACATCTTACAGTAAAAGCCTTACGTTTCTACGAAAAAGAAAAACTTCTGATTCCTGCATCCATTGACGAATGGAATGGATATCGGTTTTATGAGACCCGCCAACTGGAAGATGCTGCCAAAATCAAAGCTTATCGTCAGCTTGGTTTGTCGATTGATGAAATTAAGTCCATCTGTTCTGGAACAGATTTAAAACTTATTTTATCTGAAAAGGCAAAAGCCCTATCTGCGCAGAGGGAAGAAATTGATGTCAGACTCTCTATCATCAATCACATTTTGGAGGATACAGAGATGAAATATCAAATTACAGAAAAAACAATTCTATCCGTAATCGTTTATTATGCAGAAACCATATTAGATAAATATCAGGATATTATGCAATGGATTCCTTCTGTTGGAGAAGAATGTGCAAAATTGAATCCAGATTTAAAATGTGCGGACCCTGCATATGAATTCTGTGAATATCTGGATGGCGAATATAAGGAGAAAGATATTCAGATCAGACACAATGAAGCGGTTATGAGCAGGGGAATAGAAAGCGATAACATAAAGTTTCGCGAAATTCCAGAGACCAGGGTCTTAAGCATTTACCACAAAGGATCGTACGACAGAATTGGTGAAGCATACTCCTATATCATGAAATATGCAGAAGAAAACGGATATAAAGTGACTGGACTTGCAAGAGAATGCTACATTGACGGAATCTGGAATAAAGAATCTGTGGAAGACTGGCTTACAGAGATTCAACTTCCTGTTCTGTAAGACAATAAAACTCTACATGAAACAGAATAATTCTGCATTAACAAGAGGCTGGAATTTCTCATATAAGAGTATTTCCAGCCTCTTCTCATCTTTCCCCTGCTAACCCATCAGTTTTTCTGCCAATATAACTGCCTGACTGGCATTTTCCGAATAACCATCCGCTCCTATTTGCTCCGCAAATCTTTGATTGACCACAGCTCCACCAATCATTATCTTCACTTCATTTCGAAGTCCGTTTTCCGATATTTGTTGAATAATAGTCTGCATATTCATCATTGTTGTGCTAAGTAACGCTGAAAGCGCAACAATATCCGGTTTATATGTACGAATCGCTTCCATAAATTTTTTTGCAGACACATCTATTCCCAAATCAATGACCTCAAACCCTGCTACCCTCAACATTGCTACAACAAGATTTTTTCCGATATCATGCATATCTCCCTCTACCGTTCCAATTACAATCCGTCCTTTCCAAAAAGACTTCTCCTCTTGCATATCTTTCATAAGAAAATCCAACCCTTTTTGCAATGTCATAGAACTAATAAGCATCTCTGGGAGAAAATATTCTCCATCGTCAAATAATTTTCCAGCTTCCATCATACCTGCAGTCAGTCCTTCTTTCATAATATAAGATGGCTCAACTCCTCTTTGCAATGCTTCCTGGCAACGTACCACGATAATATCATCATCGCCTTCACAAACAGCACGTGCAATTTCTCTCACACACATTCCTACTTTCCTCCCCTGTTCTGAATATCAGCTACGTCTCTCGCTGCACGACACATTGCCTCCACGTTTTCATATGGAACATTGGGAGGCATCCCACAATCCGGACTTAAAATAAATGTTCCATACGCAAGAGCTGTCGTGCAATCATGAAATGCTCTTTTATATACTTCTTCCGGTGTTCCAAGAAGCATAACCGGGACCGATGGAATATTTCCCATCAAACATACCTCATATCCATATTTTTGACACACTTGTTGAAAATCGCACTCTGATACATGAATTCCATGATTTCCTTCCTGACACAATAAATCGAACCGATCATCCCACTTGCCACAAGCATGTGCAACCAATCGTATTCCACACTTTTTAACCTGTTCGTTGAAGTATATATTACTTTCTCTACAAATGCTCTCATACAGTTTTCTGGAAATACAAGTTCCACTTAGCGTCGGCATGGGATTCCATATTACATCTACGCCTGTTTCAGCAAGGATTCTTACGGATTCTACAAGAGGTTCTGTGACCTGCTGAATTACTTTCTTCACAACTTCCGGTTCCTTTATCATACTTACATAAAATTTACCGACATCCATCGTAACAGCTGCCGTAGACGCCGGATTACTTACAATTGCAAAAATTGGCTGATCAGGATCCTCTTCTTTCATGATCTTAATGGTTTCTTTCGCACCATCTAATTTTGAATCTTGATCGAATCCGCTAATCCACAACCCATCATAATCAAATGCTTTTCTGCATTGGATCATGGTCTGCGCATACAACTTTGGATTGCTCATTATTTCCCCCATCGGTTTGCCACTCCATTTTGCAGCAAATGCATTGGCAACCGGAATAACCGGAACGTATCCTGCATATTCACCATCTAAAGTCCGTAATATCTGTTCTTTTCTTCCCATAATTCTCCATTTCTTATATCCAAATATTACAAAAAATCCCATAGCTCAAAATTCTACGAGATTTTTTGTAATGCATTGTCAAATTCTATTATTCCAAAACAATTTCTTTTTGTGCCTTTTTCAAAAATGTATCATTTACATTTTCAGAATATTCCATATCTTCTGTGATCCATCCTGCAGTCTTGTCCTGACGAATCATTGCATCATATGCTGTAGATGTAATCGTTCCATCTACATTATATTCATGATCATCTAACATCTGCTGAATTGTGGCTGCCTCTACACCTCTTCCTTCAAAATAAGGTGTCAATACTTCTGCAATTTCTTCTGCACTATGATTTTGGATCCACAAAATGGCTTTATAAACAGCGTTCACAAATTTTTGGCAAATTTCTGGATTTTCCTTAATATATTCATCTGTTGCTATCACTACATGAGTCGTATAATCCTCTGAACCCAGAACTGCTTTATGAGTTTCCGGATCTGACGTATCTACGATTACATTGCACCCCATTCCTACCATATAATCCAGCAACGATCCGCTTGCATATGAACATTGGATCTGTTCTTCTGCGAGGGCTGCTGCTGAAGCAAATACCTGCATTGTCACATAAGTAACATCATTCTCAGGATCCAGCCCTGCCTGTGAAAGAGCGGAATAAGCAAATGCTCTAGGAGATGACCCCGGTTCTGCAGCTGACACTACCTTTCCTTTTAAGTCAGCTACACTTTTTGTACTTGGTGATCCCACCAGCGACATTCCGATTCTACTATTACACCCCAGCAATATTTTACAATTTTGTCCTTCGGAATTAAACATCGGAACCGCTTCGCTTCCAAAGAACAAAAATTGAATCTCATTTGCAAAAAGTGCTGCACTTGGAGAATCCCCACTAATTGTTGTCAATTCCACGTCCAGACCTTCTTCCTCATAATAGCCCAATGCTTCTGCTATATACTGGGCTCCCCAGACCTCTGATCGATAAGATTCTCCTACTACAATTTTGACTGGTTCTGTTACTTCTTCCTTTACTTCTTTGTTTTCCTCTGCTGTATTTTCAGTGTTGTTACTGCATGCAGTCAAAGAAAACATTAACGTAATCCCCAAAAGTACGCTAATAAATTTCTTTTTCATTTTTCTTACTCCTCTTTTTATATATTTATGAACCCTTTGGGCTTCATATCCTTTTAGTCAACTGGCGGTCTCCATTTCAATACCAGCTTTTCAATCATTTTTCCAATAGAATCCAGCATAACCATTAAAATGCTCATCACAAGAATAACCGACATTACTCGTGTAATATCATAATTTGCTCCCGCTGTTTGCACCAAAAATCCCAAACCTTTGTTTGTACCTAAATATTCTCCCATAATAGCACCTCCTACAGAGGCTCCTATTCCAGACCTCAAACTGGCAATGATCCAAGGTACACATGACGGCAATGTTACTTTTGTTACAATTTGAATTCTAGTGGCACCCATCAATTTAAGCGTGTTGAGTAATTCTATATCAACATCTCGAAATCCTGCATAAGCGTTAAAAAACACCAAAAAGAACACCATCATTGTTGACATAATAATTTTTGATTTTAATCCTAGCCCAAACCACACCACAAACAATGGGCCCAAGGCAAGCTTTGGCAAACCATAAATTGCTACAAATATTGGATCAAACAACAGACTTAAAATCTTAAAATTTCCAAATAAAAAGGCTGCCATCACTCCTGTAACAATTCCAATAAACAAACCTGAAATAGCCTCAGTCATTGTCACTTTCAAATGGATCCAAATACGCCCACTCACAAATAAATCAATAAAATCTAATATTACATCCATAGGATTACTGAAAAAAAAGGTATTAATTTTTTCTGTATCAGCTAAATACTGCCATAAGCATAAAAAAAGCAATACGATAACAAACGGGCCTATTCTTCGAATCCATTTTTCCTGCCTACTTGTCATTTGACTGCACCTCCGGCTTCGTTCCTCGAATCATAGAACCTATTTTGCGTTCTAATTCTATAAATTTTTCCTCATAACGTATTTCAACAACATTTCTTGGCCTCGGAAGCTGCACCGAAATTTTTGCTTGTACGGATGACGGTCTTTTGCTCATAACTATAATACGATCCGCCAGGCTGATTGCCTCCGCTATATCATGCGATATATAAACAACCGTCAATTTCTTTTCATTCCAGATACGCAATATTTCCTGTTGTAATGCTTCACGTGTAAACACATCCAATGGACCAAAAGGCTCATCCATAAATATAATTTCCGGATCATGTGCCAAAGCACGAAGGATAATTGCCCGCTTACGCATACCTCCAGATAATTCAAACGGATATTTTCTTTCAAACCCCTCCAACCCGCCGGATGCCATAATTTCTTTTGCGCACTGATATCTTTCTTTTTTAGGGACACCGTCCAACTCTGGACCAAGCATAATATTGTCGATTACTTTTCTCCATGGAAGAAGCGTTTCCGTTTGGGAAATATAACCAATACGATGTCGCCCTTGTGAAATAGGTCTTCCGTCCAATAATACTTCTCCCTGGGAAGGTTTTAGAATTCCACTCATAATATTCAGCATTGTTGTTTTTCCACATCCACTGGCACCAACAATCGCAACGAATTCACCTTTTTTTATCTCTAAATTAATGTTGTCTAATGCTTGTAAACGGCTCCCATCCACTGCTTCATAATAATGAGTAACATTCCTTAAGCTAAGTTTTATCTGTTCCATAATGTTTCGTATTTCTCCCATAACTCTTTCTAAATTCTATCATTTTACAGGCTTCATACAGTAGCTCATATGAGCCTTCTTCTTACAAAAAAAGATTAGAAACCCGAAGGCTCTAATCCTTTTTACTTACTAATTCTATTTGCATACTGTCCGACACATGCTTTTTGATAATTGAAATATCTTTAATTACAATTTGTTCATACTTTAATTCAATTGCTCCTTCATACTTTAATTGCGACAACGCCCGTTTTACCTGACTTTTGGAGACACCTATTGTACAGGCCAATTCTTCTTGACCTATTGGAAATATTTCCGAATCATAATCTTTATAACAATATACATGATACAACAGATTACTGATACGCGTGATACATGTACCATCACGATATAAAAGCTGGGACAACAATAAATATGAATGTGTCTTCTTTACCTGTGTTTGTAATAAATCTGCAAACCTTTTCTCTGTTTCTCTTAACTTTCGGAATTCTGAGCGTGAAAATACGAATCCTGTCACATCACCTCTTGCTGCAACCAACATTTGAACATCGCTATAAACCATATCTTCTTCCAACTGAAACACTGGCAGAATGTTTCCTTCTTTATAAGCCATCAATTGTAAATATGTCCCGTCTGGCTTACATAATCTATAATATAACATTCCTGTATCTATATATAAAACCAAATCGTTTCTTTTCAAAAAAGGGAGTACATCTATTCCTCTTTTGAAACTCATAATTTTACCGATTTCTTTAACTTTGCTACGATATTCGAACATATCACCAAATTGTACAAATCCAATATATTCCATACATCATATCCTTTCGTATTTCACACATTACTTTCTCTCTATAAATTTCTTTCCATCCTTGATTCCCAGGTCATATACCTTCTGCAGAATTTCTGGATTTTTTTCCATACGGCTGATTTCAATCGGTACCGAAGGACGCACAATACTTACTTTTCCTTCCTTTTCCAATTTTCTCAATTCCTCAATGCTGGAATTATAATTTTCATGTCTATGAATCAACTGTTTTTTGAATTTTGGGTACTTTCTATATTTTAAAGAAATTGCCGAAGCTGGCATTGGTTTCTTTTTGTATGTAAGATCTCTTGTCAGTATAACAACCAATTTATCGTATCCCATTTCCATGAATTTTTTATATGGCACACTGTCAGACACACCACCATCCAGATATGGCTTTCCATTTAGCAGGACCGGTTTTGTTACAAAAGGCATGGAACCCGATGCCCGTAAAATTTCCATATCTTCAAATACACTTTTTACCTGCATGTATTCGGGTTCCCCTGTTTCCATATTCGTCACCACAGCATAGAAAGGAACACCTGAATTTTTATAAGTCTCATCATCAAAAATATCAATCCTCTGTGGAACTGTATAATACGCAAATTCTTTGTTTACAATATCTCCTGTTCTCAGCAAAGAATGCAGACCCACATTCCTTTTATCCCCTGCAAACCTTTTATTGTAACGAATCACACGGCCTTTCTGTCCGGATAAATAATTAACTCCAAACAATGCGCCCGCTGATACACCTATAATTCCATCAAATTTGACCTGATTTTCTAAAAAAATATCCAAAACACCAGCAGTGTACATACCTCTCATTGCTCCGCCTTCTAATACAAGTCCTGTTTTCATGAATATCATGCCTCCTTATTTCATTTGATTGTAGCAAATTTTTTACTCCAAAGAAAGTGACCTGGATATTTTATTATTATCTTCAATTTAAATTGACAAAGAAAATCCTATATGATAAACTTTCTCAAGTGAGGGAGTAGCAAGCGCATCCCAGGCGTAGCAAGTCAACATACTGACCTTCCGGTCTGGCTTGTTTTAAATTGCGAGACTCACGTATTAGTGCTGAACTATGCGTGGAGTCTATTTTTATGTTCCGAGTGTAGTTTTCACTATACTTGGATTTTTTATTTATATGCAAACTTCACATAGAGATTGCAGACTGGCAATCATTTCACGATCAGGAGGAAATTTAGAAATGGGATTTACTTTTTTTCTTAACAGTATTTTGTTGGGAATCGGGCTTGCTATGGACGCCTTTTCGGTCTCCCTAGCCAACGGACTTAACGAGCCTTGCATGCGCAAACGCCGTATGTGCAAAATTGCCGGAATCTTCGGATTTTTTCAGGCACTGATGCCAATGATTGGCTGGATCTGTGTACACACTATCGTTCAATATTTTCAATCCTTTGAAACTTTAATTCCATGGATTGCCCTTGGGCTTCTGGGATATATTGGCGGCAAGATGCTTTGGGAAGGAATCCACGCTCATGGAGAAGATCCTTGTTCAAAACCAGGTGTTTCTTTTCAGGAACTACTCGTTCAAGGCATTGCAACATCCATCGATGCACTTTCCGTAGGATTTACGATTGCAGAATATAACTTCACGTCTGCTCTTCTTTCAGCTACAATCATCGCCATTGTTACTTTCATCATCTGCATGGGTGGTCTTTATATTGGAAAGAAAGCCGGAACAAAACTGGCTGGAAAAGCTGGAATCTTAGGTGGATTGATTTTGATTTTTATTGGAATCGAGATTTTTGTCAGCAGTTGGATATAATACTTGACTATCCAATTTAATATGAATATTATGAAAATGAGAAGTTCATCCGGGCTTCTCATTCTTTATAAAAAGGGGGAAAACGCTCATGGCAATTATAGGAATCGATTTAGGTACAACCAATTCGCTCGGAGCGGTATACAGAAATAATCAGGTAGAATTAATTCCGAATCGATATGGCTCCTTTCTGACTCCAAGTGTAGTCAGTATTGACGAAGATAATAATATTTTAGTTGGACAGATTGCAAAAGAAAGACTGATATCTCACCCTGAACTAACAGCAGCCTCTTTCAAAAAAGATATGGGATCCGATAAAAGATATAAACTGGGAAAAAAGACTTTTTCACCAGAAGAACTGAGCAGCTTTGTCGTCCGGACAATCGTGGAAGACGCAAAAACATACTTACAGGAAGAAATCGAAGAAGTCATTATTTCCGTCCCAGCATATTTTAACGATAAACAGCGTGTAGCAACCAAAAGAGCCGGTGCACTGGCAGGCGTAGAGACAAAACGAATCATCAACGAACCAAGTGCTGCCGCAATGGCGTCTTATTTTGATACCAGCAAAGAACAACTCTTTCTAATCTTTGATTTCGGTGGTGGTACTTTGGATATTTCTATTGTAGAATGTTTTGATACCATGGTAGAAATATTGTCTGTTTCCGGGGATAACCAGCTGGGCGGAGACAATTTCCATGAAATTATGGTGGACAGCTTTTTAACGGAGCATGGCATTTCCAAAAAGAATGTCAGCAGCAAAGAACATGCAGTCCTGCTTCGTCAGGCAGAAATCTGCAAGCAGAAGCTTACTACAGAAAAAACATCCAAAATGTCAGCAGTAATAGGTGGAAACCAGTTACAAAGTGAATACACCAACCAACGCTTATTAGATGAAAGCGGAGCTCTTTTTGCAAGAATTAAAAAAGTCCTCTCCCATGCGCTCACAGATGGAGATATAGCATTACAGGACATTGATACAGTCGTTATGGTCGGAGGTTCCAGTAAAATGCCTCTGATTCAGTCTTATCTCCAGCATCTCTTAAAGCAGAAACCTATCGTAACCGGAAACTGTGATGAGATGATTGCAAAAGGACTTGGACTGGTCTGTGCCGTAAAGGAACGACAATCCGAAGTAAAAGATTACATTCTGACCGATATCTGTCCATTTACTTTAGGAACGGCTATTTACAATTCTGCTGACCCAGATCATTCTTATATGTCTCCAATCGTTCCACGCAATACGGTACTTCCGTGTTCAAGAGTCCAGAGATTCTACACAATAAGGGATAATCAGCAGAAAATAGACTTTGAAATCTTACAGGGAGAACAAGTCTACGCCGAGGATAATCTGGAGCTGGATAAATTAGAGATTGCAGTTCCGAAAGCAAAAAAAGGACAAGAATGCGTAGATGTACGCTTTACCTACGATATCAACGGAATCCTTATGGTAGATGCAACTGTCGTTTCTACTGGAAAAACGATTTCCAAAGTAGTATCACAAAATATCAACGAAGTAGATTTAAACAAAAAAATCCGGGAACTTGAAAAACTGAAAGTACATCCAAAAGATATTACAGAAAATCGAATATTGATGGGAAAATTATACTCTTTATATGAAGAATCACCTATCTATCTGCGAGAAAATATTTTAGAATTTATCCGCAAATTTGAAAGACTTCTGGAAGAACAAGATCCTAGAAAAATTAAAAAATACCTTAGATTCCTGCAAATGGTGATCAGCGAATATGAAACCTATGACCCATTTGATGAAAAATATGCATTTGATACATTCGACGAAAACTGGAATGAAGACTTCGACGAAACTGAAGAAGACATTGACTTTTATGATACACTAGGTGGTGAAACGAAATGGACGAGTTAACAGCATATCAGATTTTAAAACTAGAACCAGGTGCATCCACAGATGAAATCAAAGAAGCATATTCACAGCTTTCCAAACAGTTTCATCCGGAAGAATACCCGGAAGAATTTCAAAGAATCCACGATGCATACCGGACACTGACGCGAAGAAACCGGAGATCCAGAAACACTGAAAATATAGAACCAATACCAGTCAAATTTCCAGTTGAAGAAACCGTCGAAGCACCTGTTAAAAATGACGATCATGAAAATACGATTTACAAAGAATGCAGCTATGAAGAAGATGAAAAGGAATTCTATAATTTTGATGAAACTCTAAATAAGGCAAATGTGGCAGAAGCCGCTGAAATACATGAAGAAGTCTTGCGTGCACTTGCGGAAATCAAAGTATTAATGACTCCTGAATACTGCAATAACAAAAAATTATTTGAAAAATATTTCAAAAAAGAAGAATATGAACGGGCGTTTTCATCACCAGAATACGTAGGCGCACTTGCGGTACTTATAGAAGAGAGTAAATTGAAGAAAGGTATTTACACATATATCATTTCCTTCTATCGTCTTAAAGACAAAAAACGGGAAAATCTGATTCCAGAAGGTCGTGCGCTTTATGATGCCTTGAATGCCAAAGTAAACATTGAGCGTACTTCATCTCCAGTGAAAACTGCAGTTCCCGCAGGTGTTGTTGCAGGTCTTTGGGCTGGTCTTCGCACACAAGCCCGTATATCAAAAATATTTGGTTCCATCCTCCTCTTTTTGGTATTTCTTGCAGTTTGTGTGTGGATCTATAAAAAATGCCGTGATAAAAACCATTCTCATGCATTTTCACAAGTCATGGTCATCCTATTTTTGAACCTATTCCAATTTACTGCGTGTGTCTTTGATTTCTGGGTACCTGTTTTTGGGAGTTCCGATGCCTCAATTGATTTTGTAGTCAACATATTGATCATAAGCTGGATATGGCTTATCATTCTTGGCCTTATTGTAATCTTTAAGAAACTCAGATTTCTACTCACACGAAAATAGCGTAAGAGCAGCCATTCTAAGCTGCTCTTACCATTTATTTCTATCTATCAACTTCTATCCACAATCTGTCCTTCTGCCGAAATCGTCACTACCTGCCACGGAATGAACTTTCCACTTTCCTGCAAAGCTTTCTTGACTGCCATCTCAATTCCTCCACAACATGGCACCTGCATTCGTGTCACTGTTACACTCTTGATATCATTATTCTTGATAATCTCTGTCAATTTTTCCGAATAACCCACGCCATCAAGCATTGCGCATCCTACCAGCGTGATATGATCCTTGATAAACTCTTCGTGGAAATTGCCATATGCATACGCGCAGCAATCCGCTGCCACCAGAAGCTTCGCTCCATCAAAATATCCTGCATTTGTAGGTACCAATTTCATCTGTACCGGCCACTGCTGAAGTTTTGACATTACAGGCATTGAAGTCCTTACCTCTGCACTTGCTGACCGCTGAAATGTCTGAAGACGCTTTCCAGGGCAACCTGTAGCTTTTGTTTCTACTTTTGTCTCTACCTTCTTTTCCTGTTCTTTCTTCTTCATGTTCTCCTTCACAGCTGCCTCGTCATAAGCTGCTGCCTCACGCTCTACGAATGTAATTGCTCCTGTCGGACAAGTTGGGAGACAATCTCCAAGTCCATCACAATAATCATCTCTGAGAAGTTCCGCCTTTCCATCGACCATTCCAATGGCACCTTCATGGCATGCACTTGCACAGGCACCACAGCCATTACATTTTTCTTTGTCTATATGAATAATTCTACGAATCATTTTCTTCCTCCTTGTTTCTTACAAATTATTCTGCATTGTACAGTGATTATAACACTTTTTCAATCATTTTTCTGTTGGATTTTCAACAAACGGTCTTCTATTGCATTTTTTTATGATTTTTGTGATTTTGTCACGGAAAAAAATCTTTACATCAGACATAATAACTACATTCGAAACACTCTTAGTTGTTAAGAAAAGTCCCCTAAACAGAACAAGAGCTGTCAAGACTTCAAGTTTTGACAGCTCTTACTGTAAACCTTCCAATTTATTTAAATCAATAATTTCCACTTCTCCTCTTCTGAGATTTACCATCCCTTCTGTCTGGAAATGCTTCAACATTCTCGTCACGACTTCCCTGGCAGTGCCAAGATGATTTGCGATTTTTTCATGTGTAATCTTCAAAGTAAGTGTGTTTTCCACATTACTTTCCTCTATAAGAAATGCTGCAAGACGTTTATCCACACTTTTCCACATGACCTGCTCGACCGTCCACATCACTTCTGACAAATTCATAGCCATCAGGTCATTCATATAGTTAGAAAATACAAGGGATTCCTCCTGAACAGACTTATAGATCCACGGTGGAATGACCCATGCTTCTGTATCTTGTTCCGCTTCAATAATTATATCGAACTGAATATTCGTCATCACACAAGATGCACAAAGTAAACAGATATCACGATTAAACAATCGGTACACCGTCACTTCTCTTCCATCCTCAGAAAGCATATAAGCTCGAAGCAGACCATCACAGACTAATACCAGCCCTGTACATTCTTTTCCTCCATCACATAAAATAGATCCCTTCTTAATTGTCTGTTTTACTGCCGATTTGCGTAATTTCTCTTGTTGCTCTGGCTCTATTTTGTCCCAGATTGGGAAAAAGCTTTCTAACTTCATTTGTAAAATCCTTCTTTCTTTGGCGAATATTTTACCATATTTTTTTCAAAAATGATATAATGAAAAGGTAAAATAATCATAAATATTTACATCAGATGCTAATCATCTTTTATACACTAGAGGGGTTATATACTATGGCAACAATAGACTATGAAAAAGCTTATAAGCTAGGACGAAAAGATTACCAATTTAAAATTCTTCAACAAAAGCAAGCTACATTACCGGTTCTGGATGACATTTTACCGCCAAAAGGATCCTACTCTGAAGTTCCTCTTGGCCTTGTTAAAATACCTCTCGATCAGGTCGTGGGAACGAAAACAAATGCAAGAAGCAACTCTTTTGCACCTAATTTCATGCCTATCTTGGAAGAAGATACAGAATTTGCCCGCAAATGGATTTCTCTCAGTGACAGCCAACTGGAGGAAGGCATCCGTGACCCGATCAAGGCTTACGAATATATGAATAAATTCTATGTTGAAGAGGGAAACAAGCGCGTCAGTGTTTTAAAATACTTTGACGTAGACTCTGTTCCGGGTAATGTCACACGAATCATTCCAAAACGCTCCGACGATTTGGAAAATAAAATCTACTACGAATTTTTAGACTTTTACAATCTGACAAAAATAAATTACATCTATTTCACGAAAGAAGGAAGTTTTGAAAAACTAATCGAATTAGTGGGTAAAAAGCCTGGTGAGCCGTGGACTGAGGACGAATGTATGGATTTCCGCTCTATCTATTATCGATTTTCATCACAATTTAAGACAAAAGAGCACAATCTTTCCATCACTCCGGGCGATGCTTTTCTGGCATTTCTGAAGCTGCACGATTATAAAGAAATCTGTGATATGCCGATCAAGGAACTGAACACCTTGATTGACAAGACATGGGAGGATTTTGTTCTTCTGACAAAAGAGCAGAAGATTGATTTGAAAGTAGATCCTTCTTCTGAAAAGAAGAATCTTCTTGCCCGACTTCTCTCACCAGGAGTCCAAAATTTAAAGATTGCATTTATCAACGATAAGACTCCTTCCACTTCTTCCTGGACTTATGCTCATGAGTTGGGAAGAATGCATCTGGAACAGACCTTTCCTGATAATGTAACTACAATAAGATATGACAATACTAGTATTGATACCATCAAGGACACACTTGAACAGGCTGTCAGTGATGGATGCAATATTATTTTTACAACATCCGCAGCCTTCGCTCAGGCAAGCGTAAAAGCTGCAATCGACCATCCTAATGTAAGAATATTGAACTGTTCTGTCCATACTTCACACAGATATATCCGGACATATTATGCACGTATGCATGAGGCTAAATTCCTGATGGGTGCAATTGCAGGTGCTATGGCTGAAAATGACAAACTGGTCTATATTGCGGATTACCCGATTCATGGAACGCTGGCCAACATCAATGCCTTTGCTCTGGGTGCAAAAATGATCAATCCACGTGCAAAAGTTTACCTTGAGTGGCCTTGTACAAAAAACTGTGATATTGATGCAGACATTGAACGAATCAAACCTTCCTGTATTTCTGGAAAAGATATGATTATCCCGGATGAAGCATCCCGCTACTTTGGGATTTATCATATGTCAGATGGGGAACCTGTGAATCTCGCAATGCCACTCTTACATTGGGGGAAATTTTACGAACAACTTGTCCGCACGATCATGAACGGGACATGGAAATACGATGATAACCCATCTGAGAAAAAAGCGATCAACTACTGGTGGGGCATGTCTGCCGGTGTCGTTGATGTTATCTGTTCGCGTAATCTTCCAATCGGAACACAGCGTCTGGTCGACTTATTAAAGAAAACAATCTGCAGGGGTGAATTCAATCCATTTACAGGAATCTTGTATTCTCAGGATGGTGTCATCCAGAGCGATCCTTACCGCAATCTTTCTCCAGAAGAAATAGTGACTATGGACTGGCTCGCAGAAAATATTGTAGGACACATTCCTACCGAAGATGAACTATTAGAAAACGCATTACCACTTTTTTCTCAGCAGGGAATTGAAAAGAAAGGATAAACCATGAAAATACTTGCAATAGCAGACGAAGAATCCCCATATCTTTGGGATTATTTTGAAAAAAGTAAATTAGAAGGTATTGACCTCATCATCTCATGTGGCGATCTTGACCCAAGATACCTTTCTTTTCTTACCACATTTACAAATGCACCCGTACTTTATGTTCATGGCAACCATGATGGAATCTATGAGCAGATCCCACCGGATGGATGTATTTGCATTGATGAAAAAATATATGTACACAACGGAGTTCGCATCTTAGGTTTGGGTGGTTCCATGCGTTATCGCGATGGTAAACACCAATACACCGAATTCGAAATGAAATTACGATGTCTGAAAATGCAGCTTTCTATTTTACGACATGGTGGATTTGACATCCTGGTAACACATGCTCCGGCCCGTCACTTAAACGACAGCGATGATCTGGCACATCGTGGTTTTGAAGTATTTAACACGCTCCTGAATAAGTATCACCCAAAATATTTTCTTCACGGGCATGTACATATGAAATATGGAAGAAAGCATAAACGATTCGATCAGGTCGGTGATACGACCGTCATTAATGCTTTTGAAAGATGTGTATTTGAGTTTAATGATGCCAAAATCTCAGAAAATTGATTTTTATATTTGCATATGAATGCATAAACAGGAACTGTGAAAAAATTCACAGTTCCTGTTGTTTTATTTGATTGGAAATATCAACGGTATTTCCTTAATTAATCTCTCTTTCGCTTCAGGAAGCGTTCCCTCAAGTTTTATAAGATTAGTTGTGTGAGTCGTATCAAATATGGTTGCTTTTTTTACTTCCAAATGTTCCAGAAGCGTCTTAATTTCTAATAACTTTTCATTCGTGTCCGCCTGTACAAATTCTTTATTCTGCACCATCTTTGCAAGCTCAGTCATTTCAAAAACTGTCAGATTCATCGTTACGATTTTATACGAATCGAACTGATTCAACATTTCTGCCGTTTTGATTGCATTTTCCACACTCTTTCCCTTGCCGGCAATTCCATACATGACAATCGCATTGAACATGATATTCGCCTGGTTCAGCTTCTTTCCCTGTTCAATTGCCATCTCCACGGTATGACCCTTTCCCATCAGATTCAAAGCATAGTCCCAGCCTGATTCAAAACCAATATATAATAGTCTAAGTCCTGCATCATGCAGTTCTTTCAATTCTTCTACCGAATATGTTGCTATACTCCGCACAGAAGCATATGCCGCCACGCATGCACAATATGGCGCATATTTTTTCACTTTCTTCAGAACCAGCATCATCTTCTTAAATCCGATCGCCATTGGATCTGCACCGGTGATAAAGATTTTTTCCGTATATTCTTGAAGATTTTTAAGCTCATATTCGATATCATCTATATCAAGTTCTTCGTAAGGCTGTTCCTTGAACATGGAACAGAACTTGCATTTATTATGTGGACATCCCGATGCGACAGGAATCAAAGGTGTATGAATTTCACTTTGTGGATAATAAATTGTTCTTGATTTGTACATAATGAACCTCCCACTTCTTTTAAAAGTTAATATACCCCTGCAGCCAGATATCCGCCTTGAATCTTCTTCCAATCTCCGGCTCTCCAATCACACTGTCTATCGGTACACTTACATCGAATTCCAATCCATTTACCTCTAATGTAAGTATATAAATACATTCTCTTGAAATTTTATTTTCTACAATACTCATATTGATGATTTCACCAAGTATGGCATACTTATCACACTCTGCTCCATACGGCATGAAGTAGGTGTCAATAATTGTATAAACATCTTCTGTCTGTAGTCTGACAGAAACTTCTGTATATGTATCAATATCATCCAGAGTGAGACTTTCCATTGCATTCGGATCGCCTTCTCTGGCTGCATCCAGAAGTCTGCTTCGATTCTGTAGCTCTTCTCTCCAGCTTTCTTCCTGCTCCTTGCTTTTCATGACTGGCAATAATACCGTTCCATAATTTGCAAGTCCTGAGAGTGTCACAGAGGTTGAACTTCTGACAAAGAGACCTCTGTCGCTTTCTACCATATATTCGATTCCATTTAGAAGATGGAAAATAAGGCTGGCGCCTATTCTCACATCTTCACAAATTCCAATATATGCCTCTACATCACTTTTGCGTTCTACGATTACATCTGCATACGTAGTAACTCCAGTCCCTTTTAGGTATGGTACATAATATTCTCTGGAATATCTGTCTTCTTCATCTACCTGTCCGAATGAACTGATTCCGATTCTGTCACCACATTCTTTTCGCAGTTCGCAGAAATCCAACCCTTCTTCCAGAGAAATACGTTCATATTCAGTAAAATTTTCTTCGATGTTCTGAAGAATCTGATTCCACTCTTTGTCAGAGTTTATTTTGTGAAATCCGATGGATTTTAAAAATTTATGCACAATTTACCCTCGTTAAAACTATCTGATTTCCGTTTTTCCACCCATATATGGACGAAGTGCTTCCGGAATTCTGATTGATCCGTCAGCCTGAAGATTGTTTTCAAGAAATGCAATAAGCATTCTAGGTGGTGCACATACAGTGTTGTTAAGAGTATGTGCAAAATATTTTGTTCCGTCTTCTGCTTTTACGCGGATGTTAAGGCGTCTTGCCTGAGCATCTCCTAAGTTAGAGCAGCTTCCAACTTCAAAGTATTTTTTCTGTCTTGGTGACCAGGCTTCTACGTCGCAAGATTTTACTTTAAGGTCTGCAAGATCTCCAGAACAACATTCAAGTGTACGGACAGGAATGTCTAATGAACGGAATAACTCTACTGTGTAGCTCCACATTTTGTCGTACCATTCTTTGCTTTCTTCTGGTTTGCAAACTACGATCATTTCCTGTTTTTCAAACTGATGAATTCTGTATACACCACGTTCTTCGATACCATGTGCACCTTTTTCTTTACGGAAACATGGTGAGTAAGAAGTAAGTGTCTGTGGAAGTTTTGCTTCATCTGTCATTGTATCAATGAATTTACCGATCATTGAATGTTCACTTGTGCCGATAAGGTACAAATCTTCACCTTCAATTTTGTACATCATTGAGTCCATTTCAGCAAAGCTCATTACACCAGTAACTACGTTACTTCTGATCATGAAAGGTGGAATACAGTAAGTAAATCCTTTATCAATCATGAAATCTCTCGCATAAGAAATAACTGCCGAATGAAGTCTTGCAATATCTCCCATTAAGTAATAGAAACCATTTCCTGCCACTTTTCCTGCAGCATCAAGATCAATACCATTAATTTTTTCCATGATTTCTGTATGATATGGAATTTCATAATCCGGAACAACTGGTTCACCAAATTTTTCAATTTCCACATTTTCACTGTCATCTTTACCAATTGGTACTGATGGATCAATGATGTTTGGAATGGTCATCATAATCTTTTTGATTTTTTCTTCTACTTCTTTTTCTTCTGTTGATAATGATTCAACTCTGTCAGCATTAGCCTGAACCTGTTTTTTTAATTCTTCAGCCTCTTCTTTTTTGCCCTGTGCCATACAAGCACCAATCTGTTTAGAAATTTTATTCTTTTCAGCACGAAGAACTTCTACCTCACCCTTAATTTCACGATTTCTAATATCAAGAGCAAGAACTTCATCCACTAATGGAAGTTTTTCATCCTGAAATTTCTTTTTAATATTTTCTTTTACTGCATCTGGGTTTGTTCTTAAAAATTTAATGTCTATCATTTTCTCTTCTCCTTCTTGATAAATAAATTATGATATCTGCAAATCAATGTTTATTTAAGTATTGACTGTACTTCCGGATCACATACTTCCTGGTAAATTGCTTTTTCGAGAGACTGAGCCTCTTCTTCCGCAAGCTCTATATAACTTTCTCCACGGACAATCTCCTTTACATATGTGTAGCATCCTTCTCGACTATGCATTGCATTTAAAATAAATCCACTATTATTTCCATCTAATAAGGTAATTGCAAAACTAAGATTACCACCCATTTCATTAAATGCATCGTATTTTACAATACCTACTTTTTGGTAATCTTTCTCCATATCATGGAATAATTCTTTAATGTCCGAAGTATTTTTCTTTACATTTGCTTCAACTTCATCTAATTCATCAAACTTTTCTAAAATACTTCTTTCCAGATTTTTTCCATCTTTTCCACGCATAAAAGATGAATAGCTGCTTTTCAGTCTTTTATACTTCATATTTACATTTATTACGAGCATAAACAGAATAATAATCAAAATAATCAAAATTATAAATATATATGCCGGGTCTATTCCAATGGCTGCTAAAATCTTACTTTCCATATTATTCTCCTCCACGTACCGACATTAATAATTCGAATATACGTTCGAGTTCTGTGTCAGAATAATATTCAATTTCAATTTTTCCTTTACCATTTGGTTTATGATTCACATGAACTTTTGTTCCAATCACACTTTTCATACGTTCTTCTAGGTCTTCATATATAAATGAATTCTTGACTTCTTTCTTAGGCTGTTCTTTCTTAGGATTCTTGATATCCTTTACAAGTTTTTCTGTTTCTCGTACACTCAGTTTCTCATCAAAAATCTTTGTAGCAAGCAAATACTGCTGCTCTGCATCATCAATCGCAAGAAGTGCTCTCGCATGCCCGGTAGAAATCATATCATCAATTATCATCTGCTGAACTTTCTCTCCCAATTTTAACAAACGCATAGAGTTCGTCACAGCTGTTCTGCTCTTTGATACTCTTTCAGCAACTTCATCTTGTTTTAATTTAAACTCATTGATAAGCTTTTTAAATGCCATGGCTTCTTCAATTGGATTCAGATTTTCTCTCTGAATATTTTCAATCAATGATATTTCCAGGATTTCCTGATCTGTATATTCTTTTACAATTACAGGTACTTCTTTGACACCAGCAAGCTTTGCTGCTCTCCATCTTCTTTCACCTGCAATTATTTCATAATAGTCTTTTCTTTTCTGTACAATCAATGGCTGAAGAACACCAAACTGTTTAATAGAATCAGCCAATTCTAATAAAGCATCTTCTTCAAAATGTTTTCTTGGCTGATCACGATTTGGCTCTACATCATTTATTTTCATCATTGTCTGACCATTTCCAGCAGTCGTTTCTTCTTTTACTACTGGTTTAATCATCTTTTTTTCCATTTTTGTGTCAGGAATTAAACTATCTAATCCCTTTCCAAGTCCACTACGCTTTACTGCCATTTTTTTCTCCTTCTATAATCTACCAGTTATAATCTCAGATTATTTCATTTTCACGATTAATAACTTCATCTGCTAACATCATATAACTTTCTGAACCTGTTGATCTTGGATCATAGTGATTAATTGGAAGTCCATGACTTGGTGCTTCTGCTAATCTAATATTTCTTGGAATAATAGTCTTATAAATCGTCTGATTCAAATTGTCCTTTACATTTTCAACGACCTGTAATGAAAGATTTGTTCTTGCATCATACATTGTAAACACAACACCTTCCATTTTTAAAGTTTCATTAAGACGAGTCTGAACCAGTTCAATTGTCTTCATCAACTGACTAAGTCCTTCCAAAGCATAGTATTCACACTGAATTGGAACTAACACAGTATCTGCTGTAGTTAATGCATTAATAGTCAGCATACTAAGTGACGGTGGACAGTCAATAATAACAAAATCATAATTATCTCTTATCTGACTTATCTTATCTCTTAATATAAACTGCTTATTATCCGCATCTAATAATTCAATTTCTGCTCCCGAAAGATCTATATTAGTTGGTAAAACATCTAAATTTTCAAATACTTCTCTGCAAATCACTTGTTCTACGTCTGTTTCCCCTATCAACAAATCATAGACAGTGTACTCGACTTCATCCTTATCAACACTTAATCCACTTGTCATATTTCCCTGTGGATCCATGTCAATTGCAAGCACTTTCTGTCCCTTTGCAGCAAGGCAAGACGACAAATTAATAGCTGTAGTAGTCTTACCTACTCCGCCCTTCTGATTTGCAACCGCAATTATTCTTCCCATCAAAGTTTACCCCTTTCTTAACGGCGGTTTTCAAAATTTGTCACAAAGATATTGTATCATTAAATCGTTCTTATTTCTACCCGATTTCTATAATTAATTTTAAAAAACATATCGTTTATAGATGTTTCACGTGAAACATCTATAACTAGTCAGAACATTTTTTTATATTGTCGTATTATAGAAAAAACACACCCTGTAATCAGGATGTGTTAATCTGTTAAACATAAAAGAATGTTTCACGTGAAACAATTATTTAATTGGCTCTTTTCCTGGTAGTCCTGCTTTGCGTGGAAATTTTTTTCCTGTATTCTTCACTTTTTCAATCTTCACGAATGATCTATTGATATCACTTCCAGGTAATGTGAATTTAATAATCTCCTTTTTCCTTGCTCCCAATATTTTTATTGCAGTCTGTGCTTCTTTTACTTCTTCTTCAATTTCGCCTGATTTGTACGGAATAAACATTCCACCTATTTTGACATAAGGTATACATAATTCTGACAATGTTGATAAATTTGCAACTGCCCTTGAAACTACAATATCATATTGTTCTCTGTGTTCCTCTTTCCGAGCAAAATCTTCTGCTCTTCCATGAATTGTCTGGATATCTTCCAAACCCAGATTTTCTATTACTGTATTCAGATATTTAATTCTTTTATTCAATGAGTCCAATAACGTTATTTTCAAATGAGGAAAAGCTATTTTTAATGGGATTCCAGGAAATCCTGCTCCAGTCCCAATATCGATAACTGTATTTACCTTACTTATATCAACAACTTTTACAATGGAAAGACTGTCTATAAAATGCTTTTCATTTACTTCTTCATATTCAGTAATTCCCGTTAGATTCATTACTTTATTCCACTCAACAAGTAATTCGTAATATTTATCAAACTGTTCATACTGATTTTCCGTAAGAGTTATCCCTAATGCACTTAATTTTTCATCAAATAATTTACTCATTCATATACTCCTATCTTTTATACAGATACTACGGATTCTACGCACAAGATACGCTCGTGGTCCTAGTATCCCAAATATACCAACAATACAGAAATATCTGCAGGTGATACACCTGAAATTCTGGAAGCCTGTCCCATTGAAATCGGGCGGTACTGTTTTAATTTCTGTACTGCTTCTATACGAAGACTTGGTACTTTATCATAATCAATATTTTCAGGAATTCTGCGGTTTTCCAGTTTTTTGAACTGTTCTACTTGTTTCATCTGACGTTTGATATAACCATCGTATTTAATATTAATATCAATCTGTTCCATGATTTCTTCGCTGAGTTCATATGTTCTTGCGTGATCAATTGGTTTCAGAATTTCATAAGTAATTTCCGGACGTTTGATCAAATCAGCAAGTGTAGACCCTGAAGTAAGAAGCGTGCTATTGCAAGATGCAAGCAATTGCTGTACTTCCTGGGATGTTCCCACATTCGTATGTTCTAAGCGTTCGATTTCTTCTGCAATGATTCTTTCTTTTTCCACAAGTTTTTCATATCTCTCATCAGATATCAACCCAACATCATGCCCAATTTTAGTAAGTCTCTGATCTGCATTATCCTGGCGAAGCAAAAGTCTGTATTCTGCTCTTGATGTCATCATACGATAAGGTTCCAGACTTTCTTTTGTAACAAGGTCATCGATAAGGACTCCAATATATGCCTGTGATCTGTCTAAAATAATCTGTTCTTTTCCCAGTATTTTCATTGCCGCATTAATTCCAGCTACAATCCCCTGACCCGCAGCTTCTTCATATCCGGAACTGCCGTTGAACTGGCCTGCACTATATAGTCCCTGAATATTTTTAAATTCCAATGTGGGATGAAGCTGTCTCGCATCAATACAGTCATATTCAATTGCATAAGCATTTCTTACGATTTTTGCATTTTCCAGTCCTGGTACACTGCGGTACATTTCATACTGTACATCTTCTGGAAGTGAACTTGACATTCCACCCACATACATTTCATTTGTGTTAAGACCTTCTGGTTCAATAAACACCTGATGTCTGTCCTTATCCGCAAATTTTACAACTTTATCCTCAATTGATGGACAATATCTTGGTCCTGTCCCCTCAATCATTCCTGAGAACAGAGGCGATCTGTCTAGATTTCTTCTGATAATATCATGTGTTTTTTCATTTGTATAAGTCAGCCAACATGAAGCCTGATCAATCTGCACATCTTCTCGATTCGTAGTAAATGAAAATGGAATAATTTTTTCATCTCCAAACTGCTCTTCCATTTTGCTAAAATCAATACTTCTCTTATCAATACGTGCTGGAGTCCCTGTCTTAAAACGATACATTTTGATACCTAGATCTTTCAAACATTCTGTCAAATGATTGGCAGCCTGCAGACCATTTGGCCCTGTCTCATTACTTACATCTCCATAAATGCATCTTGCCTTTAAGTATGTGCCAGTACACAGTATTAACGCTTTACAGTGATAAATAGTTCCGGAATATGTCTGAACACCTGTAATCTTTCCATCTTCTACAAGAATATTTACCACTTCTGCCTGTTTGATTTCCAGATTTTGCTGCGATTCTAACACCTGACGCATTGTGTTACTATATTTATTTTTATCTGCCTGCGCACGAAGTGAATGAACAGCCGGACCTTTTGATTTATTCAGCATTTTAGACTGAATAAAAGTTTTATCAATTACTTTTCCCATTTCTCCACCTAACGCATCCACTTCCCGGACAATATGTCCTTTCGAACTTCCTCCGATATTTGGATTACATGGCATAAGTGCAATACTTTCTACGCTGACAGTAAATACAATTGTTTTTAATCCTAATCTTGCCGTGGCCAGTGCCGCTTCACATCCTGCATGCCCTGCACCAACAACTACAACATCATATTCATCTTTATTTACCCATACAGAATTTGCTGAATATTTCATTTACCAAATCTTCTCCTATTGTCTCACCGGTGATACTTCCTAATGATTCGTATGCATCCATCAAATCAATCGTAAAGAAATCTTCCGGCATCTGATTTTCTATACTTTCTTTTACCTTTTTCAAACTTGCATAAGCATCAATAAGTGCTGCTTTATGTCTTGCATTTGTGATATAAACTTCATCATTAAACGAAATTTCCCCATGATAGAACATTTCTTTTAATGTATCCTCAAGCTCATGAATTCCTGTCTGATGTTTTGCAGAAATTTCAATTGTTGGCTTATTTATCCACACTTTCAACTCTTTTTTGTTGATAACTGTGGATAAATCTGTTTTATTTAGTAAAACTACAGCTTTTTTGTTCTTAATCATGTTGATAATCTCAAAATCGCTGTCATCAAGGGGAACTGAAGCGTCTACCACATAGATGATCAGATCAGCTTCTTCCGCATAAGATTTTGCTTTATCCACACCAATTTTTTCGACAATGTCTTTCGTATCACGAATTCCAGCAGTATCCATAATGTTGAGTGAAATTCCCTGTAACTGGATATTTTCTTCAAGGACATCTCGCGTCGTTCCTGCAATATCCGTCACGATTGCCCTGTCTTCCCCTATCAAAGCATTTAATAAAGAAGACTTTCCTGCATTTGGTTTACCAACAATAACGGTCTGGATTCCTTCCTTCATGATTCTTCCATCATCCGCCGTATCAATCAGTCTTTGCACTTTTTTAAGTAACTTATCCACAACTGTTTCCAATTCTTCCCCATATCCGTCCACATCATAATGCTCTGGATCATCTAAAGCTGTCTCAATAAATGCAGTGTGATGAAGAATCTCGCTGCGAATCTCATCAATTTTCTTATGAACACTGCCTTTCAACTGATTCACAGAACTCTTTAGCGCATATTCATTTTTCGAATTGATAACATCAATAACCGCTTCTGCCTGTGATAAATCCATTCTTCCATTCAAAAAAGCTCTTTTTGTATATTCACCAGGTTCTGCCGGACGTGCACCGTATTTTAATACAGTTTCCAAAATTTTTTTCGTAACAAATACTCCACCATGGCAATCAATTTCAACTGTATCTTCTCCAGTATAGCTATGTGGTCCTTTCATCAAAAGAACAAGAACTTCATCTATTATCTCTTCTCCATCCACAATATAACCATAATGAATTGTATGACTTTTCTGCTTTGATAAAATTTTTTCTTTTTTTCCTTTGTAAATCTTATCAATAATTTCAAAGGCTTCATCTCCACTGATTCTTACAATCCCAATTCCGGAATTTGTCATAGCAGTGGAAATAGCTGCAATTGTATCTGTTTTAAATCCCATAACATCACCTGTTTTTTAACATAATAATTCACAATACATTCTATAATAAAAGCCAAAAAAAAGGAAGTAGTTTTAAACTACTTCCTCTAACTCCCATACAAATCTTAACGTCTGTTTGGAGTAATTACTACACGTCTGTACGGTTCTTCACCTTCGCTATGTGTAGAAACTCTCTCGTCTCCCTGAAGAGCTGAATGAATAATTCTTCTTTCATATGGATTCATTGGTTCCAAAGCAACAGCTTTTCTTGAACGTTTTACTTTATAAGCAATATTCTTTGCAAGATTTTCCAAGGTCTGTTTTCTTCTTCTTCTGTAATCTTCTGTATCAAGTTTTACTCTTACATATCCATCCTGTGATTTATTTGCCACACGATTTGTTAAGTACTGAAGAGAATCAAGGGTCTGCCCACGTTTTCCAATAAGGATTCCCATGTTATCACCCTTCAGCTCGATGCTGAGTGCTCCATCTTCATCAATTTTAGAATCAACTTCAACAGCTTCCATTCCCATAGCTCTTAATACATCCATTAAGAATTCTTCACAGATTTTCATTGTTTCTTCTGTAACAACTGTAATCTCGATTTCTTTCTTAGGTTCTGCAACTGTTTCTACAGCTTTTTCTTCCTTAACTTCTTTTTTTAATTCTTTCTTTTCTGTTTTTTCAACATGTTTATCAACATGCTTTTTATCGTGATGTTTTTTATCAGAATGTCTTCTTTCCTGATATTTTCTTTCTTCAGGTCTCTTTTCTTCGACTTTCTTTTCTTCCGCTTTTACAACTTCTTCGTAAACAGGTTCTTCCACTTTCTTTAATCTTGCGCGGATAACTGCCTGCTTACTGCCGATACCAAAGAAACCAGCACTTCCTTTTTCAATAACATCATATTCCATCTGATCACTGGATACACCAAGCTGAATACTTGCTTCTGTGATTGCATCATCTACTGTTTTTGCTGATACTGTGATTTCCTTCATCATTGTTTCCACCTCTATTTATTCCCATCATTGAATTTCCTTACAAGATCGGCTTTTGATGCAAGACTGCCTTCTTTCGCATTTGCATTCTGTTTTCTAACTTTTTCAATTTTTTCTTCTAAAGCCTGCTGTTCAACTTTAGATTTTGGATTATTGATATTCTTTGTCTTAGTATGAGCCATATTATTGATTTCTCTTGAGTCTGTTGCTTTCTTCTTTGCACGTTTTGCTTCCGCTTTTTCAAGATTTTGTTTTACTAACTCATCCATATCTATCTTAGAAAGCTGTTTGCTCACGATTTTCTGTTGAACAGTACGAACGACTGCACTTGTGATCCAGTAAATACCAAGACCTGTTGGTAATGTAAAACACATAAATACGGAAAGTAAAGGCATTGTATAGTTCATTGTCTTCATAGTGGCTGCTACCTGAGCATCAGTCTGCGTACCATTTGTATCATTCTGTGGCATAACTTTTACACTGATGAACTGTGTGATACCTGATAAGATTGGAATTAAGAGCGCCATGATGACAATTCCCCATGCTCCTGCTGTAAGCCCTGACTTAATAAGTGTAGCTGGTGAATCAATAATATTAAGTCCAAGGAAATAAGTAACATCTTTCACATTTTCCATTGTTGTACTTATCAGACCACCAAGTGATGGAAGTGCTTCTCTTAATGCATCCCACGTAGATGTTTCAAACTTATATAATGCATCAATAATAATATTTGCATTAGAATAATCATATTTTTCTGGACTCATCAGTACCGGCTTTGCAGCACCGATTGCTTCCATTGCAGCCTGCCCGCCAGTTGATGATAAAATTCCTTCCACAAGCGGAGTATAAATTTCTTTTACCTGTCCGATATAAGCAGGTATTCCACGAATTACATACCATACAGCGTATAAAATAGGAAGCTGAATAAACATACTTAAACATCCACCTGTAGGAGAAACTCCGTATTTTTCATATACGAGCTGAGTTTCTTCCTGCATTTTCTGCATGGATTCATTATCACGCTTGTTCTGATATTTTTTCTGAATTTTCTTAATTTCCGGACTCATTGCAGCAGACATTTTTGAGAATTTCTGCTGTTTTACAGTAAGTGGATATAATAATGAATAAACTACAATTGTCAGGATGATGATACACACACCAACATTTTCAATTCCAAATACTCCACTCAACACCCGGTAAATAATGTCCATGATCTTACCGAGCAGCCAGGCAGCCTGTCCAATAATAGGTGTGCTGACCTGTGTCATTAAAATACCTGTCATTTTGCTTTTCCTCCATAATGTTATAGGCCTTATACGGTCCTACCCCGAAATTTGGGTATCTCTCTCTTATGGCACCGGATCATATCCTCCTTTCGAAAAAGGATTACAGCGAAGTATTCTCCATAAAGTCAAAAAACCTCCTTTGAGCGCACCGTATTTTTCAATAGCTTCCAGTGCATACTCCGAGCAGGTTGGTGTATAAATACAATGTGTATAAACTTTTAAATGAGATAAATACTTCCTATAAAAACGAATAAGAAATAACATGATCTGTTTCATTTTCGATGCCCTTTTGCATATCCATCTTTTTGATATGCTGAACCAATACTATTGATTAGTCCGAAATCTTTTCCACCTCATAAATATTATGAAGTTTTCCTAAATGAATAAGTGCACTCTCAATCTCATGATAAGATCTGTCTTTTGCGGTTGTTCTCGCAATGACAATCACATCATATCCACATAGGAACTGTTCCTCATGTAACCTGTAACTCTCCCTAATAAGTCTGGTCAAATGATGTCTTACAATACTATTACCTACTTTTTTACTGACCGAAATTCCTATTCTGTTTCTCCCAAATTCATTTGGAAGAACATACATTACAAGATACTTGTTTCCAAAAGATTTTCCTTTTTTATAAACCACTTGAAAATCTCTGTTTTTTTTGAGTGATTCGGAAAATTTCATACTCTTATTCTCCTAATTTTTTGTAGAAGAAAAGGCCACTTATCCGTGACCTATGCTGATAATACTTTTCTTCCTTTTGCTCTTCTTGCAGCAAGTACTTTTCTTCCACCTGCTGTGCTCATTCTTGCTCTGAATCCGTGTACTTTAGATCTAGAACGTTTTTTTGGCTGGAATGTCATTTTCATTGATATCCACCTCCTATCAATCATTTCCTATTTAAATATAAGTATTGTTTTTTCTTTAGACATCATTTAACATTATATTAAAAAAATGGCTGAACGTCAAGCAAAACAATGCTTTTTTCGACTTTACTTTATCCACATTTTGTTGATAACTTTGGGGAAAACCGTTGATTACACGTTAATTACTTTTTTTATAATTCAATTTTTACCATATTTAAGCCATTTTTTACTGTGGAAAAGTTATCCCAACTTAATTTTCATTGATTCTAGGACAATTTTAATGTAAAATATATGTGTATGACTATGTTTATTTATAGATAGAATGGAGTTTAAATCACGATGTTTACCGTAAAAGAAAAATGGGAAGAAATCATTCAAAAATTAAAAGTAGAGTACTTTTTATCAAATATTTCGTTTGATACATGGATCCGTCCATTGGAAGTATATGATATCGTGGAAGATACTCTGTATCTTTCCGTTAACTTAAAAGCAAGTATTGAGCATATTCAGAATAAATACTTACTTCCTTTGAAAGTATGCATCGCTGAAGTAACAGGCATTGAATATGATATCAAGTTCATACCGAAAGATGCAACGAATTCAGAAATAGAATCTTTTCTTATAAAGAATAATATTCCCCAAAAAGAAGATTCTAAACCCAAAACCCGCAAAATGAATAATATTTCGGAACAGGCTAATCTGAATCCAAAATATACGTTTGACACATTTGTAGTAGGCGGCAACAATAATTTCGCACACGCTGCCTCTCTTGCTGTAGCTGAACAGCCAGGTGAAGTATACAATCCTCTCTTCTTATACGGAGGCGTTGGACTTGGTAAGACTCACCTTATGCATTCCGTTGCTCATTACATTTTGGACAAGGACCCAACAAAGAAAGTTCTTTATGTAACAAGTGAAACATTTACGAATGAACTGATCGATGCCATCCGTATTGGTAAAACAGGTAATGAACTAGCAATGACTTCATTCCGGGACAAATATCGAAATAATGATGTACTTCTAATTGATGACGTTCAGTTCATTATCGGAAAAGAAAGTACACAGGAAGAATTTTTCCACACGTTCAACCATTTGCACAACGCTGGAAAGCAAATTATCATCTCAAGTGATAAACCACCAAAAGACATGGAAACTTTAGAAGCCCGTCTTAAAACTCGTTTTGAATGGGGTCTTATTGCTGATATTTCTGCACCGGATTATGAGACAAGAATGGCTATTTTATATAAGAAGATTGAAACTGACCAGTTAGAACGCTACAACATTCCTAATGAAGTCATTCAATATATCGCAACAAATATTAAAACAAACATCCGAGAACTGGAAGGTTCTCTTAATAAACTGATTGCTCTCTACCGTATTAATAATAATCAGAAAGAAATGGATATCAAACTGGCTGCCGAAGCATTAAAAGATATGATTTCCCCAAGCCAGAACCGTGAAGTTACTCCGGAACTCATCATTGATGTAGTTTCCGAACACTTTAACATACCTATTTCTGACCTTAAGAGCAGCAAACGTAATGCAGAAATTGCAAATGCAAGACAAATCGCCATGTATTTATGCCGTAAAATGACAGACACACCTTTGAAGACCATCGGTTTATTATTAGGTGGACGAGACCATTCTACTGTGAATCATGGTGTGGATAAAGTTGCAAATGATGTGGAAAACAACGAAACTTTGAGGAATACTCTGGATATCATTAAAAAGAAGATTAATCCGGTCTAAAAGTTTTCCCAAGGACTTAAACATCATTTTCAAAGAATATCAACTGAATTATCACAATCAAAAAGCCTTCATTTTCAAGGGGTTTGGATACTTATCCCCATTTCCACACCCCCTAATGCGAATGAGGCGGAAAACTTTTATAAATATATTTATCTATCGCGCGTTGAAAGGAGTTTTACACACTATGAAAATTAGATGTCAAAAAACGGATCTTGTAAAAGGTGTAAGCATTGTTTCAAAAGCTGTACCATCAAAGACAACAATGCCCATACTGGAATGTATACTAATCGATGCTACAACAAACACAATCAAACTTACTGCTAATGATATGGAACTGGGTATCGAAACAGTAATTGATGGTCTTGTAGAACAAAAAGGCATGATTGCAATTGATGCCAAAATTTTTTCAGACATCGTTAGAAAACTTCCTGACAATGAAATCGTTATTGAAACAGACTCTAATTATCAGACACTTATTACTTGTGAAAAAGCTAAATTCAATATTTCCGGAAGATCAGGCGAAGATTTCTCTTACCTTCCATACATTGAAAAAGATGTGCCAGTAGTTCTTTCTCAGTTTACTTTGAAAGAAGTGATTCATCAGACGATCTTTTCCATTGCAGACAATGACAGTAATAAGCTGATGACCGGAGAATTATTTGAGATCAACGAAAATGTTTTGAAAGTTGTTTCTCTGGATGGACATCGAATTTCTATTCGTAAAATTTATTTAAATAATACTTACGACATGAAGAAAGTTGTTGTTCCTGGAAAAACTCTGATGGAAATCAGCAAGATTCTTTCAGGTGACGTAGAAAGTGAAGTTAATATTTTCTTTACGAATAATCATGTTGTATTTGAATTTGACAGAACGATTGTTGTATCCAGACTGATTGAAGGTGAATATTTCAGAATCAGTCAGATGCTTTCCAACGATTATGAAACAAAAGTAAAAATCAATAAAAAAGAGTTATTGAACTGTATTGACCGTGCAACGCTTCTTGTAAAAGAAGGTGATAAAAAGCCTATTATCATCAATATTCAGGATGGTTTTATGGAACTTAAGATCAAATCACAGCTCGGAACAATGGATGAAGAAATCATGATCGAAAAAGAAGGCAAAGACCTTCTGATCGGATTCAATCCTAAATTCCTGATAGATGCTCTTCGTGTCATCGATGATGAAGAAGTAACACTCTATTTCATGAATGCGAAAGCACCTTGCTTCATCAAGGACGAAAGAGAAAGCTATATTTATTTGATTCTTCCTGTTAACTTTAATAGTGCATTGTAGGATGCAGAAAGGAAATTTATGTATACAATCAAATTAAGAGAAGAATTCATTAAACTTGGACAGGCTTTAAAAGCAGCCGGTGTTGTTGAAAATGGAGCAGAAGCGAAAGATGTGATCATCGAAGGTCTTGTGAAAGTCAATGGAGAAGTGGACACAAGACGTGGCAAAAAGCTTTACGATGGGGACATCGTGACATTTGATGGAGAAGAAATTAAAATAGAAAAATAGATGGTGTGGCTATGATTATCAAATCTTTGAAACTGAAAGATTATAGGAATTATGATTTACTGAATATTGAATTTGATAAGGCTACAAACATTTTTTATGGTGACAATGCACAGGGAAAGACCAATATTCTGGAAGCAGTCTACATGTCCGGAACAACAAAATCTCATCGGGGGACAAAGGACAGGGACCTGATCAAATTTGACTGTGATGAATCACATATTGAGACGATCATTGAGAAGAATGGTGTTCCCTTCCAGATAGACATGCATTTGAAAAAGAACAGTCCAAAGGGAATAGCGATCAACCGGATACCGATCCGGAAAGCGACAGAACTTTTTGGGCTGATGAATTTCGTATTTTTTTCACCGGAGGATCTGAATATTATCAAAAATGGACCTTCAGAGAGAAGAAGATTTATGGATCTGGAACTTTCGCAGCTTGACAGGGTGTATTTGAAAGACTTGGCAAGCTATAACCGGATCGTGAATCAGAGAAATAAACTTTTGAAAGATGTCTATTTTCAAAATGATCTGATTGACACACTGGATGTATGGGACATGCAGCTTGTAACCTATGGCGAGAGGATCATTGCGAGAAGAAAAAAATTTATAGAAGAGGTAAATGAAATCATTGCTGATATTCATTTCAGGCTTACGGGAGGAAAAGAAAGAATCAGACTTTCCTATGAATCCGGCTGCGGGGCATTTTCTCTGGAAGAAGCGGTTGCAAGAAACAGAGAGAAGGACATCCGGACAAAAAGCACATCTGCAGGACCTCACAGAGATGACATCTGTTTTTATGTCAGTGATATTGATATCCGCAGATTTGGATCACAGGGACAGCAGAGAACGGCAGCGTTATCTTTGAAAATGTCGGAGATAGAGCTGGTGAAAATGATCATCAAAGATACCCCTGTGTTGTTACTTGACGATGTTTTGTCTGAACTGGATAAAAACAGGCAAAACTATTTATTAGACAGTATACATGATATACAGACTCTGATCACCTGTACAGGAATGGATGAGTTTGTAAATCATCGTTTTGCAATAAACAAAATTTTCCATGTTCAGGCAGGACATGTGACAAACGAGAATTAGGAGGAGAGAAATGAGTACAGAATACGGTGCGGATCAAATCCAGATTTTGGAAGGGTTGGAAGCTGTTAGAAAAAGACCGGGTATGTACATTGGAAGTACTTCATCAAGAGGTCTTCATCATCTGGTTTACGAGATCGTAGACAATTCGGTGGATGAAGCTCTTGCAGGTTATTGTGATTATATTCAGGTTTTTATAAATGCTGACAATTCAATTACGGTTATAGATAACGGGCGTGGTATTCCGGTCGGAATCAATCACAAAGCAGGACTTCCTGCAGTAGAAGTCGTATTTACTGTCCTTCATGCAGGTGGAAAGTTTGGTGGTGGAGGATATAAAGTATCCGGAGGACTTCATGGAGTAGGTGCTTCTGTTGTAAACGCACTTTCCAACTGGTTGGAAGTTGAAATCTGCAGTGAAGGAAAGATTTATAAACAGCGCTACGAAAAAGGAAAGGTCATGTATCCACTTGAAGTAATTGGTGAATGTGATCCGGCAATCAGCGGAACAAAAGTAACCTTCCTTCCAGATGACACGATTTTTGAAGATACGATTTTTGAGTATGATATTTTGAAACAGCGTTTCCGTGAAATGGCATTTCTTACCAAGGATCTTAAGATCAGTCTGAAAGATCTCAGGGAAGAAGATGGAAAGGAAAATACGTTCCATTACGAGGGAGGTATCAAAGAATTTGTCGAATATCTGAATAAGAGCAAGACACCTCTTTACGAGAATATTATTTACTGTGAGGGAACAAAAGATAACGTGATCGTGGAAGTAGCAATGCAGCACAACGATTCCTTTACAGATAATACGTATGGGTTTGTAAATAATATTACGACACCGGAAGGCGGAACACATGTCGTAGGTTTTCGAAATGCGATTACAAAGACATTCAATGATTATGCGAGAAAGAACAAGCTTTTGAAAGACAATGAGCCAAATTTATCCGGAGAAGATATCAGAGAAGGTCTTACGGCAATCATCAGTGTGAAGATCGAAGATCCTCAGTTTGAAGGCCAGACAAAGCAGAAGCTCGGGAACAGTGAAGCAAGAGGAGCTGTTGACAGCATTGTAAGTAATTATTTACAGGTTTTCCTGGAACAGAATCCATCGGTTGGTAAAACAATCGTTGAGAAATCTGTGTTAGCCCAGAGAGCCAGAGAAGCGGCCAGAAAGGCAAGAGATCTGACACGTAGAAAATCTGCGCTGGAAGGACTTTCCCTCCCAGGTAAATTAGCAGACTGTTCGGATAAGGATCCTTCCAAATGCGAAATTTACATCGTCGAAGGAGATTCCGCCGGCGGTTCAGCAAAAACGGCCCGTGACCGTACAACACAGGCGATTCTCCCGCTTCGTGGTAAGATTCTTAATGTGGAAAAAGCGCGTCTGGATAAGATTTATGGAAATGCAGAAATCAAGGCAATGATCACTGCATTTGGAACCGGTATCCATGAAGATTTTGATATTTCAAAACTGAGATATCACAAGATCATTATCATGACAGATGCCGATGTAGACGGTGCTCATATCAGTACATTATTATTAACATTTTTATATCGTTTTATGCCTGAACTTATTAAGCAGGGATATGTATATCTGGCACAGCCACCGCTTTATAAGCTGGAAAAGAATAAGAAAGTCTGG
>JAQYAI010000072.1 GCA_029227655.1 bacterium | reverse complement strand
CAGTCCTTTCCGGCCTTATCCTTTAGCATATAAATACAATACTATTGAATTGATAAAATGTGTAATTTTCGAGAGAATAAGATATTTTTCGAGAAAAAAAGGAAGTGGTAACATAGAAAAGAAATTGCCTGTTGTTAAAGAAGGGTGCTATGAATGTTTATATAGATTATTTTTGCGTGACAAAGCTGGTTTAAATGGAAAGAGATTATGTACAGTACCGGAAAAGACTGTCGTAGAGATTATAGAAATAAAATACCTGTCTGTTTCTATCTGGGGGAAAACGAAAGAGGGATGGTTATGTATGTACATGAATGAGACCTTTTATGTAAAAAAGAGGCTGTAAAAATCCCCCTGTCGCATCTTATGCGACAAGGGGTCTACTTTTAGGCTGTTTTAACAATCTATTGTTCTTCCGGAATGATGACTGCTGCCACCAAATATCCTATTAATGCTGCCCCGCAGCTGACACAGGCTACCAGCACCACGCCAAGACGAATCAATGTTTCATCTACATTAAAGTAATCACCTAATCCACCGCATACACCGCAGATCATTCTCTTTTCCCTTGACCGATATAATTTTTTAGGTTCCATATTCATACCTCCATTTATTTAAAATCTACAGAAACACTACCAGCTCCACAATCAATTGTCATATCCTTCTTAGCATGGTTATCGATTGTCTTATCCACTCCAAGACCTCCATACTCTCGATCTTCAATCTCGATTTCACCCATTGCGACACTCAGTTCGTAATTGAATTCCTGTTCTGTTCCATTCAAGTTTAAATCGACCTCTCCTACACCACATTCAATCTCTGCATTTTCTGCAATTGTTCCTGAATAATTCAAATTACCGGCTCCAACTTCTGCATGAAGGAAATTCAGATTCATCTGTTCCATTTCGCAGTCAGCAGCGCCAAGACTTAGATTCATGTGATCAATGCTTAGTCCAGACATCTTCAACTCACAGGCACCAAATTCAAGATTAGCTGTAGACAGATTCCTGTCTTTTGGAATATATATTTTCAGAACACCGCCATTTTTATGCTTTGCAGAAAGCACATCCCACAGACTTCCATTTTTTGTCGTCTGGATGAACAGTGTTCCATCATTCTCTACCACATAAAGCTCTAATCCAAGTGCCTGATATTTCAGGCGGGATGCATCCACCTGCACTGTATCTGTATCACTTTCCTGGATAAGGACCTCACATGCTCCAACACTGATATCAAGATCTGTTATATTCTCAAATTCATACGGTTCTGAGTGATCTTCCGTGATATCAAATGTCTCTTCTTCCATAATCATCGTATTCTCACGCACCCGAAAATCATTACTAAGGTCTGCAAGCGTAACACCTAAAGCCAACGAAACACAACCACATATTACTCCTAATGCGGTGATCACTGCAACAATAATCCAGAATATTTTCCATCCACTTTTCATACCTGCGCCCCCTTTCT
Organism: bacterium; assembly: GCA_029227655.1. Lineage (GTDB taxonomy): Bacteria > Bacillota > Clostridia > Lachnospirales > Lachnospiraceae > Allocoprococcus. The sequence continues at coordinate 2,941 of JAQYAI010000072.1, read as the reverse complement.
GTTTCCAGAGAAAATACGTTTACAAAGATTTACGATTCCTCGAAATATCGGTGGAATTATTTTCCATGCAACCCACCAGGTAAATGCTGTGATTACTGCACCAATCGCAATCATGATAAACCCAATTCCGGCATATGCAAATGCCGCAGGTATCGATCCAAACAGCTTAGGCACCGCTGCAATGAGTATAATAAGTCCTGAAACAGCAATTGCGATTCCTGCAATCAAAATTCCTGCTGCTGTAAGAACCACTGCTGCTATTATTCCAAAAATCAATCCTAAAATTCCTATTGTAAGTGGAATCAGGACCGGCGCACCGATGCATATGATCAAAATAATCAGAATAATTTTTAACCATTTATTCGTCCAAGGCTTTTTCTCTGCCACTTCTGTATACTCATTTGCATAGTGATATGCATGCTCTGAATCATTCTTTTTCATTTCTCTTGTAGCCAGATGATCATGATTTTCAAATCTGGTATCTGCATAACCTGTTTCTCTATATTCGCAGTTCTCTTCATTCTGTCCTTCTAGTCCGGCATGAAGCATATCTGCAACTTTCTTGGGACTTTCCAGTTCTTTGATTACGTCACTTTCTCTATCAATACCCGCATCTTCAAAATAATCATTATAATACTGTAAAGCTTCTTCTCTTTCTTCCGCTGGCATATCCTGAAGCAATGCGGTAAGTTCTGTCATAAATTCTAAGCGATTCATTCTGTCGCACCCCCATCAAATAACGCACTAATCTTTCTTGAATAATTGTTCCATTCTACACGATATAAATTCAACTGTGCCATTCCTTTTTCTGTCACTTTATAGTATCGTCTGTTCCTTCCATCATATTGCATATCATATACTTCCAGACATTCGTCCTTCTGAAGTCTGCGAAGTACCGGATAAAGTGTAGATTCTGACACGTCCAGTGCTTTTCTGACATCCTGTGTAATTTTATATCCGTAGGTTCCCTGCTGTTCCCTCGATACAACAGCTAACACAATTGCATCCAAGAGTGCAGCGCCAGTATTAAATACCATAACGTCACCTCTTTATGTTTTGAATGTAATATTATTTTGTTATACATATTATATATTGTATAATATTAGTTGTCAATATAATATTGTATATAAAATTCAATTTCCTATTTACAAATCTTATAGCAAAAAAAACAGGTGTAGTAAAAAACACATTCTTACTACACCTGCATAATATTATTCATTCTCTTTTAAAGCACACAGCTTATTTAATAAACATCGCATCTCCAAAACTGAAGAATCTGTATCTTTCTTTGATTGCTTCTTCATACGCTGCAAGTACATGTTCTCTTCCCGCTAACGCACTTACCAGCATGATAAGTGTGGATTCCGGCAAATGGAAATTCGTAATCAGGCAGTCCAGAATCTTGAACTTGTATCCCGGATAAATGAAAATTTCCGTCCAGCCACTGCATTCATGAAGTCTTCCATTTTCATCTGCAGCAGATTCTACGGTACGACAGCTTGTAGTTCCAACACAGATAACACGATGGCCATTTTCTTTCGCACGGTTGATCTTGTCAGCCGCGTTCTGATCAATCTGATAGAACTCTGAATGCATATGATGCTCTAAGATATTTTCCACTTTCACCGGACGGAAGGTTCCAAGTCCCACATGCAGGGTAACTCGTGCAATATCCACACCCTTTTCTTCAATTTCTTTTAAAAGCTCTGGTGTGAAATGAAGGCCTGCAGTCGGAGCTGCAGCAGAACCGGTATGTTTCGCATAAACGGTCTGATAACGGTTCTTATCTTCCAGCTGATGTGTGATATATGGCGGAAGCGGCATCTGTCCAAGCTGATCCAGAATTTCTTCAAAGATTCCCTCGTAATGGAACTGAATCATACGGTTTCCTTCTTCCACTACTTCCAGAACTTCTGCATGCAGAAGACCATTTCCAAATACAAGCTTGGTTCCTGGTTTCGCCTTTCTTCCTGGCTTTACTAAAGTTTCCCAGATATCATTTTCATTTCTTTTAAGAAGAAGAACTTCTACCTTTGCACCAGTTCCTTCTCTTTCTCCAATCAGGCGGGCTGGAATTACCTTCGTGTCATTGATGACCAGACAATCGCCGGGATTCAAGTATCCGACAATGTCTTTAAATATATGGTGCTCCGCCTCGCCAGTTTCTTTATCTAATACTAGAAGCCGGGAGCTGGAACGATCCTCCAACGGATCCTGTGCAATCAGCTCTTCCGGCAAATTAAAATAAAAATCTTCTTTTCTTAACATGATTTCCGGCCCCGCATTACTGACGTAATTCGATTCCCATTTCTTCCAGTGCTTTTAAGATTTTCTTCATTGCTGCTGAAACGTCAGCTTCCTCAAGAGTCTTATCTTTCGCACGGAACGTAATCGAATATGCTACGGATTTGAAACCTTCTTTGATCTGTGATCCTTCATAAATATCGAACAAGTGATAGCTTTCCAGGTAAGCACCGCCTTGCTTTTCGATTACCTCTTCAATCTGCCCGACTAAGATTTCTTTTGGACAAACCATACTGATGTCACGGCTTACTGCCGGGTATTTGGCAACACCCGTGTATTTCCTGTCAAATGACGCACGAGCCACGATTTCCGGCATATCAATCACTGCAACATATGCGCGTTCACCAATTCCATAAGTATCAGCAACATCTGGATGCACTTCTCCCAGATATCCAACGACCACTCCATCGTAAATGATGTTTGCCTGACGTCCCGGGTGAAGGAAATTCTTTCCTGCATTTGGATCATACGTTTCTTTTTTCGTAAGACCCACTTTTTCAAAGAATTCTTCTACCACACCTTTCATGCTGAAGAAATCACCATCTCCATACATTCCAAGTGTGAACTGCATTCTTTCATCTGGCAGTTCTGTAAGTGGAAGTGATTTTGGAAGGTAAATATTTCCTAATTCGTATAA
>JAQYAI010000071.1 GCA_029227655.1 bacterium | reverse complement strand
GTCGATCTGCCGGGATATGGATACGCCAAAGTATCTGAGCAGGAAAAAGTGCAGTGGGGAAAAATGATCGAACGATACTTAAATACATCCAAACAACTCAGAGCAGTATTCCTTCTGATCGACATTAGACATGACCCGTCTGCGAATGATAAAATGATGTATAACTGGATCGTAGAACAGGGATTCCACCCGATCATCATTGCAACAAAACTGGATAAGATCAAGCGCAGCCAGATTCAAAAACAGGTGAAAGCGATCAAGACAGGGTTGAACCTGCTGCCGGGAACCAGCGTCATCCCATTCTCAGCCGAGACAAAACAGGGAAGAGATGAAATCTGGGAACTGATGGATAAGATATTGATTGATAATGACAATGTGGAAGCATAATTTATTGAATTGTTTTGAAATTGTATCGTTTAGAATAAAATAAGAACGGGCATGAGGTGCGTGAAAGAGAAGCAGAACGTTCCGAGTATCCGTGCCAAAAAAAATAGGTCCCGAGAAAGGAGTTGCTATCAACGAGTTTTTCGGGACCTTAGATTTTTGTGTACTAGACGAGGTAGAGTGACGCTTCCTGAGCGCACCCATGATCGTTCGTACTTTATTTACATCACTTTTCTAAACAACGCAATGAAATCTTCTACAGAAGCTTCTTTTGGATTTCCAGGAGCACATGCATCAGCGTGTGCAGATTCTGCGAGGAACTGGAGATCTTCTTCTTTAAGACCATTTACTTTTGTTGGAATTCCAACATCCACAGAAAGCTGACGAACGGCATCAATAGCAGCTTTTCTGTATTCCTCCTGTGTCATATCATCGACACCTTTTACACCCATAGCTCTTGCAATTTCACGATATTTTTCACCGGTACATTCCTGATTGTATTCCATAACGATTGGAAGCATCATGGCACAAGCCACACCATGTGGTGTGTCATAAACAGCACCTAATGTATGAGCCATAGAATGTGCAATTCCAAGACCTACGTTAGAGAAGCCCATACCAGCGATATACTGGCCAAGAGCCATTCCTTCGCGTCCTTCGCTTGTGTTTTCACATGCACCACGAAGGGATCTGGCGATGATTTCGATTGCTTTTAAATGGAACATGTCTGTCATTTCCCAAGCGGCTTTTGTTGTATAACCTTCAATTGCATGAGTAAGCGCATCCATACCTGTTGCTGCGGTAAGGCTTTTTGGCATTGTTGCGGTCATATCCGGGTCAACAATAGCTACGATTGGCATATCGTGTGGATCAACACAGACAAATTTACGTTTCTTTTCAACATCAGTGATAACGTAGTTGATGGTAACTTCTGCTGCTGTACCGGCTGTAGTTGGAACTGCAATAATAGGTACACAAGGTTTCTTTGTAGGTGCAACCCCTTCTAAGCTGCGAACGTCTTCAAATTCCGGGTTATTGATGATGATACCGATTGCTTTTGCTGTATCCATAGAAGATCCGCCACCGATTGCGATGATGTAATCAGCATCAGCATTTTTAAATGCAGCAACACCGTTCTGAACATTCTGGATGGTCGGGTTTGCTTTGATATCTGAATAGATTTCGTAAGCAAGGCCTTCTTTATCGAGAAGATCAGTTACCTTTGAAGCAACGTTAAACTTAATCAGATCTGGGTCCGTGCAGACAAGTGCTTTTTGGAATCCCTGCGCTTTTGCTTCGCTTACAATTTCAGCAATTGCGCCTGCTCCGTGATAAGATGTCTGATTCAACATAATTCTGTTAGCCATAATACGATTCTCCTTTTTGTTTATAAATAAATATCGACTGATAATATTTTAACAATTATAGGATCAAAAATCAATGGTTTCTGAAAAGATTAGTTATTTTGATATACTCGTTTCTTTTTATAGAAATAGTATGGTATGAGTAAAATCAGTGTCGAAATCCATGATAATGGATAGCTGACGAGTATGAACTCGATTTGTGGAAATAATGGTACAACAAAGAGTACAAATGGAATTCGCACCAGACAGACACCGACCATATTCGCGATTGTCGGAAACATGACATCTCCGATTCCACGTAATGCACCCAGAAAAATCTCAATAAATACATAAATTATATAAGCAGGGAGCAGCAGTTTCAGCATATAGACACCGATTTCGACAACAGACGAGTCTCCGGTAAATAGCTGGAACAATGGTTCGCAAAAAAAGTATATAAAGGATAAAAGAGCACCGCAGATTGCAAGTGAAAGTCCGGAAGAAATACGGACACTTTTAAATACACGATCAAATTTGCGGGCACCATAGTTTTGTCCGACAAATGTAGAGACAGCAATTCCAAAGGCACCGGAGACAGCCCAGAAAATGGCGTCAAGTTTTCCCCAGGCAGCCCATGCGGCAGCGGTGTCTGTTCCAAAATTATTGATGGCAGCCTGAATGATAATATTTGACAGACTGTACATACAGGACTGGATTCCCCCAGGGAAACCAATGCGAAACTCCAATTTTAAAGTTGGCATGTCAAAACGGATTTCCCGAAGATTCAGCTTTAAGATGCCGTAAGAGGACGTGAGTGCCCACGTGACCAGTATCGCGCTTACAAGCTGGGAAATAATGGTTGCAATCGCTGCACCTGCGATTCCAAGTGGAATTACTACGACCAGAAGAATATCTAAAATAATATTTAAAATGCAGCAGACGATTAAATAATAAAGAGGTCTTCTGGAGTCACCGACTGCACGCATGATGGCAGACCCCATGTTGAAGATCATGACTGCGAGCATTCCAAGAAAATAGATTCTTAAATAAATGATAGAATCAGTCATTGTTTCTGCCGGGGTATTGATGGCTTTCAGCATCCATGGTGTCAAAAGGAAGCCTGCAATCGAGAGAATCAGGCTGGATACGATGGAGAATGCATAAGCTGTGTGGAGTCCTTTATGTAGATTCACGGTATCTCTGGCACCATAAAATTGTGAAATGATAACACTCGCACCGGCAGACAGACCAGTGAAAAATCCAATCACAAGATTCGAAAGAACAGATGCAGATCCGCCGACGCTTGCCAGAGCTTCCTTTCCGACAAAACGTCCAACAATAATGGCATCTACTGTATTATAAAGCTGTTGGAATAAAGTACCGATTAGTATCGGAAAAAAGAAAAAAAGTAATTGCTTCCAAATAATACCTTCTGTAATTTTATTTTTATGTACATTCATAATTCATCCTCCTCAGAAACAAATATACCATATTTGAGTATAGTTTTCAAAAAATAAGAGATATTAAACATAGATATTTTAGAAAGAAAGAGGGATAAAAATGGATACACAGCAGTTAGTACAGGAATGCAATTCAGGCTGCAAAATGGCAATTTACAGCATGAATCAGGTGATAGAATATGTCGGCGATGAAAAATTGAAAAAACTTATTGAAAAATATAAGTATTCTCATGAAAATCTGGAAGAAGAGTCTTCCGAGCTTTTGAAGCAGATGGGAAAAGCAGAAAAAGAGCCCGGCATGATGGCAACTGCATTTTCATGGTTGTCCACAGAGACAAAGCTGATTATGAAAAACAGTGATAATCAGATTACAAAGGTTCTGATGGATGGATGTAACATGGGAATCCAGTCAATCAGTGAAGAGATGAATAAATACCCGGAAGCATCAAAAGAAGCGAAAAAACTGGCGGACAAACTGATCCGGCTGGAAGAAGAATTTATGCAGGAACTGAAATCATTTCTTTAAAAAAATTTATATATACAGAGGCGCATCTTCCGTGTGATGCGCTTTTTCTTTTATAGATTACTTCAATTTGTCAATTTAGGATATCAATGGTATGATATAAAAAAAGGATATTAATTTTTTGTAATAAATGACAAAAGAGAGGTGTTAATTATGAAGAGCATTATTACGGTTAGTCGAGAATTTGGAAGTGGCGGAAGAAGTATTGCGAAAGAGGTTGCAAAGAAGCTGGGGTATGAGTATTTTGATGTGGAGATGATTGAGAGAATCGCGCAGACGTCAGGACTGGATCCGGAAGTGATGGAAAATGCAGAAGAATTTTCAGCACGTAAAAGCTTGTTCGGGTATGCATTCATTGGGCGTGGCACCAAGGAAACCTCTATGGAAAATTATCTCTGGAATAAGCAGCGGGACATGATTCTGGAGCTTGCAGAAAAAGGAAATTGTGTGATTGTTGGAAGATGTGCAGATTACGTTTTGAGAGATAGTGAAAATGCACTTCATGTCTTTGTCCATGCAGATATGGATTATCGGGCAAAACGTATTGTGAGGCTTTATGGGGAAACGAATGAAACGCCAGAAAAACGTCTTACAGATAAAGATAAGATGCGTAAGGCAAATTATGAGTATTACACAGACAGAGAGTGGGGGCTGGCACAGAATTACGACTTAACACTTAACAGTGGGAAACTTGGACAGGAACGCTGTGTAGATATCATTTGTGGTCTTGCAATGGCTGAATAAGTTCTTTTGCATAGGCTTTTCCAATTTGTACACAATATTTGTAACAGTTCAGCAGATTCGAGCTGTATGGCTGAACTGTTACCAAAATTTTCATATCAAATATAAAATGAGTGGAAGGATGAAGAAGTATGAATTCAATTTGGAAAAGTCAGGTAGAAATGCCGGAATTTGAAAGCTTTGAAGGAAATAAGAAGACGGATGTGCTGATTATAGGCGGAGGAATGGCGGGCGTTCTGTGTGCATATTTTCTGCATAAAGCAGGTGTTGATTACATGCTGGTCGAAAAGGATAAAATTGGGTCAGGAGTCACACAGAATACGACCGCCAAGATTACGGCCCAGCACAGACTGATTTATAGTAAGCTGCTGAAAAAAGCAGGGCAAGAAAAAGCCAGATTATATTTTGAGGCAAATCAGGATGCGGTAAGTACTTATTTTGAATTGTGTAAAAATATAGAATGCGATCTGGAAAAGAAAACGGCATATGTTTATTCTGTAGGTGACAGGAGAAAGCTGGAAGAAGAAGCGGATGCATTATATAAAATCGGTGTAAATACAAGATTTTCTGAGAAAACGGAATTACCCTTTCAGATAGCGGGTGCAATTGGTCTGGAGAACCAGGCTCAGTTTCACCCGCTTAAATTTATTGCAGAAATATCCAAAGGACTGCATATTTATGAGAACACATTTGTAAAAGAATTTGCAGGACACAAAGCAGTGACTGAGAAAGGTGATATTACCTTTCAGCAGGCGATAGTAGCCACACATTTTCCAATGAATAATAAGCACGGAATGTATTTTCTGAAGATGTATCAGGACCGTTCATATGTAATTGCGCTTGAAAATGCAAAAGATATGAAAGGACTGTATATTGATGAAGATGTAAGAGGAAAATCGTTCAGGAGTTATCAGAATCTGCTTCTGCTCGGTGGTGGATCGCATCGGACGGGAAAGGATGGCGGAAAATGGGAAGAACTTCGTAGATTTGCCAGAAATTATTATCCGGATGCAAAAGAGGTTTCTGCATGGGCGACTCAGGACTGTATGACCCTTGATGAAATTCCATATATTGGAACATATTCGAATGGACTGAGCTGCTGTTATGTGGCGACCGGATTTAACAAGTGGGGAATGTCTTCGTCGATGGCGGCAGCAAAGCTGCTGACAGATCTGGTCCTGAAAAAAGAAAATGAATATACAGAAATTTTTTTGCCGTCAAGAAGTATCTGGACATCACAGCTTGCTGTGAACAGCTTTGAGGCGGCAAAAGGGTTTGTGACCATATCTCCGAAGCGTTGTCCTCATATGGGATGTGCACTGAAATGGAATCCGGCAGAACGGACGTGGGACTGTTCCTGTCATGGCTCAAGATTTGATGAAAAAGGAAAGGTGAAAAATAATCCGGCAAATGGGAATTTGAGTTAAAGATATATAAGCTATGCTTATGAATAAGAAAAAATTGATATGGCACATTTGACAAAAGAAAAACGCTGAATATGTGTGAAAATATACAAAATAAAAAAGATTGATAAAAGGATTGACTTTAATAGTAAAATTCATTAATATTAATCAATAATAAGTAAATCGAAATTATTACAAGGGAAAAGGAGTATTATCATGGCGTATTATTTCAGTGAACCATCGCATACATTTAGTGAATATTTATTAGTTCCAGGCTATTCAAGTTCGCAGTGTCAGCCTCAGAATGTGAGTCTTAAGACACCACTTGTTAAGTTCAGAAAAGGGGAAGAACCTGCAATTTCATTAAATATTCCAATGGTTTCAGCAATTATGCAGTCTGTATCCAATGATACAATGGCTGTAGCACTTGCCAGAGAGGGTGGAGTATCTTTTATTTATGGATCTCAGTCTATCGAAAGTCAGGCAGCAATGGTAAGAAAGGTGAAGTCTTACAAAGCCGGTTTTGTAACAAGTGATTCAAACCTTGTTCCGGATCAGTGCTTAAAAGACGTTCTTGCGTTAAAAGAAAAGACAGGACATTCTACAATGGCTGTAACAGAAGATGGAACAGCGAATGGTAAATTACTTGGAATCGTAACAGAAAGAGATTATCGTGTTTCCCGTATGTCTTTAGATACAAAGGTTTCTGAATTCATGACACCATATGATAAGCTTGTTACTGCAAAGTCGGGAGTTACATTAAAAGAAGCGAATGACATTATCTGGGATTATAAATTAAATTCACTTCCAATCGTAGATGAGAACCAGTGTCTGGATTCCTTTGTATTCAGAAAAGACTACGAATCAAAGAAAGCGAACCAGAATGAGCTGTTAGATGATCATAAGAGATATGTGGTAGGTGCGGGTATCAATACAAGAGACTATGCAGAACGTGTACCAGCGTTAGTAGAAGCTGGGGTAGATGTTCTCTGTATTGATTCA
>JAQYAI010000070.1 GCA_029227655.1 bacterium | reverse complement strand
AACATATCAAAAGGACAGCGAAAGTCCCAATAATCTCCTATTTGACATCGTTCTAAAAAGGAAACATCCTCTTCGTCTGGTCTCTGTAGTAAAGCATCTATCAGAGTATCTGTCTGGATAACCGGTCTGCTTCTATCGTATGGCCCTGAAGAATCAAAATATATATTGCGTTCATCCAGATCAACCACCGTTAAGCCCTCCGCATGATCGAGGAGAAACTCTATCCTCTCTTCATCATAATCCCAATCGACTTCCAACCGGCGGTACAATTCTTCAATAGTTTTGCTTCCGTCTGCTACTGCCGCTGTACAAAACGCATATAGAGCAATGCTTCTGCGACCCCAATTTGTAAGTCGTACCACATCAACGATCTTACCTTGAAACTTTGTTGCTAACATATATCTATCTGACATAACTGTTTCTCCTCCTTTTTTCGTTTCTATCTACAATAAAACCAATTCGATTCGTTTAATCGTCCAGTCCAAAATAAATTCCAAACTCCTTCACACTCTCTCGGATTTCCTTCGCACAGTTTTTCCCCAGATTTCTTATTTGAATGAGCTCATCCCAGGACAGATCCGCCAAATCAGCTAAAGTATCAATTCCAGCACGCTTCAGGCAATTATATGCTCTTACAGATAAATCCAGCTCGTCTACTCTATATTCCTCCAGAACGATCGGTTGTTTTTTCCTCCATTCTTTCATCGCTTCATCAAATTCCGGGTGTGCCTCCCAGTAAGGACGTGCATGGTACCACATCAGGTCATTCTGTATTCTATTGATTTTTTCTTGGCTTAAGTTCTTACTTTTTGATAGATCGGCTGTCTCAAGTTCTCCCATTGTCCAAATGCAAAGCTCTTTCTGGATATCTCTAATTCCCAACAAAATAGGTTCTGCCAGAGCATCCATTCTGCTGTTCCGGATAATACCCGGGATTTTTTCTCTCCAAAAACACATAGATTTCTTTGCCATGTTTTTTAAGTCAAGCGTAATTGCATCAATGTTGTTAAGAATCTTTTCGTGCAATTTCTGTTTCTTCTGAACTGTCATTTCATTTTGATTCTTAAAGATATAGTAAAGATCAGTCGTTTCTTCCTCATAGCCTTTTACATACTCGTTAATTTCGCTCGTTAATATCTGATTTGACATATTGACAAATGAGATCGTTTCTGCATCCGTTTCAAATACAATTCCCATCAGGAATAGCTCATATATACTGAACTGATATTTTCCCAATGTACAATCTCCGGGGACTTCCGGCATTTTTATTCCATCACGCTGTTCCTCCCATAAATGTATCCATACGGGGAGTTCCATATCAGAATCATTTGGGTCTGTTTCAGGTACCCCACCCGCTATTTCCCATTCGTAGTACTTTTTCACATATTTCAGAAGAAGTTCCGGGCTGAACATATCAAAAGGACAGCGAAATCCCTTATAATTGCCTATTTGACATCGATTCCAAAGAGAAATAGAGTCTTCACCCAACCTCGGTATCATAATATCTAACAGGGTATCCGTCTGAATGACTGGCCTACTTCTATTTTCCTCTACAGAATTCGAATGACAATCAATGTATATATTGCAGTCATCCAGATCAACCACTGTCCACGACACTACCTGTTCTTCGTACTCATCGTCAACTTGAGAGGTTTCCTCATCATAATCTTTTCCCAGCCGACGGTACACTTCCTCAATGGTTTTGCTTCCCTCTGCTACCGCCGCCATACAAAACGCATATAAAAGAATTTCTCTTGCACTATAATTTGGAAGCAGGCTTCTGTTAACACTCTTACCCTGAAATACAGTTTCTACCATATTCCTATCTGACATAATCATTCCTCCACTTTTTTCGTTTCTATCTATAAAAACAACTCTAATGCTTCCGCTAATATTTTTATTATAACATGTTTTTCTCATAGTTACATTAATCTAACTACATCCGGCAATTATCTCCCGACTCCTCTATGCACATTTCTGCATATTCACAATGTGGACATTTCTGATAATAACAACAAATTCGTTTTGTCCTAAATCTGATTTTTTTTAAATGTCTTCTCATTCTCTTCTCCTTCTCCCCGTATAGCCGGATAGGTCAGCTTTATGATTGGTTAACTTCTTTTCATATTTCAATTATATACTGTCTAGAATTCTCGATTTTCTGGGGGTATATTTTTTATACAGCCTTGAAAATAAGGTCCGAAACCGAGTCATCGCAATAATCATGAAGGGGGGGAAGCATGTATTACGATAAACTAATATATTCAAACTCTATTTAGAAGGGGGAAACGAGTAAAATGATGCGGTAATAGTATTGAACAAATACAAACCACAAATGTCCCGAACCCTATTTTCAAAACTGTATAAAAAATCAATTTTCTTCTTTAGGGAGGCGAATCTTAACTCGTCTCCCCACACGCAGGGCATTCACCTGAATCTGGAAAATTTCCTGCATATCCACAATGTGGACATTTCTGATAATAACAACAAATTCGTTTTGTCCTAAATCTGATTTTTTTAAATGTCTTCTCATTCTCTTCTCAATAAATCAACTATAATTAATCTAACTGCTTTGCCTTCCGGCCCGACACTCTTTAGACGGTGACGGTCGCTGTATCTATATTCTTAACAGCCGCAGATACTCGGCTGCACATTATTCAGTTGTGTAATATTTGAAAAAATCACTTGCCTTTCTTATCTATTTTTTAATTAAATTCTTCATAATAACCTTTGTTGGTTAACTGTTTCTCTTGTTTATATATTAAATATACTCCCTTTTCGGAACGCCCTTTTTAGGGGGTATATTTTTTCGTCCATATAAAAAATGGAGCTGTCGCTTCACGAATGATATGCTCCCTTCTAGGTAGACAAGTGAAATAATAAAAAGCTTGTCACTTAGAAGGGAGCATACTTTATGTCAAAAAAAGTGATATCTGCTAAAGATAAAATTTCTGCGGTTATGCTATATTGTGAAGGAAATGTTTCTCAACATCAATTGGCAGAACGGTTAGAGGTGAGCCTTGCTACTATCCAACAATGGATTCGTAATTATGAATCTATGGGTGTGGATGCATTTCTAATGAAACATTATAAACGATATTCAAAAGAACTGAAACTCCAAGCGGTGCAGGATTATCTGGCTGGTTATGGATCCCAAGACGATATTTGCAAAAAATACGGAATTCGTTCAAAAAGCAAGTTACAAAAGTGGATAAAGCAGTATAATGGTTATGAAGTCTTTAAATCATACGGAACAGGAGGTTCCCAGATCATGACCAAAGGAAGAAAAACCACATTTGAAGAGCGGGTTGAAATAGTACAGTATTGCATTGCACATGACCATAATTATGCTGAAGCATCAGAGAAATATCAAGTATCTTATCAACAGGCACGTAGTTACACAATTAAATATGAATCTGGTGGTGTGGAAGCCTTAAGAGATAATCGAGGAAAACGGAAAAATCCTGATGAGATGAGTGAATTAGAAAGGTTGCGTGCGGAAGTTAAAATTTTAAGAGCAGAGAAAGAACATGCCGAAATGGAGGCATCTTTTTTAAAAAAACTCGAAGAAATAGAGAGGAGGCGGGGCTAAGCCGGGTTCGTCATGAACATATATATCAGGCAATCAAAGAAGAACACGAAGCACATAATTATCCCATTACTGAACTTTGCAAATTAGGCAGAGTTTCCAGAGCTGCTTATTACAAATGGCTAAATAGAGATATCCCGGAAAATGAAAAAGAAAATCAGCGAATCGCTGAAGTAATAGAATTAATACATAATGAAAGCCCAGATAAAGGATACCGAAGAATTGGAGATGATTTAGAACGCTATCATGATATAGACGTAAATGATAAACGAGTGCTACGGATATGTCGTAAAAAAGATATCAAGTCAACTATAAAATACTCAAATAATGGTTGTACAAGACAAGCTGCTAATCCACAGTATATTGCCGAAAACATCTTAAATAGAGAGTTCACGGCTGATATGCCAAATGAGAAATGGCTCACTGACGTCACGGAATTTAAATATTATGTCGGACCCGTAGTACACAAAATATACTTGAGTGCCATATTAGATCTATATGATAGACGTATTGTTTCTTTTGTTATTCGGGATTCAAACAACAATGCATTGGTTTTTGATACTTTCGATGAAGCCATTGAAAAAAATCCGAATGCACATCCACTTTGCCATAGTGATAGGGGATATCAATATACAAACCGATCCTTTCATAACAAATTAGAAAAAGCAGGCATGACACAAAGTATGTCTCGCGTAGGAAAATGCATTGATAACGGTCCTATGGAAGGATTTTGGGGTATTCTCAAACGAGAAAGATATTATGGTAAACGTTTTACTGATAAAGAAACACTTACAAAAATGATTGAAGATTATATAGATTACTATAACAACAAACGCTTGCAAAGAAATTTGGGGATTTTAACTCCTATGGAAAAACATGAGATTTACTTGCAAGCCGCACAAAAACTGCCAGCAGATAATCTACTGGCAGGAAAAATTTATATTTTTTCACTTGTCTACTTGACGGGGAGCGGTTCAGAATTCTCATTCTCGTTAAAGCGACAGCTCCAATTCACCAATCAAATAATTCTTTATGCATCCGATGTATTTTTTAACTTTGTTATAAAATTCAAGAAAAATAGCGGATCTTTTCGAATTTTTTCACTTTCCTCCTTTCCTATTCATCTTTCACAGCAAACTCTGACCAAAACATATTTACAAGCCATGATACCGGTCTGGCTGATTTATCAAGATAGACAACATGATCCACTGCTTCTTTTTTATCTCTCGAAAGAAATTCATCTATTTTAGAAATCAACAATGCTGTATCCTGTACATAATGAATGAGGTTTTCATTGATATTAATCCGCTCATTTGAACTTCCCCCTCTTTTTTCATTGATTAAAGCTTCCAGATTAATACAAATGCTTTCGTGTCCATTTTTTATGTATTTTTATTAAAAAATATACCACAAGAGTATCCGCGAAAACAAGCATAAACGCGCTGATGTAAAAACTAACATCATTATGAATGCATAACCGTGCACACCATGCTTCTATCCAAGTAACAAAAGCAACAATTCCTATACTGATAGCTAACCAAAGCAATTCCGACATCACTCTCACTATACGGGATGCTTTCATTTTCTCTTTGTTATTCATAATATTACCTCCATAAATGAATCAATAAATCAACTATAATTAATCTAACTGCTTTGCCTTCCGGCCCAGCACTCTTCAGACGGTGGTGGTCGCTGTATCTGTATTCTTGACAGCCGCAGATACTCGGCTGCACATTATTCAGTTGGAATATTGAGAAACACTAATTCATTAATTGTTTCTCTTGTTGATATAATAAATATACTCCTTTTTCGAAACTCTCCTTTCAGGGGGTACATTTTTTTCATACAAAATTTTGTAGACCCCCATTACAATAATAGGCCAAAAAAATTACCTCAATCCTTTACGGATCGGAGCAATTTACTAATCAAATAATTCTTTATATTTTTTAATGAAGTTTTTTACAATATGGACACTCAACCCACACACGGTCTTTATACGGTGCGTAAAACATCTTCCCACAGCTGTCACATTTCTTCGGTTGATCCATATAATTTTCTTTTTGCTTCGTTCCTTTTACAACTTCCATTTCTTCGCCTCCTTTTCAAATTGATTGATTAATTCCTTCCGTACTGTTCTGCATCCATTGCGGCCATGCGACACAGTTCCATTAGCCATATTGGAAAAGCGTCACTATTACAATATCTAATCTCATGTCCTCTATAGGATTCTCCTAACTGAAATACCAGAAAACCATCATAAAAAACATTTAATGTATCAAAAGTCATTCCCTCATTGCATTCTATCATAATATGCTCACCCTTTACCGCTCCAAGCTGCAATGTTGCCATAGCTGCAGCTTTCTCCAAATATGGAATTTCATTCTCTTTGAAACCGCATCTTACAATATCTACAGGATTTTTCGGCCCATATGTTATTACTAAATAATTATTATTCATAATTTGTTCTCCTTCTCCCCGTATAGCCGGATAGGTCAGCTTTGTGATTGATTAACTACTTTTCATATTTCAATTATATACTGTCTAGAAATTTCCCTTTTCAGGGGGTACATTTTTTACACAGCCCTGAAAATAAAGTTCGAAACCAAGTCACCGTAATAATCATGTGGGGGAAGCATGCATTACGATAAACTAGTACATTTAAGCTCTATTTAGAAGGGGGGTTAAAAAGAGTAAAATGATGCGGTAATAGTATTGAACAAATACAAACCACAAAAGTCCCGAACCCTATTTTCAAAGTTGTATAAATTCAATTTTCTTCTTTAGGGAGTCGAGTCTTAACTCGTCTCCCCGCATGCAGGGCATTCACCCGAATCCGGAAAATTTCCGGTATATCCACAATGTGGACATTTCTGATAATAACAACGAATTCGTTTTGTCTTAAATCTGATTTTTTTTAAATGTCTTCTCATTATTTTCTCCTTCTCCCCGTATAGCCGGATAGGTCAGCTTTTTGATTGGTTAACTGCTTTTCATATTTCAATTATATACTGTCTAGGATTTTCCCTTTTCAGGGGGGTACATTTTTTTATACAGCCCTGAAAATAAAGTTCGAAACCAAGTCACCATAATAATCATGTGGTGGACGCATGTATTACGATAAACTAATACATTTAAGCTCTATTTAGAAGGGGGGTTAAAAAGAGTAAAATGATGCGGTAATAGTATTGAACAAATACAAACCACAAAAGTCCCGAACCCTATTTTCAAAGTTGTATAAATTCAATTTATTTGTTCTCCTTCTCCCCGTATAGCCGGATAGGTCAGCTTTTTGATTGGTTAACTGCTTTTCTTGTTTATATTATATATGATCTAAATTTTTCGATTTTCACGGGGGATTTTCTTCTTGAGGGAGGCAAGTTTTAGCTCACCATCCCGCATGCAGGGCATTTACCTGAAATAGGGAAATCTCCTTCATATCCACAATATGGACATCTCTGATAATACTGTGTTGTATATCTATCGGGATTCTCTCTGCTATAGCCGCCAGAACTGTAATATCTTCTGCTGCTATCACTGTTTTTAGTGCTATATTCTTCGAAACTTCCATTAGAATTGTAATGATAACTCATAATATTTTCTCCTTCCCCCCGTATAGCCGGATAGGTCAGCTTTTTGATTGGTTAACTACTTTTCATATTTCAATTATATCCTGTCTAGGATTTTCCCTTTTCAGGGGATACATTTTTTACACAGCCCTGAAAATAAAGTTCGAAACCAAGTCACCGTAATAATCCTGTGGGGGATGCATGTATTACGATAAACTAATACATTTTAGCTCTATTTAGGAGGTGGTTAAAAAGAGTAAAATGATGCGGTAATAGTATTGAACAAATACAAACCACAAAAGTCCCGAACCCTATTTTCAAAGTTGTATAAATTCAATTTATTTATTCTCCTTCTCCCCGTATAGCCGGATAGGTCAGCTTTATAATTGGTTAACTGCTTTTCTTGTTTATATTATGCATTGTATTGTTTAGCCCTTTTTAGGGGGGATATTTTTCACATGCATCTGTATCATCTCCATCTAGTTCATCGTCACTCCCTAAAAATTTACATATACATTTCTCACTCATAACACAAATATCAATTAGTCTGTATTCTACTGACAGCATCATTGTAATTAATAACAATGTCTTGATGCTTGCGTAATAACCAAAATAATTAGAAAGTACAAAAAACAACATAAAATTCACTACACACATTGCAAATAAAGTCAGCGCTTGAACAAGCCAGCGATTTAATTTTTGCAATCTGTTCCAACTCATAATCCTGCATATCAACCATGAGAAACCAATAGTTCCTCCGAAAATAACATAGAATGCACGGACATTCTTGTTACCCGTAAATTTTTCGGGATATCTCATACATATCAGATGCACAAAATATAAAAATGCGATTTCCTCAACAAAGAGCAAAATATACTTTTTCATTTAAAACCTCCTTACCAAATTGGATTGGTTAACTACTTTTCTTATTTTTTATTATACATTGCATTTTTTAGCCCTTTTTGAGGGGGGATATTTTCTACATTCATATAAATTTTGCGCACAAAAATACCCCGGCCCTTTGCGGGTCGGAGTATTTTACAATTACTCATATACATTTTTACACTATTTACAAAGTTACCAAGCATTCTCCTTATGATTGTACCTCTAAGATATCCTCGATATAAATATTGAATTGTTTTTAAGGAAACAATGGAATGTACGGCTGAAGCATCAAATCATATTTTCCCTCTTTACTTTGGTAAGCTATTCGATAGATATTATAGATTGTCTTTGCTAAAGCACCAGTTTCCCAGTTTCCGCTGTCGGGGTTATATCTTGCCGCTAAAGTATCTACTTCACCATCGTGAAGATTTAACTCAACTATTTTTACCTCGCCATCCGGGTTACATTCTGTGCCATTCTTATCATAAAAGATAACCTTTTGAATCTTTCCAGCTTCATCGTACTGTACCCTATAAGTTGAAAATCCAAATTTCGTGTCTACAGGATTGCCTTTTTCATCAAAAAACTTCCGTTCAATTTCTCTTCCATAATCATCATATGTAAAGGAAACGCTTGATAATCCCTCAGATATCATTATAGGCTTGCCATCGATTCCATAATACGTTCTTCGAGTTTCAAGTGATTCTTCATTATACTCGGATTTCCACCCGGAAAATTCATCATACACAAGAATTGGCTTTCCATTATCTGCATAGTATTTTTCACTGATTTGATTTCCCATATCGTCATAATCCAACTCTCTTATAGCAATACCTGTGCCGGGATGCGCATATAAATTGCCATCCGGTCCATAAAGACTTTCCTTTATTATCTGAGCATTATCATTATATTCAACCTTATAGCAAAGAATGATACTGTCATTTTTGTCTCTAAACTCACAATTTACTGTATTCCTGTATTCATTCAAGTCCTCATGTATATGTGAATAACCGGCAAGAAGATTTACGGGTCTTTCTTCTTCGTCATAATAGTAAATATCCGTCAATGAACCATTGTCATCATATTTCTGTTCACATATTGCATAGCCCGTACGGACTTTACAAAGCTCTTCATTTGCATCATAATAAGCTTTTCTTGTCTGATGACCAAGTGCATTATACTCATATCTTATGACCGAATAGCCCTTCTCATTATTTATCCGCTTGTTATCTGTACCAAAATACTCTTCAGAAAGCTCTCGCCCATTATCATCATACGAAAAGCGAACCTGCTCAACCTGATTTTTATTTTTATCATATCCGGTTCTACTTAGCACTAATCCTCTCTCGTCTCTTTCCACCACAATACTATGAACATTTTTTCCTGAGGTTGTTCTCGTTTCCAAAGGAACATCGTTTTTTCCAAAATATTCTGTTTTAAGGATATTTCCATAATCATCATAACTGTATGTAATGTAATTAAAATACGCATTAGGAACATTTCCTGCAGCATCAAAATAACGTTCCTGAATTTTGTGCCTGGTTTCATCATATGCGCTTTCTTTGGATGCAAATGGATAGTTTCTGACCGGCTTGTCATTGGTATCATAATAATCCGTATGTATTACATTTCCAAAATCATCATATGCAAAAACAACCTTCGCAAAATACCTTGTTCCAACCTGCACTCCGACGGAATTGATATAAAAATCATCACACAGTTTTCCCTCACTATCATAATAAGCCGTTTGCAACAAAAGCCCACTGTCTTCATATTCGCTCTCTATCGTTGCATATCCTCCGACTACATTGACAGGTTCTTCAAATTGATTTAGATATTCCATTCTTGTAATCTGTCCTCCACCATTATATGACAGACGCTTTTCAGCCCAATAACCAGAATATGGAACCAACCTGTCAGATGCATTATACAGACTAATCTTGGTCATATTACCTCTATCATCATATTCAAAAGCAATCTTATGGTATCCCTGTCTCGTATAAGATTTTTTCCCATCAAGACCATAATACTCCGTGCGGATCAAACGATTTTTACTGTCATGTTGATTCGTAAAGCCATGATAGCCCTCTGATGTATAGATTGGCTTATCTTGAATTCCATAATAGGATTCATCAGACAAATATCCATCTTCACTATATTGCCTTTTGATAGTGCACACCTTATTCTCTAATAAAATCTCATTATTATCCGAGCCAAAAACTGTCTCCTGTAAAACATTACCATTCTCATCTCTGATAAATTTTTTTCTGGCATAACCTTCACTACCTATTATCAGTTTTTCATTTGCATTAAAGAATGAGATATCTATAATATCTCCGTATTCATTATATGCGTATGCCGCTTTATGATAACCATCTACACAGTATGCAGGATTATGATCCTTATCATAATAACAAGTCTCCGCAGCAAGCATCCTTTTATCTAATGTCTGCGTCTCTACCGCATATCCATCCTTATTAATAATTGGCTTTCCATCTGTATCCATATAAGTAATCGTTACGCATTTTATATCTCTATCAATTTTTACCTCTGCATATCCATCACTGCAATATATTTTTTCATTGTCTTTATTGACGAACACATAGCCCGATACGTTTCCTTTACTGTCATAGTTGATTTTGAGTCCATGGATTCCATCCTGATTGTTTGTATAATCTCCATTTCTATTTACATAATGAATATGTGTCAACCGTCCTTGTGCATCATATTCATATTTTTCACCTGCTACACCCTTGTCATCGTAAACATAATTAACTCCAGACATATACATTTTTTCAATCAATTTCCCTTTTTCGTCATGTACCAGTCCATATCTGTCAATTTTCATTCTATCCGGTATACCATATTCATTCAATTTAGACACCGGATAAACCTGATTACTGACAAAATCATTTTCCTGAAATGTTACATATTTCAAGTCCGTAGCATATGCATATGTCATTTGAACAATACCATTTCTGTCCAAATATTCGCACACGTCCGGTGTCCAATTTCTTCGGCACTTATAAACAGCCACCATTGCCGCATCCATATGATTTGCACTAGCATCTTCTATCGGCGTACCGACAGAATTAATATGTTCTAATTTGATTGTCCTGTTGTATTTTGTTTTCGTTATTTTATAACAATCTGTCTGTTGTTGTACCTCGCGATTAGAAAGCTTGGCTTTATCGATTCCTTTCGGCAATTCATTTTCGAATACATAATCTGAATAATATGACACATGTGGCATCCTGTAGTCTATTGCAAATGCAATAAACGCAACCGCCAGTACAATAGAAACACTTGCCCATGCAATTTGAAGTTGCCGCCTTATTTTATCACGTCTTCTGAATTCTTCAGCATCCACAGGTGAAAGAACGGCAAGTATAAGATCAATAAACTTCCCCCTCTCGCCATGTTTTCTTGCACTGACCTCAGTTTTTAGATTCCAGTCCTTTGCTTCATACCACTTAAGTAGCCCACGGTCTATTGCAAGTTTGATAATTGGATGGAAACAGGTTCTCTGAATCGGATCTCCATCCTTTACAACCGGAATAATATTTCTGAACGGATTAAGCTCCGGATGTGCCTTCCGATACTCCTGATTATTAAGCTTCTCTACATTATCATCCAGATATTTTCTTATTTGATCAATAGATTCAAATGGTTCTAGACCATCTGATAGTCTATCCATATTGATAAAATTAAGAATTTCAAAACCTATCCACCCCGTAGAAACCGGGTCTTTTCTCCAATCTATCTGCCCTTCATTGCTCCAGACAGTATTTTCTTCTATCGGAGAAGCGCTCAATTTTGAACATAATACAATTAACTTATCAGATTTTGCAAGACAATCCATAATATCCGAATGTAAATTATTACTCTCAAATTCAGTAACATCAACGCATATATGTCTGATATGCTTTGTCGGATAATTGTTTTCCTCTATGATTTTCTTAGGGACAGAATATCTTTCAAGTTTTCTTTGTATTGCAAGAGCAAGAGGTTTGTCCGCACTCCTATGGCATACAAATGCATAGTAATCATGGAATTTTCCTTTGAACAAATCTCCTACCCCCTACGTGTAATTTGATACCCTAACTTTATAATTAATTTAATCGTTTCCAGCGATGTATTTCTGTCATACTCTTTTTCAGAATCAGGAAGTTCATCATAGGAAACCAGGCAAGGAGTTGTCTTCTTTTCATCATCTCTTGTCTCCCCATAACTCCATCCGTCCTTAAGTCTTCCGGTCGCCCACACATCGTGTGTGTTTTCGGCAATTTTCTCTGTAAGCTCTAATAATTCCTCCGGCAAAATAACATCACTTGTGTCAACTGGACTTGGTTTATACTCTCTTCTCATTATGCATTCCTCCTAAATTTCTTAATTTGACCATAAACGGTCTGACCGATATTAATAATTTCACTAATGTCGGAACATACGGTAACCTCATCAACATCCTCCACATTCGGAACCCCTGTTTCACTGTCAAGAATCAAAAGACCAGAACCATTAATTCCATATTTTCTGACTTTATTCTGCAGCTCTTTCTTGATTGCTGTCAGTTCCTCCTTGGCTTTCGTATCTTTCTTTAACGCTCTTGCCTTACACTCTATAATTATCGTTTGAAATCCTTTCGTAACAAAGCAGTCTATTTCATTTTCTCGCCTTTTTTCATCTTCCCGGTAAAATTCTACGCCGGTTATCACATCATCAAACGCATTCGTCTCCCTGGATTTATAAAATGTATACATCTCAAGAAAGTTTCCTTCCTCCATGAACAGTTCTTTGATCTGCCAACTGCCATATGTGATATCAAAGGACTTCTTTTTCACTTTCAATTGGACAAATCCTGCTCTCTGTAACCCTTCCAATAGGAGCAGCATCTTTTCTGTTTTTTTATTCTCATGAAAATCGAATGGTATCTCTTCTACCGTTAGTCCATCACAGATTAAGACTAATTTTCCATTTACTTCATGAAGTCTGTATTTGCTCGTTGAAATTAACAGTTCCTGCCACGTGAACAGTTTTTTCAGATCCTCTCCATATCCGCCATCTTCAAAGATTATAGCTTTACATGCATCAGCAGAATATCTGTATACATAGCTATCTCCTTTAATGATTCCTCCGTTTTTCAATACCTGCAGAACAAAGCAGGCTGATTTATAACAGACATATGGCATAAAGTATATGTGTCTTTCTAAATCCTTTTTTTCACTATTTGATGGTTTCTTAAACTTGACTATATCACGGTTTTTATGCTCTGAAGACTTAAGAAGTGCACAAATTTCTCTCCATGCAGTTCTGTCAGAATTATAAATTCCAAATAAAATTCTGTTATCCACGCGACGAAAAGATGGTTGTTCCTTGATGCTTGTTCCTCTGCCTAAAAATCTGGCAACATCACGGACTGTAATTCCAACATTTCTATGAATGCTGTTCAGCCATTCAGCCATATCTGTTGTTTTAAACGAAACATTCATCATATCAAATGTGTATGTATCTGCAAACTCAGATATTTGTCCCCATTCCTTTCCAACAATAACTTCTGATTCATTGTTTTCTGCCAAAAGCCATCCCTCTAATTTCACATCTTCATTTATTCCCAATATTTTTCTGATATCTGACTTATCCTCCAAACGAACAAAATGAACCTTCGTCTGAAGTTCTTTTCTTTTGACATATTCCTTAATAGACTGTTCTTTCTGTGATATAAGATGTATAGTTTCATTCTTTTCCTTTGCAGGAGCTACATACGGCAAGTATAATTCTTTCGGATTCACGACAGTGGCAGCTGCCACATAAGAAAACAATTTCGTCGGCTGCACATCATTCCATTCTGACACAAGAACCTTATAATCCATAGGTACAACCATCGTGATGTTTTCTGTATATGTAAGAATAAATGGAATATTATTTATCAAATCCCTATCATTTCTCTTATAATCATGGTACTTTAGGCATCTTGCTATCGGTACAAACGCATTATGAATGGCCATGAATTGATTTCGCAAAGCCTGTCTTTCAAATATATCATCAATGACCTCTAATTCATCCAATAATCTGGCATACAACATATCATATTCCGCTATGCTCCATTCATTCTTTCCATTCTCATGCTTAACAAACTCATTGAACAGATAAGTCAGACATTCATACCATTCAAGATAATTTTTCTGTATGGTCTTCCATGCATCTAATTTTTCTGAAATATCATTCTCCATATTATTTTCAATCCGGAAATTTACCGATAGTTTATCTGCATATTCCTGATATGCCTGATGAAGTCTTACAGACATACGGTCTAACTCATCGAGTTCTGCCATCGCTTTTTCATCCACATTGTCCCATGCATCATGATTCGCCCACTTTCCAATCAACCCATCATCCTCACCGCTTCTCAAAATACAAATATGCCTTTTCCCGAAAATATCCTTTGTATCGTTATACTGAAGGCTATCCTCAACCGGCATATTTATCCAGCCATCGCATAGTTTCTCCGTAACCCATCTCCTGTGCTCGGCTGCCATCATTTTCCTTTTCTCCAAACCGTTTAATAACCTGAAATCCCTTGCGGCTTTATAGACATCTTCGGATAATTCGATTCCAAAATCATGCAGTTTATACTTTATTGACAGCACATTCGAAATGCAGGATGCATGATAATAATCTGACAGATATGCTTTCTTTTTTCTTTTCAGATCCGCATTTAGCGATCCCGTCCAAACCAAATGCGCATTAAAGGCCATTCTTTCCAGTTCCTTATAATCCCTGCTATTCTTTAATTCACCTTCAACGCAGACATAATGAACGCCATTTTTGTCTTGCAAAGCATGTTCGCACTGTGAATTGATTGATACATTTTTATGCTTTAGCAAGTCACTAAAAATCTGTGCTATTTCAGCGTTTTCACTGTCATTTCCTGCTGCTATATAGATATAGTTCACATCTCCACTATCAGCAACAATATCTTTTACCTTGTCTTTTATATATTCGCTCCCACAAGTATGAAAATTAATTTTTCCATAGGAATCACCGGTAAGCAATTCCTTCTGGTCATCAACAAGAAAGAATTGACAAAGCGCCGGTCTCTCCTTTAAATAAAAGTTTTTTTCACTTTTTATACGTGATGTGCCCCAAACATCTATTTCTATCTTTTTATCCATAGATTGTGCCGTTTCAAAACACACATCAAGAAATTTCTGTGAATCCAGACCAAATCCGATTAATAATACTTTATAGGTATCGGCTTCACTCTCATACAAGTACAGCGGATGTTCATATAAAAAATATTGAAACAACCCATGCACTTTATCCTGACGTTGCAGTTCCTTATTTACAATTTCAAGTCCAAATCCCCTGCCAAGTTCATCCTTCGTACAATAAGGCAGCAGAAACGTTTCAATCGTCTGAAGCATTTGATAAAGTTTGGTACAGGATGAAGCTACTCTGCTATGAGGATTCACAACGGTTTCATCAATTAATGTAATGAGCAGTTTCTTTATACGCTCATCAGATGGCACCCCTTTAAATCTGAATAAATCAGCACTAAAAACAATATCCTCAACAGCCGTTTTTGCTTTTTTGTTTGATAGGAACCGTCTCCTTGCGTTTTTGATGTCATCTATCTGTGCAACACTAAGTCCCAACGCCTTACATAATGTGATGCCGATTGCTTTGATATCTCCATGGTTCGGTGGCTCCAGATCAGACGCAGAATTGTCATAATATGGAGCGGTATACCACTTGGCATCCTGACACACATGCCGCAGCGTATTCAAGTCAAACAGTGACACTCCATCCGCAAGTACCTTGTGTTCTCTCATATAAAAGCCAAAATTGGATGGATTGATATCCCCATGTATTAAATTGTTTTCATGCAAAATCCTTATACAATCCGTTAATGATTTCAATGTTGTAATGATTTCAAACAGAGAATCCTCCATTCGTCCATCACTGACAAGTGTTTGACTGTATAGTTCTTCAAACGTACGCATCGGTACATTATTTGTCCACAAGTAAGGACATTCGTCATTGTCAAAATAAATTTCAAACTCCGGCACAAAGGAATATAGCTTTGCCATATTTTGATTATCAGAAATAATCTGATGCAGGCCAATATACGATGACAGGTACGCATCCGCCTCTGCTTCAAAATCCAGACTTTCATCTGCAAGATAGAATTTTTTCAGCTTCCCATAATGATTATATCCGCTCTCATCAGAATACATTGCATCAAAACAGATAGCCGAACCACCTTTCTTATACCATACTCCATTCGTGGAATCACCTGCATCAATAATAGAAAATGTTCTGTTTTGCATCCCATTATGCAATACAATCTTTTCTCCTACGTCAATAATTACCTTATTCATTAAGCCGCCCTCCTCACGTCTACAAAGGCAAAACTACAGTCATCTGTGTTATGCGACTCCTTTATATATTCCTTAAATTCAACATAATTTTTTCTCAGTAAAATTTCTTTTATCTCAGGTTTCAGAATGTTGTGGTTATACATCATTTCCCAGGTTCCGTCAGAACACATCATCACACTGTTCACATCATCTAAATTCATCTCTCCTGATATCATCTTTTTCTCAATCCCCTTGGTTGTAATGACCGGGCATCCACTTTCACCTCCCTGCGGCATGCATATGAGCGGGCATTTCTTTTCTCCAATTGCCATTAAAATACCATCTCCGATATTACAGTAATGCATGATACCCCTTACTCTGTCAATTACAAGAACCATCAATGTGGTGGAATATTCCTCACACAAATCGTTGTTGTTTTCTGCAACTGTATTTAACTGTTTCTTCAATAAATTAAGCATAAAAACCGGCCATTCTTTCGGCAGAAAGTGAAAGATAGAATATTGTTTATATACGTAATCCATTGCACACGAACTTACGATACCTGCACCTTCTGCACCATATTTGCAGCTTGATACACCGTCTGCCATAACAAGTACAGCAAAATCCCCATTATCCAATCCGCGCACAATGTCTCCGGAACCCTCTTTTCTCTGTCTATGATAAATACCTTTTTTCGTATATAAAAACACGCTCCACTCCACTCCTTTAATCGAATTTTTCTTCATTAATATTGCAATAAGCCAAATAAATCAAAATCAAGTCATATAAATCTCTTCCGTTTATAGGGCGTAACAGAGCGGCTTTCAAATGTTGATTAGTCATTTCTGAAAAATCATTATATACTTCCGGAAAACTTATGATCGGTTCCTCTTCATTCATGGCAATATACATCTGATAACACAACCTTAAAATATCTGCACGTGATATGATTTTTCGTTCTAATTCACTTTGGCTCTTCTTTTTTCCTATATCTCTGTTAACCTCATACAACAAAATATCTAACTTTGTCTTTGCATCGATACTATCGAAATCAATAATACCCTGTTCACTATCTTCCTGAATTTTTTTTATTTTTTCTAAATCTATTTCGTCAGCAAAAATTGCCAGGTTCCATTTCACATAGCCCTCATCACACACTTTATAGTCGTCTGCTTCTTCTAACAGCATTTCATATTCTTTCTTCGCAGTATTTTGCTCTGCCTCTATGCTAAACACCGGTGTCGTTTCAGGCGGCATGGAACAGTCATATGTTGATATCAAAAATTCCTTAAATTTCTCCTCCGTTTCCAAAACATTTTCCCTAAAAACGGTACCATAATATCGCGTTCTGTTTTCCACGTCCTTATTTGGAATTTGTTCACAAATACCCGTTTTTTCCAAAAACTCGGTATGAACCTCCTTTGCCATGTTATAAACGCCCTTAAGCTTATCCGTTATGTTCAAATCCCGTCGTCTGAGAAAATATAAGAATATGGCCTCCATATAATTTTTATAATTAATTCCCTTTCCTGTCGGATTCTGTTGTTCCCCTCCGCTTTTCATGGACTTATGACCGGAAGAAATGTATCTCATGATATTATTAACATAGAAGTCTCCAAACATCACCTTCTCGATATCTCTCGCTTTTTCCTTCTCAGTCACAATTTCTTCCGGGTCTCCGGTAAAATATACAAGTTCAAATACGATGGCAAAAAGATATATTTCTTCACGTACCACATTGGCATTCCCAAATCTTCCCTGTGCCAGATCTTCAGATATCTTAAGTAATCCATATTTCCCGTTTTTTCTGGTTTGCTGGCGGTCTGCATTTTTTAATGCATCAAAAATTGAATCATCCAAATACTCTATCATATCACCGGATGATACACTTTTCTTTTTCGTTTTTTCTTTTACAAATTGCTTTATATACAGTGATTTATATCCTGCAGCATTTAATGCATCTGCATCCCGTATAAACGTTTTTAATATCTTGAGCCGTAAAGTATCCTCTTTCCACTCAGGTTCTATCTTACTATCAACAATTCTTTCGATATATTCCTCCGGCGTCGGATATGGATTTTCTACGATTTCCTGAAGAAATGATTGATACACGCTATATGCCATTTCCTTTGGGGTAAAAATATTGCTATTCTTAAGTACCTCTTCATAATAGGATGGCATCTGTCCATGTTTTACATGTTCCACTCCACACTTCTTGAACATGCGAACCAATTCCATTTGAACAGATCCGATTTCATCCGGAGTACATTCCTTCAATTTTTCAATTTTATACTCAAAATCTCTCGTATTATACAATGCTACAAATTTGTCCTTTAATCCCTCTACAACCGAAGTCATTCTTTGTGTCAGAGTATGTCCCATCTCTCCTAGATTCATCTGTTCAAAATTCATAATATCCTCCTAACCAGCACTTTCTCCTCTTTCTTTTATATACAACATATTATAACATGGGCTTTTTAAAAATCCAACAACTCCAATGCCGCCTTACTGGATGCATCCATCAAAACTACTTTTCGATTTGCTCTTGCCATTGGATCATTCATTGCTGTACCAACTCCATATATGTGCCAAGGATCATTGGAACCAAGCCCCAATGTCATAATATTTCCTGATGGAACTCCCAGTTCTACTAATGTTCCCTTTACTGTATCAGCTCTTGCCCTGGACAATTTGAGACTAAAATCAGTGGTTTCGTCACCGGCAGTTGTTCCTACCAGAAGAAGTCTTATATCCTGATGTTTTTTTAAATACTCTGCAATCGGCTTCATAACTGCAACTGCCTGCTTTTCATCTACATATTGGTCAGAATCACCCACAAACTGTACCTGTTCCTCACTCAGAACCTGTGGGGTCTGAAACAAGGAAGCTCCCTTCCCTGATGCATCAGCAGATTCAACCGCTGACACATCAAAAGCAATCGGTGTCTCTTCCGGAAGTGTGACTGCAGTTACGCTCGGATATTCTGTTCCTTTATCAACTGGATTTGCTGGTGCTTCAGAACATATAAAGGTTCCTCCTCCTTTTTCGATAATAGCTTTCCATATAGCCGAAAGATTCTTTCTTTGTGCATTTGTCAAATCCTGCTGAGGAGCGGCAGTATCTCCCATCTGCATCCAGATTACCGTAATCCCATCAAAATTCGGAATTGCCGACTTTTCATAGAGCTTCTCAGCCAGATTGTCCGGGTCCGCCATGATCAGATTTCCCTTAAAGTCCATCACTCCGGTAGTTGACAAACCAGAATCAATAATCAAAATACTTTTTTCCATATCATTCATATCTGCCAATGACCGTACTGCCAGTCTCAAGCTCTCCAAGACATCACTTTCCGGATCATCTGCCTTCACAGTCTCCAGTTCCATCAGCATATTATTCGCCTTCATCAATGCATCAGACTCCAGTTTCGACTTATTTCCGTTCGCATACTGTTCTGGAATCTCATACAGATTAGCAGCCAATAGTTCCGGTTCGCCATCCACACATACCACACTGACATAACCATTGGACTTCACCGCATTCACAACAGTATCCTGAACCATCACATTATTCAGATTCAGTCCCTGGCTATTCGCGTGGGCTCCCAGAACAACAGCCAAAGCCTGTGGCGTCTTGCTTTCTTTTGTCCCTTTATTTCCTGAGCAGCCTGTCAAACATAACATCCCGGTCAGCATACCCATAATGCCTAATAACGCCATTTTCATTTTTTCCCTTTTACGCAACATACTCATCTACTCCTTCCATTTCCTGTTTTGATGTAATTTCTAAGATATCCGCAGACAACTTTTCCGCGCTTGAATCTTCTAATAGTTGTAATATGTGTGTATATTGTTCCTTGGACAGTTCATTGATTCCGCTCGGATCATTCTTCAGAAATTCTTTGATACGTTCTCTTACATAATCCGCATAGAACATTGCCTTTTCACAAGTCTTTGCAACACATTCCTTATATCGATCGTCATCATCAGCCCGGATACGTTCATAATAATCTGCATCTGTCTCATACTCTTTTAAAATAGACTTCGTCTGGATAATATCATCCTCCAACATTCCGGTTTCTTTCTCAAGTGTTTCGAGTTCCTTACGCAACGGATTGGATATTGCATAGGATATACCAAAGCTGCAAAGAGATGTTACTGCAGGCAGTATAGCTGCAAATAAAGCAAATGCCGGTGCAAGGGAATTCGATGAACTTTCTGTCTGTGTTGTTCCAAGCAAAGATGTTGTAGTAGAAAGATCCGGAAGCGCCAGATCTCTCATGACAATTCGAAGGTAAAAATTAACTGCAAATGCCAATACAAAGGATCCGGCCAAAGCCACAAGCAAAATCTTATTGATCTTATATCCCTGATTTGCTTCTCTAAGCTTCATTCCAAGATAACAAGGTGCAAAATCAAATCCAATCAGAAGACCTACCGTGGTCATATACATCGTCATTGGATCATCATATAATGCCTTTGACAGAAGCTGATAGAACAACGTAAAATCAAGAACCGCACAAAGAATCATTACTATGTATGCTGCGATCGGTCGTTCTAATAAACTCTTTGGCTGATAATGCAGCTTTCTCACATCACTTCCGGTATGGAAAACAATATTTCCATTTTTATTTATTTTCCAAATACTTGTCTCTTTACGCATTTTCATTTCTCCTTTCAAATTTGTCCGCTTTACAACGCTTTTCGATATTTTCCATATCAACACCTTTCTCTTCTTTCAGTTCTTCCATTGCTATGAGATGATTCTCAAATGTCTGTCTTGCGCCCTGCCTTTGCACTTCAAACATCTTCAGCATACTTCGGTGTTCAACCCTCTGTTGGGCCAGATACTTCATGTTTTCTCTGGCATAATCAGCAATCAGGCAATCCAGAACGTCTCCGTTCCCATCGTCCAGCTCACCTGTAAACAGTTTTTCCAAATAAGCATCCAGTACCGGAATTAAGTCATTAAAAGGCTCGCTGTTTTTATAGGCCGCAACCTGATACCCCCAGTAAGGGATCTGACACTTAAAGTCATTCACAACCTCTAAGGTATCATCTACCTTTTTCCCTCCGAGTATTTCTTTGATATTACTCATACTTTTTTTCCTCCTTTTCTGTTGTGACATCATATTTCACTTTTAGATAGTCAATCGTCTCTTCCGCCTTATCAAGGAACTGCTTATGCTGTCTAAAATACATCAGTTCAGCATCCGGAATCAAGCGAATACCCGGTGTTACCGGCAGATTATTTTTTTCCGGATGACTGGCATATGATGCATTCCAGTAGACATCCATACGCTGTCTTGTATGATTCATGACTCTCTCACAAATCAGTCTGGCTGCATTATTAGCCTCTGTAATCTCGTTTTCCAACAATATTGCCTCTTTCAGATTTTCTTTTAGTTCATTTCCCAGACTCTGAACCGATGACATGAATGGCTGAAGCTGCTTCTGATGATATCTCTTCCTTCTAGATACAACCTGATTTTCTGAAAGATGTTCCTCTCCTCTTTTTTTGATATGATAGTCCGGTTCCCCGATACTTTGTGCCTTCTCCAATCTTCCGCGCGCTTCTTCGAGCTGTCCCTCAAGACTCTTCAGATTATCCAGAAGATATCCAAGCCTTGCGAATTTATCTGAAATATCAATCTGTAATTTTCCCCAGATTCTGTCACAGAATTCTTTATAACTATGAATTTCTTTGCTGAGCATAGGAGAAATCCATTCACCTCCACCATCCTGTCTTGGAAGTCCGTGTGCCCCATCACTTCGTCCTGCAATCTTTAAAGAAACTGACTCAAAAAATCCTATATTTTTTGTCTTTCCCTTTTCGAGCATGTAATTCTGGTGTTCCAACATCGTCATTACTTTTCCTTTTGATGTATTATTTGAACTAATATGTTTCATCGTCACTCCTCCTTAGCAAATTAATTGGTTCACTGTTTTTCTTGTTTGTATAATTAATATAAACCATTTTCGAACCCCTATTTTAAGGGGGTATAAAAAGACCATCTACCGTTTTACAGTAAATGGTCTCCATAAATAAATTCATCTATATTTGTTAATATCCGCTAAAAGTTAATTCCACTCCTCCGCTAAAAGGAAGTCCCGTATATTGCGGTGCTTAATTCCATCACGACTCATGTCAAATTCATCCAGCGTGACAACATACTTCGGAAAGTTATCCCTCACCCGGTCAAAGACACCAAACTCCCGGCGAATGGTATCCTCTGCGACCAGCAAATAGGACACCTGGACATACAACTTACTATCTCTTATCTGAGCCACGAAGTCAATCTCCTGATCGGATACTTTCCCGACGGTGACCGCATAACCTCGGCGCAATAACTCCATGTAAACGATATTTTCCAACACCAGGTTAATATCTTTCATGTTCCCGCCAAAAACAGCCTCCCGCATTCCGTGATCGGCCACATAGTATTTTTCGTTGACGGTGAGAATTTTCTTGCCCTGTAAATCCTGACGTTTCACCTGGTAGAACAGGAAAGCATCCGTACAGGCTTTGATATAGTTAAGAACCGTTTCCGCCGAAACCGACCGCCCTTCACTTTTCAGATACCTGGAAATCGCCGTGGAAGAAAAAGTGGTGCCTATGTTAGCGGTAATATAGGACACGATCCGTTCCAGCATATCCACATCCCGGATGCTATTCCGTTTGACAATATCTTTCAACTCCACGGAATTGAACAAGTCTCGCAAATACTGTCGACAAGGTTCTTCCTCATAGCGAAGATTGCTTAAATATGGCATTCCTCCCAAAAGTAAATATTTCTGAAAGCATTGCCGGGTATCTGTGTCGGGATAAACGGTACGGTACAATTCGACAAACTCCCCAAAGGAAAATGGGTAGATTATGAACTCCACATACCGTCCAGCCAAATAAGTGGCAAGCTCACCTGACAACAGTTTCGCGTTGGAACCTGTAATGTAAATATCGCAGTCCAGTTCCACCCGGAAGGAATTGATACACTTCTCCCAGCCTGCGACCTCCTGTATCTCATCAAAGAACAAATACACCTTGCCATCCAGATCGGCAGCTCTGCGAATAATTTCATCATGCAGTGCAGCGGCATTGCAAAGATGTGCATTGCTCATATTTTCAAAGTTGAAAGAAATAAATTGTTGGCGTTCCACACCTCTTTCGGCAAGCTCTTCTTGAATCAAGTTCAACATGACAGACTTGCCGCTTCGACGAATACCCGTCAGGACTTTTACCAGCTCATTTCCGATGAATGGACGAATACGCCGCATATAAGTTTCTCGTTTAATCATATTGCCCCTCCTCCCCTCTTAGACTGATTTTATAATATCACAGATATAACTGATTTCCAATATAAATTTCATCTTTTTATCAGTTATACTTGATAAAAATTCAGCTTTCGATACTATAAGACATTTATAATTCTAGTCTCTTTTTTGCAATTGAACAATTTCTTTCAGCACACCATATATATCCGTTGAATCGCCGGGTATATCAAGCTGATGTCTCATACCATCTTTGCAAACGAGAATGCAATCGTCTCCCCGAAGGGTGATGCTGCAAATGTTACTATAAAAAATGGGAGCAGGCAAAAAGCTGGCGCATAATCTGTCATTCGTGAAAAGCATGCCTTGTTTTCCATTCTTCATAAAAGTAAAATCCACAAGTGCAATGATTTTTTTGGGATCTATCTCTTTCGCATAGATTTTACAGGCGTTATCCAACTGCTTTTGTGTACAATGCCGTTTGAGTCTAATCCTTTTTGAGCCTGAATAATTACGAAAAATTGACATCACATTTTTCTCACTGTCTTCGGCAAAATTGGAATCAGAAACTCTACTGTCGGTTACTTGCCGAACCTCTAAATCCTTGGCTTTTTCAAAATAGACCTTTGACATTTCTTTCCATTGCGGATAAACAGAATTCGAAAGCATAGTAGCAAATGAATAACAAGTGACATCATACATCAATGTAGAATGCTTCTCAGACTCTTCTGCAAATTCTTCTAAATCAGAAATCAGTTTGACAAACCCGGAAACAGCTTTTTGGTTCGTCTCACTAAATTGAAGTCCCTTTATTTTTGTTAAGCAAAGTATATTTCCTGCATGAGCATTTTGCATATAATGGGTTTCATCTCTATGAGATATATCAATGAATAAGCTCTCTGCTTTCAGTATAAGCTGCAGTGCCGTCTGTCCATTGTAATTCGTGAACAATTTGGGGTAAGTATTCATAAGAGTCACCGTCTGAGTATAAGACCTCCCCAAGGCACTTTTTGTAAAATCATCAGCTATACCACTTTCAATTACAGGTTCCAGTAGTTTGCTTGCCTTACAAGACAGCTCCCAGGCTTCTTTCAAATTGTCCTCACTTGGAAGATTTTGTAATCCCATTGCAACATTATAATATGCCCCACAAAGTAAACCAAGAGAAACATTGTCTTTCAAATATTCATATCGAGCCTGACGATATTGAACATCCTTTCTATATACCTCTACCGCCAACTGATATAGGTTTAGATTCCTATACACATCTCCTAAACATCCATAAAATTCTCCCAGCATCTTCCCATGCTTGCACCTGTACTCAATATATTCTTCTGTCAACAAAGCTGCTGCTTCATTCGCATGTTTCAGCGCTTTTGTTAGAAGTTCTTCCGAATCCAGGGATTTATATGCGCAAAGGAGAAGATAATATACTCGAAAAAGGGCATCCTTCTGTTGTAACGTTGGAGAATCATTCATTTTTCCCTTAATCAGGCATAGATATTCTTCACCATATTGGATCGCCGCCTCATTTTTATCCATGTTAATGCAATTCGATTGTAAAATATCGTAATGTTTCGAAAGCAAACGTTTTGTGTTATTAGAGCCAAGCTTGTTTTCATTTTTTTTAACCAGTTCCAATGAAAGCACATAAAGCGGTTCTATCAATTTCATTTCCTGTCGCAGGTTCCCGAATTTATTATACAGTTCAAATGCCAAAAACCAGGTCAAATACAGAGCATCCTGGCTATTGTCTACAGATTTCAATAATTCAAGAAGCCATTTCCCATCATCACATAACACACAGTAATATAATGTGTTTGCACCATCGTCACGCAAGTATGCTGCCTTTTTATACGTGCTGGAATACAATAATGCAATGTACTGTAAAAATTCTTTCTTTCTGTCTGCACAAACAAGATGATATACCAATTCCCTGCTGCGAACCGGATCTTCTATGTCCAATTTGCTCAGGTAATCCGACACCTCATAGTGCATAGAGCGAATATCGAATGTCTTACAAAGTCCTTCCCGGAAACATTTGTGCATAAAATCATAACGGCCATCCGGGCGAACAAGAAAGCTTTCATTTAGATAATTAATGAAATGCACAAAATCTAAACGACTCCAATCCGAGCCACACAAACCTGCCAGATCCTCCGAACGAAGTCCATATCTGGATACAGCCAATGCTTTCATAACCCGGTTGAGGAGATTATGATTGATTCGCTGCGCTACTAATTCAAAAATATAGGTACTCAACTGTTCCAACTCCGTAGGACAATTACGTACCAGCTGCATCTGGTGTTCCGTGATTGCCTGTATCGGTGCCAAAGAAGCATGGTTAATTGTCTGGAAATCTACGGAATTCATCATCCGAAGACGCTCAATCATCAAACTGATTGCCAGCGGAGTCTGCAATCTGGTCATATCACAAACGAAGTCAATCACAGAATTTGAAATTTCTTTTCGTTTCCAACGAAGTATGCTGTCGATTACAAGTCTCCTGTCCTTTGTATCAAGAGGCTGCAGGCGATGAATGCTCTGGGTTGGTAACTCCGTATCCGACAGCGCTGTCAAAAAAAACTGAATAGAGCCAGTTGTGCCATCTGGAATGTATACTGCATTTTGCCGATAATCATCGTCAAACAGCTGATCTACCGCATCGACCATAATAAGCATTTTTCGTCCTGTCTTAGCATACTCTGCAGAAAGCATACGAAACCGCTCCTGCAATGCCTTATCATCTCCGGAATCGTTCAAATCCCTATGCAAGAGATGCTGAAGATACCTGACAGAATATCGTAAGATATTCAATGCAAGATTACTGTCCGGCGTCAATCCGGATACAAAGGGCAGAACATCCCATCCGCTTTTTTCTACATGACAGGCAATTCGTGAAAATAGGGTACTTTTACCACTACCGGAAATACCGACAGCAGCGACAACACGCTCTCCGCCATATATCTTTTTCAAAAGAAGCGTACAGTCGCTCTGGCGCGCAAAAAATTGCTGGTCTTTTTCATGTACAAAAGCCCACTGTGTTTCAAGACTGCGCTCAAAAGGAGTCTTTTGGTCATAGCGCTTCCAATCAGGAAGAAACATTTCCTTCAAATCTGCAACGACACGATCTGCAAACGATTTGATCTCTGTTTCCGGAATATTTACATCCTCTAATACATCCGCTTTCTTTTCCAGATGAACCGTATATCTTCGAACAGAGTCTGGTGCCAGTGCAATAAGGCGCTTCTTTAACTGATTTAATCGGTATCTGTGTTCATCGTCCTCAGCCAGATACTCCGATGGAGCACTTCCCTCTATTTCCCGGATATATATTAGAACAGGGCGCCGACGATAAAATGCTCCGTATTCGATTTCCAAAGCCGTTACACTCTGCTCCAGATAATTAAGCTCCCAATCTTCACGACTTGCAATTTCACGAACAAAATTTTGTTCCGGAATCCAGCCATACCGTTCTCCAAGCAGGATAATCATGGGTGGCTGACTTTTATCTATTTCTCCTAAACAAACATCAAGTACCTTGTGTGATGCGGAACTCTCGTCCATATTTTCTGTATTGATTCCCCAACGCAAGTCGCAAAAGTCAATAAAATCCCCGTGTTTCCGAGCCTCCTGATTCATTTGCGGAGCTACAATATCACGAATCGCATCACGTTCCTGCTGCATGTCTCTAAATGTGCTTGAAACAAAAATTGTTCGCATAGCTTAATCTCCTTATTTATATTTCTCCCGTACTCGCTTGATAAACGCCTCTTCACTGTTCATAAACAAATTATGGCGTTTTTCACTTTCCCTAAAGTACTCTTGCCAGAGCGGGAACTTATGATAGGCGTCGTAATGCTCATTCCATATTGGGTCGTTGCCATACGCATATATGGTCAGAGTATCCACCCTGTCCTTATTTGAAGTCAGCCAAATTTCAATCTCAACCGGAGTAGAAGACGTGTATCCTTCAATTGTCCCCATACCAAGGTAGTCACTCTTGTATGTGCGCCATTCGCATTGCTCTGTTCCCATGTGTTGAATATCAATACGGGTTTTCAGTCCGTATTTGTCGGTCAAAACAAAGGTCTTCCCGATCGGCTCAGGATCGGCAATCAGACCACCGTCATCTACAATACCCCAAATATCCCATTTTGAATCAGGACCGTACATCGTAGAACGAAAACACGGTCTGACAATATGATCCGGGATCGGTTCATAATACGCTATTGGGAGTTTCATATAATCTATACATCTGAAAAAGACCGCTCTCTCCGATTCGGATGCGGTATGAATAGATTTCGATTTCAAGCCGGAATCTGATTGAAGCCACGGTTTTTCACTCCGGCTGTCAGGCGCTTCTCCCTGGGACCACTTTTCATAATCGGCAAGAACATCCTTCCAATTTTCTTCGGATATCTGTAAGGATAAGTCCTTGTTGGCCCAAAATCCCTTATAAGATTTGAAAGAAAAATCACCGACATACACATTGTTAATCTGCCACCAAATCTCATCTTCTGTAAGGAATCCCTTATGGAAATCGCGAACCTCTTTCTCAAATTCTTTCTCTTTTTCTGCAACAAATTTGTCAAATTCTTTATTTAAA
The DNA here is from genome assembly GCA_029227655.1 of bacterium. Taxonomy (GTDB): domain Bacteria; phylum Bacillota; class Clostridia; order Lachnospirales; family Lachnospiraceae; genus Allocoprococcus. The sequence continues at coordinate 2,701 of JAQYAI010000070.1, read as the reverse complement.
TTCGTAGTTGTCATAATATCTCTCCTTTCAGGAAGCTCATTTAATACGAAAATTATAGCAAAATCAGTTCCATTTGCACATGAGGTATTTCGTCCTCCAAAAACTCCTCCGAACAGATAAAAAAGCCTTCCTTTTCATAAAAAACATGAAGACTGTCATAATCCTTATCATCTAAATCCTGATATATGCAGTTTTGCTCCACCACAAATATTTCTTTAATCACTGCAATTCATTTCTGTAAATCTCATTTATCACAACCTGGCATGTTCCATTTCTTTTTTCTGTATAATCGCGGCCCTGTCCAGTAAAACCTTATATAATTCATCAATTCTTTCCGATGCCATAAGTAATCACTCCCGTAATCTCAAAAATGATTTCTCACTCTGATTATATCAACAAAATCATATTTCTGCCATCCCTCTTTCCATTTTTGCCAGGGTTGTTTCACGAAGCACTCAAAATTATTTTTTATCATAACTCCGCTACTGTTCCAGTCAAAATCCCGTCTGATGCACGCTCTCATAGTCTTTCTTCCCTACCAGCTGCTCACATTCCGTAAAAAAGCGCAGAATATCCCCTCTATCTTATTTCCACCCCCCAATTCAGATTATGGATAAATCGTAAATTTTTCAATTAGCAGCAGACAAATGGCAGGTGACGCGGTAGAATAATGGCAGGAAGTCATATCCACGTACACTGTCTTTGTCGGATGCGGAAAGGAGGACAAATGAGCCAGACAACAAACAGTGTGCAAAGAAGTGTTCCTGAGCAACGGACTTACAAAGTGGAGGATATTGCTGCCATGCTGAATATTGGCCGTACTTCTGCTTACAGCCTGGTAAAAGAGGGACATTTCAAAATTGTACGGGTTGGTAATGCCATACGAGTTTCCAAAAAATCATTTGACGAATGGTTAGACGCACAGACGTTCTAACTTAGAAAGGAAAACGACTATGGCATCTATTATCAAACGTAAAAAATCTTATTCCGTTGTTTACAACTATGTTGATGAAAATGGAGAAACGAAACAAAAATGGGAAACTTGGCATACCCATAAAGAAGCACTGAAACGGAAAGCGGAAGTTGAGAACCAGCAGAACAACGGCACATTTCTTCCTCCAAACAATCAGAAAGTATCGGATTTTCTGTATGACTTTGTTTCAACCTATGGAGAGAAAAAATGGGGCGTGTCTATGTATGATGGTCAAACAGCCCTGATTGCAAACTATATCAATCCGATTATCGGAGATATGGAAATTCAGGATATTACTACCCGTGTGGTGGACAAATATATTCAGACACTTCAAAAGACGCCTTCTGTTTCCCGGAAAAATAGAAAGGCCCGGACGGAATTTGTCACGAACTCAACGATTGAGAAAATCATCAAACTTCTACGGTGCGCTTTTAAGCAGGCTGTTCGCTGGGAACTGATTGGGAAGAATCCCTTTGATAATGTAGTCTTACCTAAGACCGAGTATAAGAAACGCGACATTTGGGATGCCGAAACGATCCGCCTTGCTCTGGATCAATGCACAGACAGCAAACTGTATATTGCTATGAACCTTGCGTTTGCTTGTTCTCTGCGCATGGGAGAAATTCTTGGACTGACTTGGAAAAATGTTCATATCGAAGATGAAAACATAGCGGCTGATAACGCTTATATTTACATAGAAGCGGAGCTGACACGAGCGTCTAAACAGGCGATTGAGACGTTGGGAGAAAAAGACATCTACCACATTTTTACTCCATTGATGCCGAATACCAGCACTCGATTGATTTTGAAAAAACCTAAGACAGATTCCAGTGTTCGTAAAGTCTGGCTGCCTAAGACAGTTGCTTATATCCTTCGTGAATGGAAAAAGTCACAGGAAGAATTGAAAGGATTTCTCGGTGATGAATACCAGGACTTCGATCTGGTGGTAGCGCTGCCGAATGGCCGGCCTTGTGAGAACCGGATTATTGAAAAGGAATTTTCGCTGCTGAAGCAGAAAGCAGGGCTTCCAAATGTCGTATTTCACTCTTTGAGACATTCCAGTACGACTTATAAGCTGAAACTCAATCACGGCGATCTGAAAGCTACACAGGGTGATACAGGACATGCCGAGGTAGACATGATTACCAAAGTCTATGCTCACATTCTCGACGAGGATCGTAAGATCAACGCACAGAAATTTGAAAGCGCCTTCTATGCAAATCCTGATTTAAGGAATGTAGCACCTCCGCAGGAACAACCTCAGACACAGACCTTAGACCTGGCGGCACTGATTGAACAGCTTCAAAAATCACCGGAACTTGCAAGTACGCTGGCGGCGCTGATCGCAGGTCAAAAACAGACAGGAATCTCAAATTAGCAAAGAAACGGTTTTTATTAGCAAGACGCAGATTTTTGTTCGTTGCCAATTAGCAAAATATACATTGTAGCTCATAAATAATCAACTATCCTCCAATCAAAGGAAGATGGTTTTGTCTAAGGATTACGGCTGAAAAAAAAGCTGTAAACCCTTGAAAACAAAGGCTTACAGCGTTGTTTGCTGGCGTCCACGAGAGGATTTGAACCTCCGACCCCACGCTTAGGAGAGCTCTGTGGTTCTGTCAATTCCCGTCAAGAACTGATATGTTTAGCCCTTTATTATCAAGGACTTTTTTTATTTTCGAATCAAATTCTGGTAATCTGAATACCCTTTCTGTCAAGACCAGATAA
>JAQYAI010000069.1 GCA_029227655.1 bacterium | reverse complement strand
AGGTCAAGTGCCGGTTCATTAATCTTGATACCACCGGCAATATTTACATAAGCATCGTAATTTGACAAGCGATAGCCAATCCTTTTTTCCAATACTGCCATTAAAAGATTCACACGGTTATAATCCGTTCCAGCCGCCGTTCTGCGTGGCATCCCAAAATTGCTTTCACATACAAGTGCCTGAATTTCCAATAAAATCGGTCTTGTCCCTTCCATCGAACATGCCACAACAGAGCCGGACGAATCCTCCAGCCTTCCATTCAGCATAAATTCAGAAGGATTTTTTACTTCCTTTAGTCCATCCTGGCGCATTTCGAATACACCAATTTCATTCGTAGAGCCAAAACGATTCTTAACTCCTCGCAGAATCCGATACGATGCATGGCGGTCTCCCTCAAAATAAAGTACCGTATCTACCATATGTTCCAGCACTCTTGGTCCGGCAACCGTTCCTTCTTTTGTGACATGTCCTACAATGAAAATAGTGATACAAAGCCCTTTCGCAAGTTGCATCAATGTATTGGTCGCTTCGCGCACCTGCGATACGCTTCCCGGCGCTGAGCCCACATCTTCACTATACATGGTCTGAATCGAATCGATGATGACCGTCTCCGGCCGTTCCCTTTCGATTACCGTTTTGATCAGTTCCAGGTTCGTCTCACAGAGCAGCAGAAGCTGTTCGGTAAATTCTCCCATCCTCTGTGCCCGAAGCTTAATCTGGCGGAGCGATTCTTCTCCTGAAATATAAAGCACTTTCTTTTCTATTTTTGCGAGTCTCTGACATACCTGTAATAAAAGTGTGGATTTTCCGATTCCCGGATCTCCGCCTACCAGAATCAGCGAGCCCGGAACAATTCCCCCGCCAAGCACTCTGTCCAGCTCTTCTATCTTTGTTCGGATTCGCTCCTCCTCTTCACTTTTTACTTGCGATAACGGAACCACTTCCAGTTCCCGGAACGTTCTTCCATCAGAAGCCTTTGTAACTGTGATTTTTTCTTCCACAAAAGTATTCCATTCTTTACAGGCAGGGCACTGCCCAAGCCACTTTCCAGTTTCATATCCACAATTCTGACAGAAGAATGTCGTTTTCTTTGCTTTTGCCATTCATTTACCCCTTTTTATATGTTGAAAAAGGGCTGTTTGCTACAGCCCTTTTCTAAATACATTTTTTAAGTACGATTATTTTTTTATGATTTTTACTTCAACATCTTCTTTTTCAAGTTCAGCACTGATACTAAGCTTTGCGCTGATATTTGTTGTCATATCACCGACATTGATATCGTTCATATAGACCACATATTCAGCTTCTGGTTCAAGTCCAACCGTAATCTGTGCATTCTCTGCGCCTGATACCCTGAAAGTAACTACATTGTCAGAAACCTTAAAGTTCTCAACTGCTGTTCCCGGAACAGATTCATAAACGAAAACTCCGTTCTTTTCTAATTTTGTGATTTCATGAAACGTTTTTACTTTATATAAATCTCCTTCGAATTCAAATCCATCTTTCTTTGTCTTTTCACTCAATGTATAATCGCCAAAACTGAGTGTCCCATTAGCTTCATTTCTGATAAGCTCTTTGACTGCTGCCATCTTTTGTATCCTCCTATGCATTCTGATCTGGTCAACCCCAGATCCCTACATCAATTATATAATAAAACGCATTCTTTTTCTAGCTGTTTGTAGGCTTTACAGTAAATTTTATCTCATTTTTAGAAATACCTGCTTCTACATGATCGCCACGCTTTATTTCTCCATTCAGAATTGCTTCTGCAAGTCGGTCTTCCAACTGGTTCTGAACTGCACGTCTCAGAGGTCTTGCACCATACTTCTTGTCAGTTCCAGTTTCAACAATATGTTTCCTTACAGAATCTCTGATATGAAGGGTAATATCAAGCTGAGTCTGTGCACGATCCACCACTTCCCTGCACATAAGACCAACAATTTTCTTCATATCATCCTGATTAAGCGTCTGGAACACAATAATATCATCGATTCGATTCAAAAATTCTGGTCGGAAAATCCGCTTCACTTCATCCATTACATTGGATTTCATACGTTTATAATCACTTGCAGCATCCTCCTGCTGCATAAATCCCAGTTTCTTAGGTTCTATGATTGCCTGTGCTCCCGCATTGGAAGTCATGATAATCACTGTATTACGGAAATCCACTTTACGGCCATGCGAATCTGTAATGTGACCATCATCCAGCACCTGGAGAAGAATGTTAAATACATCCGGATGCGCTTTCTCAATTTCATCAAAAAGGATGACTGAATATGGATTGCGACGCACTTTCTCACTCAACTGTCCGCCATCATCATGTCCTACATATCCCGGAGGCGAACCAATCATTTTAGAAACACTGTGCTTTTCCATATATTCAGACATGTCAACACGAATCATGTCATCTTCATTTCCAAATAGTGCTTCTGCAAGTGCTTTAGAAAGTTCCGTCTTTCCTACACCCGTTGGTCCAAGGAAGAGGAAAGAGCCGATTGGTCTCTTCGGATCCTTTAGTCCCACTCGTCCGCGTTTCACCGCTTTCGACAAAACCACTACAGCTTCATGCTGACCAATCACTCGTTTTTCCAGTGTTTTCTCCAGCTTCTGTAAACGGGAATTTTCACTTTCATTCAGGCGGCTGATTGGAATCTTCGTCCATGCTGAAATCACTTCTGCTATATCTTCTTCCGTTACTTCTACTTTTTTATTTGCATTCCTCTTGTCAAAACGACTCTTCATTTGCTCCAGTTTCTTCTGAAGCTCATTCTGTTCATTATATAAACGCGAAGCTTCTTCAAAATCTCCACATTTGATTTTTTCTTCTTTTTCAATCGATAATTCCTTACACTGTACTTCTGCTTTCTGGATATTTTCCGGAACTTTAAATCCACGCAGTTTGACCTTCGAACAACTTTCGTCCAACACATCCAGTGCCTTGTCAGGTAAAAATCTGTCATTGATATATCGCTGTGACAACTGCACGGCTGCCACGAGGGCCTCTTCCCGAATCGACACATTATGATGCGCTTCATACTTTCTTTGTAAACCTTTTAATATCTTCAGACATTCTTCTTCCCTTGGCTCTTCCACAGTTACCGGTTGGAATCTACGCTCTAATGCCGCATCTTTTTCTATATATTTACGGTATTCTGTCAACGTAGTAGCACCGATGAGCTGAATTTCTCCACGTGCGAGTGCCGGTTTTAAAATATTTGACGCGTCAATAGCTCCTTCTGCTCCGCCTGCTCCAATGATTGTATGGAGTTCATCCAGAAACAAAATGATATTTCCTGCATTTGTCACCTCGCGGATCATGCGCTTCATCCGGTCTTCAAATTCTCCTCTGTATTTCGAACCGGCAATCATAGCAGGAAGATCAAGTACCAGAATACGTTTGTCTTTCATTCCCTCTGGTACAATTCCTTCTGCAATCTGCAGAGCAAGCCCCTCTACGATGGCTGTCTTTCCAACTCCAGGCTCTCCTACAAGACATGGATTATTCTTCGTACGCCTGCTTAAGATCTGCATAATTCGGGCTATCTCTTCCGTACGTCCAATGACCGGATCAAGGCGCCCTTCTTTCGCCTCCAAAGTCAGGTCTTTGCTGTAATGTTCCACAATTCCCTGACCTTCCGCTTCCTGTTGACTCTCTGCATACTCCTTTGGATTAACTCCCATTGCCAGAAGAAGTTCCTGAAATACCTTCTGCACATTAATATTCAGCGTCTGAAGCATCTTCGTTGCAATACAGTCTGCATCCTTCAGCATTGCAATCAGCATGTGCTCTGTTCCAATCTTTTTTGATTGGAAATGAATCGCTTCATTCCGGCTTTCTTCTAATATAAATTCCAGACGAGGACTAAGTTCCAATGGTTTCCTGATTACTGTTCCACCTTCCGGTATTGAAATCAACATATCCATCGCTTTCTTCATCTGTTCTTCATCAAGCTGATTCTGTTCCAGAATCTGCCCTGCAACGCCTGTGTATACTTTTTTCAATCCCCATAAAAGATGTTCTGTTCCAACATATGGGTGTTTGAATCTCTCTGCAGTTTTCTTTGCAATCTGAAAAGCTTCCTGCGCCTGCTTTGTATACTGATTCTCCATCATAGTTTACAATTACTCCATTCTCTTTTACTTTATATCAATTTTATTTCCATATCCGTATTCCGCGTAAATTACATCGATCATTTCATGCACTTCCTCGCGGGTTATTCCCTGACAGCTGGTCTGTGCAAGCAATATCTGCATCTTTGATCTTAATTCTTCCATTGCCTGCAATTTATTCACGTCAATACTGATAACTGCCCCACGCCTTTTATCAAGCTGAATAAAGCCTTCCTGCCGGAGCACATTATAGGCTTTATTTACTGTATGCATATTAATCCCAATATTATCTGCCAACTGTCTCACAGAAGGAAGGGTATCTCCTTCACGGATCGTCGATGTCGCAATTCCTAAAATAATCTGATTCCTAAGCTGTACATAAATTGCCTCATCACTTTCGAAATCAATCTTTATCAGCATATCGTATCCTCTTTCTTTATCCCCAGTGTTATACGTATCGTAGCACAAAAAGCTGTACAGGTCAATCGCTTATTCCCATACAGCTTTTTTCATTTTTATTTATTTCCTTATTTTTTGGTCATTTGTGGACGAATCACAAAAAGAACGATTCCCACACCAATGATTCCAAAAACTGCCGCAATCCAGAATACCGCATTACAGCCTCTTCGAATATGCTCTACTGATGTGGCATTTCCCACCGTATAAAAATTGTATGCTGCGCCCAGAACCGCCGCACCAATCGTTCCAGAAAGCGAATTCGTAAAATTAATCAGCGATGTTCCGATTCCAATGTCTTCCTGATCCAGTGTCATCTGCGCGAAAGGAGTAACAGATACGGCACGGAAACCTTCCGCAATACCGGTAATTGCAATTGCTACATAATAGACCAGGATAGAAGTATATTCTGTCGTAAAACCAAGAGCAAACATCGGTATCGCCGCCAGAAGTGTGGCAAATGTTAATGCTTTCCAGTTATTTTCAACCCGTTTTCCTACCCACACGCCTGCCGCTGCCGGCAGAAACATACAGATAAGGGTTCTTGGCATCTGAAGGGAACCGGCAATTCCTGCTGAAGTTCCCAGTACTTTGATCGATGCAATCGGTACATAGGTATTCATCGCTCCGATATAAAAATATGCACAAAAGGTTACCAACAACAGCGCTGTATATCTTGCATTTCGGAATAATTTCATCGGAATCAACGGATCTGCCGCCCTATGTTCCACCCATATCAACAAAATAAGTGCCAGAAAGCCGATGAGCATGCCCCCAATCACCAGAGGATGCCCCCATCCCAGGGCCGTCGCATAATTAAGTGACAGTAAAATTCCACACAGAGCCACTACCAGTGTGACAGTCCCCCACACATCAATACTTACCTTTCCCTCTTTCTTCTGATTTGGCATATTCATTCCAATCAGAACTATTCCCAGAATGAGTGGAATGACAGAAACAATAATTGCCACGGTCATCAGGCCCATGTCCGTTAAAATTCCTGCAATAATACTTCCGCCAAATCCCCCGATTGCTACTGCTGCAGCCAAAAATCCCATGGCTTTGGGAATATCTTTTTTTTCATTGATCAGACCTACAATAATATAAGGTGCTGCTGTAAATGTTCCTTGTGCAAGACTAAGTAACAGCCTTAATATCATAAGCGGCACAAGTGAGCGGATAAATGCAATTCCAATTCCGCAGAGTGCACAGATAATGCCAGGAATCACAACAACATTTCTTCTTCCTATCAAATCTCCTAATTTTCCACCGATTGGAGTCATAATAGAAACACCCAGTGCTCCTAAAATAGAAAATAGTGACACATATTCTAACGCATTTATGGATTCCAGAATCGGTGAACTAAGGGTAGAAAGCGCCAGACCAGACATTGCTACAGATAACATCATGCAGATACACCCTGCCTGAACCGCTTTTCGTCTTCTTTCCGGCAACGGAATTGCCGCCATATTTTGTGTTGCAGTGTTAGACATATATTCCCTCCTTTACAAAAATAAATAGAAATTATAATGTCCTTCCTATTATTCCCACAATTCAGAGAAATATAAGAGGAAGCTTTCGCTCAATATCCTGATTGAACAAAAACTTCCTCTTTCGTTACACATTATCTAACCAACTACTAAATTTTCTTTTTTCATTACATCGATGACCTGATCTACATATTTTTCACAGATTTCATCTGTTGTAGCTTCCACCATAACTCGGATGACAGGTTCTGTTCCACTTTCACGAACAAGAATTCTTCCATCATCACCTAAAGCTTCTGTCACTGCTGCAACTGCTTTCACAACTTCTGGATTCTCTCTAGCTGTCTTCTTATCAGAAACGCGCACATTTTTCAAAAGCTGTGGATAAATAGTAACTTCTTCCGCCAGTTTTGCAAGCGTCTGCTTTGTTTCCATAATAACTTCCATGATCATTAAAGAAGTTAAAATACCATCACCTGTTCTTGCATGCTTGCTGAAAATGATATGTCCTGACTGTTCACCGCCAAGCTGGAACCCATTTTGGAGCATGTTTTCATAAACATATTTGTCACCAACTTTTGTTTTTTCGTATTTGATACCAACTTTATCACATGCTTTGTAAAGTCCAAGATTTGACATGATTGTTGTAACGATTGTGTCGCCTGCAAGCTGTCCACGCTCTTTTAAATATTTACCACAAATATATAAAATCAAATCACCGTCAACAACATTTCCATTTTCATCTACCGCAATACAACGGTCAGCATCTCCATCGTATGCAAATCCAACATCAAGTTTGTTATCTTTTACATACTGCTGCAGAACTTCAATATGTGTCGATCCACAGTTGGTATTGATATTTGTACCATTCGGCGCATTGTTAATGACATATGTATCTGCACCTAATGCATCATATACGCTCTTTGCGATTGACGAAGCACTTCCGTTCGAACAGTCAAGACCAATCTTCATATCTTTAAAGGAACGTGTAGCAAGAGAAATCAGATGTCCGATATAACGGTTTCTTCCTGCTGCATAATCAACAGTTCTTCCGATTGCTTCACCTGTTGCAAGTGGAACTTCTCCTGTTTCCCCATCAATATATGCCTCAATCTTAGCTTCTACTTCAGCTTCTAATTTTTCTCCTCTTCCATTGATCACTTTGATCCCGTTATCATAATATGGATTGTGGCTTGCTGAAATCATGATTCCACAGTCAAAATCATCTGTTCTTGTCACATACGAAACACTTGGAGTTGTAGTTACATGTAATAAATATGCGTCGGCACCAGAAGCTGTAAGTCCTGCTGCAAGTGCATATTCAAACATATAGCTGCTTCTTCTTGTATCTTTACCAATCACGACTCTTGCCTTGTGGTCCTGTCCATAATACCAGCCAAGGAAACGTCCTACTTTGAAAGCATGTTCCACAGTAAGATTCACATTAGCTTCTCCACGAAATCCGTCTGTCCCAAAATATTTTCCCATTTTTTTAACTCCTTCTGCCTAGTTTGCATAGTTTTGTCGAATTTATTATATGAGCTTTGTAACAATTCCGCAACACTTTTTATTCTTTTTTAACAACTTAGGGCAGACGAACCGTCTGCCCTTCAATTTCATTATTCTTCTGCTCTGAATCTCTTTGCCTGTTCTGCAATCAGTTCAACATCATCAAAATAATTGATCTTCATAGCCTCTTTCACTTCTTTCAGAGTCTGCGCAGCAACCTTTTCTGCTTCTTCACTACCTTTACGGAGAATTTCATAAATTTCAGGAATTTGTTTTTCCAGTTCTTTTCTCCTTGCACGAATTGGAGCAAGTTCTTCCTGCATAACTGCATTTAAGAAACGTTTTACTTTCACATCCCCGAGACCACCCCTTCTGTAATGAGCTTTTAACTCATCAAGATTCTGGTAATCTGGTAAATATTTTACAAAATGTTCCTCTGTGCAGAACGCATCCAGATATGTGAATACACAGTTCCCTTCTACCTGCCCTGGATCAGATACTTTCAAATGATTTGGATCCGTGTACATGCTCATGATCTTCTTCTGTACATCTTCTTCTGTATCTGATAAATAAATACAGTTTCCAAGAGATTTACTCATCTTTGCTTTTCCATCAATCCCCGGAAGTCTGCAACAGCTTTCATTTTCAGGAATCAGCGCCTTTGGTGTCACAAGAACTTCTCCATAAACACTGTTGAACTTGTGCACGATTTCACGGCACTGTTCAATCATTGGAAGCTGGTCTTCCCCAACCGGTACGGTTGTCGCCTTAAAAGCAGTGATATCCGCAGCCTGACTGATCGGATATGTGAAAAATCCTACCGGAATACTGGCTTCAAAATTACGCATCTGAATCTCTGATTTCACAGTAGGGTTCCTCTGAAGACGTGAAACAGTTACCAGATTCATATAATAAAATGATAATTCTGTAAGCTGTGGAACCTGCGACTGAATAAATATTGTAACTTTCTCAGGATCAAGTCCGCATGAAAGATAATCAAGTGCCACTTCAATAATATTCTGACGCACCTTTTCCGGGTTATCTGCATTATCTGTAAGTGCCTGCGCATCCGCAATCATAATAAAAATTTTGTCGTATTCTCCTGAATTCTGTAATTCCACTCGTCGTTTTAAGGAGCCAACATAGTGTCCTACATGAAGCTTTCCTGTTGGTCTGTCCCCTGTTAAAATAATTTTTTCCATCATAAACAGTCCTCTCTATCCTTTATAAAGCAGTTACTTCCTGCTTCTATTTTCCACTGACTCAACATTTATTTTAAAAAATCAGGATACCTTTGTCAACCCTTCCCTCTTTATATATCCGCCTCTTTTCGCAGCCTGTCCATACGCGCATCCAGCTCCGTGCTCATCCTCGCGCACTCAGATAATTCCTGTTCCATTTCTTTTGTAAAATCTATCTCTTTCTTATATCTAAGCTGATGTTCCAGGCTGGCCCAACAGTCCATGGCAATGGTCCTCAGCTGAATTTCCACTTTCATCAAACGCTTTTCATTTTCCAAAAAGATCGGAACAGATACAATTAAGTGAAGGCTTCGATATCCATTTTCTTTTGGATTGGCAATATAATCTTTCTTTTGTAATAAAATAATATCATCTTGTTTTAACAGCGCATCTGCCAGGGTGTAGACATCTTCTGTGAACGAGCACACAACTCTGATTCCCGCCACATCATTCAAATGTTCTTCAACCGCGGATACTGACATTGGGAAATTTTTTCGTTCCATTTTCTCTATGATGCTCGGCAGCTTTTTCAATCTCGTCTTAATGCTGTTGATTGGATTACGATCATATTGAAGAGAAAATTCCTCGTTCAACACTTTAAACTTCGTCTCTATTTCCATCATGGCACAGCGATAATATGCCATCAGACGCTGGAATTCCCGTGTTGTTTCTTCCACCCCTGATTTCTGCAGAATCTGCAATGCCTGATCGATTTCTTTTTGTCTTAACTCGTACATATTCTTCACCTTTATCTCTTGTTTCCGGCGTCAGCTTTTTCTGACACACTTCTCATATCCATCATATCATTTTTTTCCAAAATAGCAATTTTCTTCCTATAAATTTTTCTTAAAAGTATATAAAAGACCTCACAATGTTCGTGAGGCCTTCGATTCCATGTCTGAATTATTCCGTCAGTTCTGATGTACAATGTGGACATCTTGTTGCATCAATATTAACTTCTGATTTACAAAATGGGCAAACTTTTGTTGTAGGAGCTGCCGGTGCTTCTTCTGGTTTTTTCACAAGTTTTTCGTTTAAGCTATTCATAAATTTCACGAAACAAAAAATCACGAATGCCATAATAAGGAAATTAATGACTGCTGTAATAAAGTTTCCGTAATTGATAGATGCTGCATTCTCTCCTTCTGAAAGCATGATCTTCCATGCCGAAAAATCAAGCCCTCCTGTAATAAGACTGATCACAGGCATAACAATATCGTTTACCAGAGAGCTGACAATTGCCTGGAATGCACCACCAATAATAACACCGACTGCAAGATCCATGACATTTCCTCTGCTGATAAATTTCTTAAATTCTCCAATAAATCCTTTCATGTACTTTTCTCTCCTTCTTCATCATAATACTTCAAAATCTTTTGATTCTTTCGAAAGTTGATAAATCAACTTTTTCATTTCTTCAGTGTTGATATCTCCGCAGATAACAAGTTCAAACTTCACTTCTTCTGTATTTTCTTCCTGAAGAGTGATCTGCTTCATATGAAACCCATAATCTCCGATCATGGAAAGAATCGATGACATACTGTTGACCTGATTCGGGCGAACCATTCTGACTTTCACATATCCATTCTGGCTTTCCTGTGCATCCTTGATAAATTCTGCTGCCACTTCTGGATTCCAGTCATAAATCAGTCCATATTCGTACTTTCTTGCCACCTCCATGATTTTCCTGATAAAAGCAGTATACTCCATCTTCAGCTCGGGCGCAACATCTACCGTCAAACGGGAAATAATTTCCGCTTCCCTGTCTGCCTTATAAATCTCATCACCAGACGCATATTTCACTTCTGCCACATGCTTTGCGACTTCCATCCTTTGTAAGAACAATGCTTTGATCTGAGGATCTATCTCGTCAATCTCTTTTCTAATTTCTGCCAGTGTCATTTTCATTTCCTCCTGCTTCGACCATTTTACTTTTTTCAAAAACACCTCTGGAATGGTCTAACTATGAACCATTTTCCAGAGGTGCTTTAAAATTAGGAAACTTAGACTACAAATTAGTGATGGAAAAGGCGAAGTCCTGTGAACGCCATTGCCATATCGTACTTATTACATGTTGCGATTACATGATCATCTCTCACAGAGCCGCCTGGCTGTGCAATGTATTTTACACCTGTCTTATGAGCGCGTTCAATATTGTCACCAAATGGGAAGAATGCATCTGATCCAAGAGATACATCTGTAAGCTTGTCAAGCCATGCTCGTTTTTCTTCTCTTGTAAATACTGCCGGTTTTTCTTCGAAAATATTTTCCCAGACACCATCTGCAAGGACATCCATATATTCATCTCCCATGTAAACATCGATTGCATTGTCACGGTCTGCACGTTTGATTCCTTCTTTGAACTTCAGACCCATCACCTGTGGAGACTGTCTTAACCACCAGTTATCTGCCTTCTGTCCGGCAAGACGTGTACAGTGGATACGCGACTGCTGTCCGGCACCGATACCAATCGCCTGTCCGTCTTTTACGTAACATACAGAGTTAGACTGTGTATATTTTAATGTGATCATCGCAATTGCAAGGTCGATCTTAGCTGCATCTGTGAGCACTTTATTGTCTGTTACAACATTTGCAAAGAAATCATCGTTGATTTCAAGTTCATTTCTTCCCTGTTCAAAAGTAATACCAAACACATCTTTATGTTCTGTTGCTGCTGGTACATAATCTGGATCAATCTGGATTACGTTGTAATTTCCGTTCTTTTTCTGTTTTAAGATTTCAAGGGCTTCCTCTGTATATCCCGGAGCAATCACACCGTCTGATACTTCACGCTTAATCAATCTTGCAGTGTCAGCATCACATACATCTGATAAGGAAATAAAATCTCCGAAAGAAGACATTCTGTCTGCTCCTCTCGCTCTTGCATATGCACATGCGAGTGGAGACAGTTCTCCGAGATCATCTACCCAGTAAATCTTTGCCAATGTTTCACTAAGCGGAAGTCCTACTGCTGCACCTGCTGGTGATACATGTTTAAATGATGTTGCTGCCGGAAGTCCTGTCGCTTTCTTAAGTTCTTTTACTAACTGCCATCCGTTAAATGCATCTAAGAAGTTAATGTATCCCGGGCGTCCGCAAAGAACTTTGATTGGAAGCTCACTTCCATCTTTCATATAAATACGAGAAGGCTTCTGATTTGGATTACAACCATATTTTAATTCTAATTCATTCATGATACTTTATTCCCTTTTCTATTTGTTCTTATTGATGATTTTTGTTTCGTATTTGCCTGTTGCGATGTCAATATATCTTACAAATAAAGATACTTTGTTATCTTCATTTAAGCTATTCCAAAGTAATTCTGTAAATGCTTCGATATCGTTTGGAATAGAAACAAGCTTTGGCTCTCCTTCAAAGCTTGGAAGCGGATTTCCATCACATTTGTACGTATGGATGAAATGTCCTTCGCCGGCAACTGGATTTTCGTAAGCAAATGTATAACGGTTACAAGCTTCCGGATTGCCATTGTTACTCTTTAAGATTGACATGGCATAGTTGTATCTTCCAGATTCAATATGCATGATACCAGAAATACGAGGTGTATAGTTCGGTCCGTCCGGCTCAAACTCTCTGCATCTGAGTGACTGTTCAAAAGTCATCTGTTTGTCCATTCCATCGTAAATCGTATCTGTCTGATCACCGTTGGTTACGATTGTCTTATTTCCTAAAACCCTTACTGGTGCGTAAATGATCAGGCTTGGATCTACAAGCTTTGATTCGTCAAATGCCTGTGTGCGGATTCCTTCCCCATCTTCTACGAATATACGGTTACGGCTGTTCTCACTTCTTCCCATAATAAAGTAAGCAGTAACTGCCTTTGTTCCGTCTTCCGATTTTCCAATAATGATTCCTCTACCTGGATAAGAATTATTCTGTAATTCTTTTTCAATAGATAACATTTCCATGTTGGCTCTCCTTTTATAACTTGTACTTATTTTTAATGTTTCATTTATCATTTTAATTATAGCTGAACCTTCTCTATATTTCCAGTCTTTCTCTCAACTTTTATAAAAAAGTTAATCCTATCACTTGTTCTTATCTATTTTTTTAGGTAAAATAAACTTCGTTATCTTAAAACGAAAGAAGGGCTAAAATGAATCGACGAACCGCATTTGCCACAGGTGTGAAGGATGGTATCCCGATTTGTCTGGGATATCTCGCGGTTTCTTTCACATTCGGTATCATGGCAAAAAATGCAAATCTTTCTGTTTGGGAGGCGGTTCTCATCTCCGCTACCAACGTTACCAGCGCCGGTCAGTTCGCTGGACTATCATTAATTACAGCAGGTGCTTCTTATTTGGAAATGGCATTTACGCAGCTGATCATCAATCTTCGCTATTGTTTGATGTCATGTGCTCTTTCCCAGAAGCTTAGCCAGAGCACCCCGTTTTTCCACCGCTTTTTTATTGCTTATGGTGTGACAGATGAAATCTTCGGTATCTCTGTTTCTTTAAAAGATAAGCTGCATCCGTTCTACTCTTACGGTGCGATCAGTGTCGCTGTTCCCGGATGGGTAATGGGAACGTTTCTGGGAATTGTTTCCGGAAATATTCTGCCCGAGCGTGTGATCAGCGCATTAAGTGTTGCTTTATACGGAATGTTCATCGCAATTATCATTCCTCCAGCAAGAGGAAACAAAGTACTTGCCGGCATCGTTGCCATCTCCATGGCAGCCAGCCTTATTTTTGCAATTGCGCCAGTCCTTTGCCAGATTTCATCCGGATTCCGCATCATTATCCTGACAATCGTGATCGCTGGTATTGCCGCAGCACTTTTCCCAGTTACAGATGACTCAAATATAAAGGAGGCTGCGGAAAATGAATCATAATATTTATATCTACATACTGGTAATGGCCGGTATCACTTATCTGATCCGCCTCTTACCACTTACATTGATCAGACGTGAAATTAAAAGTACATTTATAAAATCCTTTCTATATTATGTACCATACGTCACTCTTTCCGTCATGACTTTTCCAGCCATTTTATCTGCCACTGCAAATGTGTGGTCAGCAGCCGCAGGATTCGTTGTGGCACTGATTCTTGCTTATAACAGAAAGAGCCTGATTCAGGTTTCTTTGATCTCCTGCGCAGTTGTATTTGTAGTAGAATTATTTACTGGAATATAATTAAGTTTCTTTTGTACATGAATCAAGGGATTGCAGCCGCAATCCCTCTTATTTTCTCAATATATCCACTGTATGTGCGCATGCCCCCATAAGCTCCATTCTCTCACATGTGGCCAGATGGTATTCTATGAATTTCTCATACGTTGCATCATCCATTGCATTCAAGATCTGTCTCATATAATCAGCCGGTCCATCTGCAGAGATGATTTTCTCCCGTTTCAGTCCTGCTGCCTCATTATAAGCTGCAATATCTTCCAGACGAACATAATCATAGAGATCCTCCGCTCTAGGATTCACTCGGAATTCTTCTGTGATTTTTCCATTTTCCAGACATTCTAAAATATGATTTTCTTTAAATCCATATGTCAGAATACTATATTCATTCATAAGGTATGCCACTAGAATGACCCCGTCTTCTTTCACAACCCGTTTTGCCTCTGTCAGCGCTTTTACCTTGTCTTCAAATGTATATAAATGATACATCGGCCCGAACACAAGCACTACATCGAATTCATTATCAGGAAAACGAGACAATTTAAGCGCATTTCCCTGATATGCTTTGACCGAACTGTTCTTTTGTTTTAAAATTCCAAGATTATATTTCACCAGTTCCACAGCAGTCACATCGTAACCTTCTTTAGCAAGTGCAACCGAATATCTTCCAGTCCCGGCACCTACATCCAAAATCTTCGATGGTTTTTCTGGATCCAGATATTGATGGATATATTTCATGGATGTTACGAACTCCACGTGTCCATGTCGGCTGTTCAGCCTTTTTTCTTCATTGAACTTATTATAATACTGTTCTAATTCTGTCATTATTTTCATAAATTTTCTCCGATGCAGAAAAAGGCACAGGAAAACCTGTGCCTTCATATTACATTCTAAATTAATATTAGAGAATTCCTCCGATAGATAAGAACAATGGCGCAAATACTAATGCTACTACTGTCATTAACTTAATAAGGATGTTGATAGATGGTCCAGATGTATCTTTGAATGGGTCACCTACTGTATCACCAACAACTGCTGCTTTGTGAGCTTCGCTTCCTTTTCCACCGTGATTTCCATCTTCGATGTATTTCTTAGCATTATCCCATGCACCACCTGCATTTGACATGAAAATAGCCATCATAACACCAGTTACTAATGAACCGGCAAGAAGTCCACCAAGAGATTCTGTTCCAAGAAGGATACCTACTGCTAATGGAGCAACTACTGCCATGATACCAGGTACTAACATTTCTTTCAGAGCTGCTGTTGTAGAAATAGCAACACATGATTTGTAGTCTGGTTTTGTTGTTCCTTCCATGATTCCTGGCATTTCTCTAAACTGACGTCTAACTTCTTCGATCATCTGATATGCAGCTTTAGAAACTGACTGCATTGTCATAGAAGAGAAGAGGAATGGAAGCATACCACCGATGAAAAGACCGATGATTACACGGCTGTTAAGAATATCGATTGCCTTCAGCTGAACAGCTTCTGCATATGAAACGAATAATGCAAGTGCTGTAAGAGCTGCAGAACCGATAGCAAATCCTTTACCCATAGCTGCTGTTGTATTACCAACTGCATCAAGTTTGTCTGTAATGTTACGAACTGAATGATCTAATCCAGCCATTTCTGCGATACCACCAGCATTGTCAGCGATTGGACCGTAAGCATCTACAGCTACAGTAATACCTGTTGTAGAAAGCATACCTACAGCTGCTAAAGCGATTCCGTAAAGTCCGCATACCTGGTAAGCTGCGAAGATACCAACACAGATTAAAAGCACTGGCCATCCTGTAGACTTCATACCTACAGCAAGACCACTGATAATTGTTGTAGCCGCACCTGTTTCAGACTGATCAGCAATTTCTTTTACTGATTTGTAATCACCAGATGTGTAGATTTCTGTAATAACACCAATAATTACACCTACAACAAGACCTGCAATAACAGCGATTGCTGCATTAAAGTTTCCAAATAAATATTTGCTCAGTGCTACTGCTACGATTACAACGATAACAGATGCTGAGTATGTACCAGCTTTAAGAGCTTTGTGTGGATTAGAGTTTTCATCACCTTTCACAAAGAATGTACCAAGGATAGATGCGATAAGTCCACAACCTGCAAGCATCAATGGGAAAATAGCTCCTGGTGTTTCGAAATAAATAATACCAAGTGTTAAAGCTGAAATTAATGCTCCAACATAAGATTCAAATAAGTCAGCTCCCATACCTGCAACGTCACCTACGTTGTCACCTACGTTATCTGCGATAACGGCTGGGTTACGTGGATCGTCTTCCGGGATACCTGCTTCCACTTTACCAACAAGGTCAGCTCCAACGTCAGCAGCTTTTGTATAAATACCACCACCAACACGAGCGAATAAAGCGATGGAAGATGCACCAAGGCTGAATCCTGTAAGAACATCTACGTTCTTTGTGATTAAGTAGATTAAACTTACACCTAATACACCAAGACCAGCAACACACATACCCATAACTGCACCACCTGAGAATGCAATGGAAAGGGCTTTGCTCATTCCGCCTTCTTTTGCAGCATTTGATGTTCTAACGTTTGCTTTTGTAGCAACTGTCATACCAACATAACCTGCGATTGTAGAGAATCCAGCACCAAAAATAAAACATACTGCTGTGATCCAGTTCCCAATACCTACACCGATTAAAACGAAAAGTACAGCAACAAAGATAATTAAAATCTTGTATTCTGCTGTTAAGAATGCTTTTGCTCCATCGCTGATGCTTGTAGCGATTTCTACCATTCTTTCATTTCCTGGCGCCTGTTTATTAACTTTACCAGCAAGGTAAGCTGCAAATAATAATGCAACTACAGCTAAAACAGGAACAACTGTGAATAATGTTTCCATGATTTTACCTCCTTCTAGATAATATACACCCAATTATCATGAAACAATGTTTCTGAATTTCGCATCAATTCTATAATGCTTTTTTGAGTTTGTCAATGTTCTGACAAATTTATTTTCCACTTCTTAGCTTCCTGCACATTCTATGCAATAAGCAAGAAGATAGAACCTTTGTAAAAAAACCCCAGAAACTGAAATTCCCGGGGTTCTGAAAATCGTAAAGATTATCTCTTTGAGAACTGTGGAGCACGACGTGCAGCTTTGAGCCCGTATTTTTTACGTTCTTTCATACGTGGATCACGTGTCAGGTAACCAGCAGCTTTAAGTGTTGGTCTGTATTCAGCATCAGCTTCTAATAATGCTCTTGAAATACCATGACGGATTGCTCCAGCCTGTCCTGTGTATCCTCCACCATGTACGTTTACTAAAACATCAAATTTGTCAAGTGTTTCTGTAGCTACTAATGGCTGACGAACAACTACTTTTAATGTTTCAAGTCCGAAATATTCATCGATATCTCTTTTATTGATTGTGATTTTACCTGTACCTGGTACAAGGTATACTCTTGCGATAGATTTTTTTCTTCTTCCTGTTCCGTAGAATTTTGTATTAGCCACGATAATATCCTCCTTTCAAACCTCTAATTAAAATGTCAAAACTTCTGGTTTCTGTGCTTCATGAGCATGTTCTGCTCCAGCATATACATGAAGTTTTTTGATCATTGATCTTCCTAAAGGTCCTTTTGGAAGCATTCCTTTAACAGCAAGTTCAACAACTGCTTCAGGCTTTTTAGCCATCATTTCTCTTAATGTAGTTTCTTTCATTCCACCTACATAATCTGAGTGATGATAGTATACTTTCTGATCTAATTTCTTACCTGTTACTTTAACTTTTGCAGCATTTACAACGATTACATAATCGCCAGTGTCGATATGTGGTGTGAATACTGGTTTATTTTTTCCTCTTAAAACTTTTGCGATTTCAGCTGAAAGACGTCCAAGTGTCTGTCCTTCTGCGTCAACTACATACCATTTTCTTTCAATCTTATCTGGATTAGCCATGTAAGTTTTCATTGGTTGACCTCCTGCGAATTTCCTTTTATTTCATTTCATTGTTATTTATGCTAGAATCAGTCCGCTCCGGGGCTTTGGTGCAAACTGCTCCTTCTCATGTCATGCTTAAATATTATATTATAATCATTCTTCCATGTCAACTATTTTTCTTCATGAAAATCAGTATTTTTATAATAGTTCAGACATGCAGCAAATGAAAGTGCCTTGGAAACATCTTTAAATTTTGTAAGCTTTTTCGATTGGAACAGAGCACAGTATTCCCCTTGCTTCCGTCCTAAGACCGAACTCTTTATTGACATTCTCCATAATTCCAACACTAATCTTTTCAGATGCCATGATAAGGATAATTTCTCTTTCCTCCTCTATCTCATCTTTTACAAATTCTTCCAGTTTTTCTGACCCGGCAAGTCTTCCGCGAATAACGGTCCCCCCAGTTGCTCCTGCTTTTTTTTGCAGTTTCCATCACCTGATCTGCATATCCCTGCCCTACAGTGATCATAACTAAATTGTGTTTATGTTCATTTTTCATAACAGAAGCCCCTTTCACTATATCCTCAGGTATATTGTGGTTCAGAATTTCGGCAACCAGCCGGTTCAAAGCAGATATCCGTATAACAAGCATCAGACCACCATATTCTGAATAACTATTAAAAATATTTCCAAAATTCATCATCATGTCTATCGCCACTCTCTCAGCCGCAAAACTGATGATTATATCTTTATCCTTGCTCCCTATTCCAAAAATATCCATCATTTCTGTTGGTGCCGTTCCAAACCCCACACATTGATAATGCATTCCGATATTTTGGTTTTTCAAGGTTTTCATAAGTTTTTTTGCTTTACCACGTTCTACAATAGAAATCAATAGGATTACTCGCTTAGATTGTTCATTTCCCATATACAATTCTCCTCAAAATAAACGATATCATCTTCAATCTGCTCGAATTCAGCATACACTCGTTTCAGCATTCTGCGTCGTCGAATCATCCCACTAAGGCCAAGTACCTGAATGGTGATAAGCGGTGTCATAGCAATCATCGCCACAATGCCAAAAGCATTCAGCATTACATTTCCACCTAATATTTCACATGCACCTACTGCAAACGGAAGCATAAATGTTGTTGTCATCGGACCGCTCGCCACTCCTCCAGAGTCAAATGCAATACCTGTATAGATAGGGGGAACAAAAAAACTGATCACAAGAGAAACGATATACCCGGCTATTAAAAATGGAAGAACCGGAATTCCAGTCAGCACTCTTAACATGGAAATACCAACAGATGCCGCCACCCCTATAGAAAGCGCATATCTTACAGACTTTTGTGTAATTGCTCCATTTGTCACTTCTACGACCTGCTTCTTCAAGGAATGTACTGCCGGTTCTGCTGAAACGATGAAATATCCCATCATCATTCCTATAGGAAAAATCGCAATCATGACTTCCTTTCCATATTCCGGGAAAGTATAAAAAAACTGTTCAAACGCTTCTTTTGTAGTTTTCACTACCGGAATTACAGTTTCTGATGTTTCCGCCGTCGGATTGTAACAGATACTCAAAATCAAAACCGACAAAATAGGCCCAATACTGCAGAGGGAGACAAGACCAAAACTATCTTCTCCTGAATGTTTATCTCCTCTCATCGTTGCCATACCAGTACCAAGAGCCATAATAAATGGAACTGTAATTGGCCCGGTTGTTACTCCTCCTGAATCAAATGCAGTAGGAACAAACTCTGACGGTGCAAAAAAAGCCAACACAATAATAAATGTATAAAATAGCAAAAGCATTTTTGTCAGCGGTATTCCTTTTCGTGTACGTATCATTGCAATAGACAAAAAAATCCCCACACCTACAGCTACGCAAAGTATCAGAACCATATTGGGTATAGACGGGACCTGTTCAGCAAGGACCTGGAGATCAGGCTCTGCAATGGTAATCAATATCCCAAGCACCATGCAAACAACAAAAGAAATCAATGTTTGTTTCGTCTTACTGATCTGAATACCAATCCCTTCGCCGAGCGGTTCCATCGAAATTTCAGAACCAACCATAAAAAAACTCATTCCTATTATCAAAAGGAATGTTCCAAAAAGAAACATCACCAATACACCCGCATCTAATGGAGCCAATGAAATACTTAATAAATACAATTACCGCTATTGGTAATACAGATTGCAATGCTTCTTTAACAGTTGCTTGAATATGTGCCACAAAACATACCTCCTGCCCAAATTATTATTTTTTATTTAACATATGCCCCCTCAGATATTTTTCTGTATTTTCAGTCATTCTTTGAACATATTGCTTGAAATTTTCGATTTCTTCTTCCGAAAATCCTTCTACAAGCGCAGTTAAAAATTCTTCCTGAACTTTCTGACTTTCTCCTATTATTTCATCCGCCTTATCGCATAAATGTAAATGAATACTTCTCCTATTCTGCTTTTCATGGCATCCCTCTATGTAACCACGCTCTTCTAAAACGTGAACAGCCGCTGATACATAAGATTTTGTAATTTTTAAATTGTCAACAATATCTGTTGCAGTATTACATTCCTGATTCTTTTTTAAAAAGAACAGCACATGTAATTCTGTCAAAGTTAATCCGTATTTTTTACAAACAGAATCAAACAATACAGCATGTAATTCTCTGTTCACATACAGACTTTCAAATACTTCATTCATATGTGCCTCCCATTATAGTTCTCAGACAGAACAGTTCTGAATGAGAACTATTTACAATTAATATATTTAAAAAATGGCTTTAGGTCAAGGAAATATAGGTTTCTTAACCATTTCTTAGCTTTCTCACATAAAAAATCACCTGTCAATTGACAGATGATTCCTTATCTACGTTATCGTCTTTCAAATCACTAAGCCCCAAAAACTGCTTTTTTGAACAGTTTTATTTCAATGCTCACAAGACATACTCCAGCAACTGCATCCGCTATATCTATTCCAACATCCATCTTTCTTCAACAAATAGCTGATGAAATATTGGAAACTTTTCTTCCTATTTCACTGCTCAAGCTTGCTGACTTATCTGCTTTCTGCACTAAGAATGAGAAAATACGTACCATCCACAATATCAATGCTAAAACAAATCTATGAAAAACCTGTTTCTTTTTCAATTTCACACTTTTCGTTTCATCTTTCACAATATTTTCTTAATCCCGCAAAGGCAGCATCAGTAAACAGGGGACAACATGGTCACTGATACTATTATACCCTTATATTACTCAAAAAACAAAAAAACTACAAACTCTATTTCTAAAGTCTGTAGTCCATCTCTTTTCATGTACCTTCAAAACCACATACGAATCAATCTACATCCATCTTCCTATCCATTACCTTCTTGGTTATGCCCTCGACCGATTAGTAACAGTCAGCTCCATGCATTACTGCACTTCCACCTCTGCCCTATCTACCTTGTCGTCTTC
>JAQYAI010000068.1 GCA_029227655.1 bacterium | reverse complement strand
CCTGTGATTATGTTACTTGTGATTGCTGTGGTTTGCACTGGAATAGCAATCAAAACATTTAGATGGGAATAAGGAAGGAGGTTCTGCCATGAAAATGAATCAGGAGCACAAGTCTTGTGGAAAGACAGGCAGTGGAACGTTGTATAAGATTGGAGCATTTGCTTCGATGAATCGTGTAACAGTGAAAACACTGCGTTTCTATGAAGAGCAGGGATTATTATTTCCGGCAGCGATTGATCCGGAAAGTGGATATCGTTATTATACGCTGAATCAAATGGCTACACTTCATCAGATATCCGCACTAAAGCAGGCTGGATTTACGCTGGAAGAGATTGCCCGTGTGAATAACGGAGCAGATGAAGAAGCGATTATCATTCAGAAAAAGTCGGAGATTCTTGCTGAAATTGCAAAGCTGACAAGTCAGGTTGCTGCTTTGGATGGATATCTTGCAAAAAAAAGGGGGAGTCTCACCGCTCCCGTTCTAATCAAGGCAATTCCGGAATGCACCATTGCTTATGTACAGACTAAATTGGACTCATATGACTGTTTATTTGAAAAGATGCCAAAAATGGGTGAACTAATGGAACAGGCAGGCTGCATCTGTGCTATGCCGGAATACTGTTTTACAAATTATCTCGAGCCGGGATGTAAGGAAGAGGATATTCTGGTGGAACTTTGCGAGGCTGTTACTGAACCAAAAGAAGAAATCGGAGAGTTACGATATAAACAGATGCCGGCAATCCAGGCAGCATGTATCTTCCATAAGGGTTCCTATCATACATTAGCTGAATCATATGAGACAGTTCTTAAATATATTGAGGATAACGACTATGAGATTGTCGGAGAAATAAGAGAAAACTATATTGACGGGGTTTGGAATAAGGAGAGTGAAAACGAATGGCTCACGGAAATTCAGGTACCTGTCAGAAAGATTGAGAAAGAGGAATGAGGAATGAGTGAATTGTTGGACACCTATGAGAATGGCGCAAAGTAGAAGGCTGAGATTGTAAAAGGCACAGTAAAAATACGAAAAAGCTTGTGAAAAAAACTTCAAGCAGAAAAAAGGTAGTGCAACATAGGAATCTCTGTTATAATTATAGGTAAGAGTAGCTATTCAGTACCAATGTCATTTACTTAAGAAATAACAGAGGGAATTTTTTACAAAAATTCAAGTTTAAATCTCAAACGATAGTAACTTAGGAAAAACAAAATGTGTTGGAACAGAAGAGATTGTAAATATTTTCTAATTTTGAAGATACAAGGGCTCTTTATTTAAAAAAGGGTATGACGAGAAAACGAAAAACTATCATTTTTTAAAATGAAGTCTTCGCTCGATATTTCGATATGAAATGGAATGCTACTAGCGATAAGCGAATGTCATAGGTTTCATATATCTGTGCTCACGTTTATATTTTCGATCCGGTCTAACTGGTTCAATATTACTAGCAATAACGGCTTCAACATCAAAAGTTGTACCATCATGAATCCTTAGAAAAGCCCGGCAAGTTTTGAAAGCTTCTGTATGATTAATTTCATATTTATGCTTTCGCTTTGGATTTTCTTTTGGTTTCACTTGTTTCGTGATTTCAGAACTGAAATTGAAAAGAATGGCACGTGCCCAAACTTCTTGAATTACATAATCAAATTTTTTGGTATGCAATGCTTTCAGGCATAGTGAGTATTTTAGGTAACGAAAAGCAGTTTCTTCGTTCCACCGCATAAAATATAGTTCTTTGAAATCCTCTGTATGAAACTCATGTACCGGAAGATTGGTTATGAGATTTTCATATTTACCATCAGAAAGCTCAAATCGAATGATACGAAGTGGAATGATGTATTCAGGGTTCTCATCAGTAATGTAATCAAATGTAACTTCTTTTGAGATGTGACGATATTCATTTTCACGTTCTGGATACAGTCTGTGTTTCTTTGATTGCGACCTACTTAAGATACGTTCTAAACTAATATCTAAAGTAGTTATATCTGAAATTGATTTGCCAAGTAATTGTTCTGTTTTCTTATCAGTCACACGAATAAGAAAGTATTGACCATTTTCGATTACATGGGCATAACTATTGTATGAGGCATATCCTCTGTCACAAATGTAAATAGATTTGATATTGTTATCTTTTGGGGCATTATCAACCATTTGACAGAAAGCGCTATATTCATTATGTTTTCTGCCTGGTTGAACAATTAGGTCTGTATAACGTTCATCTAAGATAGAGTAGAGTGCATTCACATGAACTTGATTAAATCCTTTCGTGGATTTGCCGTTTGTTTCATAAAACGTATCTGGATCGTCGGGGTTTCTGTAAATGTCAAGAGAGGAACCATCACAGGCGATTAATTGATACTTGCCTTTGTAAAGTCTTCGTTCTAATTTTTTGTTGAAGGCAAAAAGAAGGTTTGCAAGGGCATCTTTATGGAGCTTTTGTCTTTGCTTATAAAAAGCTGCTTTAGAAGGAGTGTCTTCGTTACGCCCAAAGAAAAGATAAAGCTCCTCTTTCAAGCATTCACCCTCAAGTGTAAGAAGCATTTGAATGAATTGCTTGAAACTCAATTTTCTGTTGCGCGTAAAGTCCTTGCCAGGGTTACGCGCATATAGTGTTGGATCACTTGCTAATTCATCGATAGTTGATAGTAAGATTGATTTTAAGTTTTCATAAAATTTCATAATGTGCATCTCCTTTGATTAAATCGAAAATAATAACCTAATCAAAGGGCCGCTCTCGCTACCTAAAAAAATCAATAAATAGCGAGAGCGGCCGCACAAATTTGGAATTTTGTCAACCCTAATTAAAATATTTTTTTGAGTTAGGGGTATAAAAAAAGGAGATTTTAGCAAAAAACTAAAATCTCCTTAAGTAAATGACATTGGCCGTGAATAGTAACAATTTACTGTAGAATTCCGAGAGTGATTTTTTTAGGAAATAATTGGCTGGTTCCATTCCGAAATCCGTTCACAATTGTTTTTGCGCCATCGCTTACAATTTGCAATGCACCGTAATCAATGGTACAAAAACAAGCACAGTTTCGATCGGACAGGCGCTGTAACACTTCTTGGTGCGGATGACCATAATCGTTATCTTTTCCTGCTGATACAATGGTAAATTTGGCATTTACCTTATCTAATAATGCATCCGAGTTGGTATATTTACTTCCGTGATGGGCTGCTTTGTAAATGTCACACTCTGGAAGCGTTTCGTTATCAATAAGTGCCTGTTCTCCTTCATTTGCCACATCTCCTGTAAATAGCATGGAGAAATGTCTATATTCCATATATAATACTGTAGAATAATCATTTCGTTCCTGTGTTGTAAATCCTTCATATGGATGCATACATGTGAAATGCAATTCACCATCCATTAGTTTATCCCCTTTCTCAAAATACATAACAGTAACATTCTGTTGCTTTGCTAATTGAACAACCGTTTCAAATGCTTCATCCCGTAAAGTAGTGTTTGGAACAATCAGGGTTTTGATTTGGATTGCACCAGGGGTATTTGTTTTTTCTAATAGGGATGTTATACCAGATATGTGATCTTCGTCCATGTGGGTGATAATGGCATAATCAATACAGGCGATTCCTTTGGATTTTAAACAGGGAGAAATACGATACTGCTCCAACTCATTTACACTGGTACTGCCTCCATCGATAAAATAGTTTGTTCCAGTTGGACTTTGAATGAGAATACCATCGCCCTGCCCTACATCTAACATAGTAATCTGTAATGTATGAGACGGAAATTGTAAAAATAGAATAGAACATCCTATGCAAAATAGAACGCTCCATTTTCCTTTTTTCCAGTAATACATAAGAACATAAAGAAAAACAAAAGTGTAAAATATAAGCATTTTCAGAAAAGAAGGTTGTCCGATTGTTACAATGCTGTTTGGCAAAAGTAAAAAAGCATCGCATAAGAAATGATAAAAGGACAAAACAGCATGTATGCCAAAAGCTAACAAGAACCCCAATATGGAAGAAAAAGAACCAAGTACT
>JAQYAI010000067.1 GCA_029227655.1 bacterium | reverse complement strand
TTCACCATGCCTCCTGCCAATCAGAATGATGCGGTAGCCACCATGTGGGAACTCAAAAGAGAATGGGTTAAGGAGGTGCGGCACTATGGAACAGAACTCTAAGGTTACGATGTGGGCAGCACAGACACAGACGGTTTTGGATGTGGTAAATACAGATGGGGTCTCCTATGTGAAAAAGGAATATATCGACAAAAAATATGGGGAAACCGCGTGGATTTTCCGGACGGCCTATGATTTTTTTATTCGCAGATTTCAGGCGAAGGTCGCGAAACCAAAGGAGGCAGAATCGCCAGTATGGATTTATATGGATCCGAAATGGGCAAGTGCAGGGCAAGGTACCGTATTGATGAGGCTGGAAGTGCCGGAGAGTCAGATTTTGTTTTTTGATTTGAGAAAATGGTCTGAGGTTCTGAACTTGTCTTATGTTGGCGAAGGAAAAGAAGAATTTGAAAAGGAATTACAGAGACAGGGAGTAAGGGATCCCATGGAAATTTTTTCAAAACCATTTTATCCATTATTGAAGAACAAAGTACAAAAAAGTTGGGATCGGATTTTTGAAATTGAACATGTGGAGTCGCAATATATACAAGGTGCAGTGTGGTGCATCAAAAAGGAATGGATCAAAGATATAACGGTTTTATAAAAATACGGAGGAAATGGTATGTCAACGGGAACATTAACAAAAAAGAACAAGAACTCCCAGTTAAAAGGATTATTGCTGTCCTGTTTTGGAGGATTTTGTTTTGCGGCAGGAGTTAATTTCTTTATTTTGCCGTTAAACCTGTATAATTCGGGATTTATGGGAATCGCACAATTGATTCGAACATTTATTATGGAAGCTTTCCATCTGTCGTTTGGTCAGACAGATATCACGGGAATCATTTTTTTTATCATTAATTTGCCTATTTGCTTCCTGGCATATAAGAAAGTAGGGAAAAGTTTTTTTGCGGGCTCCATTATCGTGATCATCATACAATCGATGTCTCAGACCCTGATTCCGGTACCAGAGTCGCCGCTGATCTCAGATTATCTCACAGCGTGTATTGTAGGTGGAGTAATTTCAGGCGGAGGAACCGGTCTTGTTCTGCTTGGTGGTCATTCAGGCGGAGGCCAGGAAATGCTGGGAATGTATATTACCAGAGAATTTCCGAAAATCAGTGTAGGTATGGTTGGATTGTTGCTGAATATTTTTGTATATTCGATCTGCCTGTTCCTTTTTGATGTGGAAATCGTGATTTATTCTTTGATCTATGGGGTAATATTTGCAATTGTCTGCGATAAAGTACATATGCAGAATATCAACATGAATGTATTGGTTTTTACAAAGCAGAGCGGGGTAGATACCGTTATTATGAAAAAAACCGGTCGTGGAGTGACAAAATGGGAAGGTGTTGGAGCCTATACCGGAGAGAAAACCTATATCCTTAGTATCGTAATTTCAAAATATGAGGTGGAACAGATCAAACAGCTTGTCCTGTCCAAAGATGCAAAAGCATTTGTGATTTTTGCGGAATGTGGAGAAGTAATAGGTAATTTTGAAAAAAGATTGGTTTGGTAAAAAAAAGAAAACAAGATTATATAATAAACATGTTTACAAAAAGAAAAATATGTGTTATAGTATAGTCAGATACCGAAAGGTAAATGCATAAAAAATTTTTAAAAGAAAATGAAAAAATGTATTTACAAATAAGATACGGTATGTTATCACGATTACATGAAATATATGTTATCGTGATAACATGAACTTCAAAAGGTAAATTCCCCCCCTAAAGTTTACCAGACCCTTAAGTAGAAAATTTATTACACAGAAGTTGCGGCTGACTTGTTAGCCGCAATTTCTGTATTTAGAGGAACTGTTTTCCCCACAAGCCTCCACCAGGAAAAGGTGATGGCTTGTGTTTTTTTGTGCCAGAAAGTGGGAATATCTGAAAAAGAAAGGGTTCTAAGAATAAATGTAGGATGTGGAAATTTTGTGAAATACAAAAAAGGGGTTGAAAAGGGAGGAGAAGTGGTTTAGAATGGAGTCAAGTGGTAGAAAGTGGTGAAAAGTGGTATACATAGAGGAGTAAAATGAGCCACTTTGGAAGAAGGTGATTCTCATGTTAACTGGAGAATTTAATCACAGTATTGATTCAAAAGGCAGGTTAATCATTCCTTCAAAGTTACGAGATAGTTTGGGAGAGCATTTTGTAATTACGAAAGGGATGGATGGCTGCTTATTTCTGTATCCAGAAAATGAATGGGAAGCCTTCGAAGAAAAACTTAGAACATTACCACTCACGAACAAAAAGGCCAGAGATTTCAAGCGATTCTTTCTCGGGAGCGCAGTAGAAGGTGAAATTGACAAACAAGGGAGAGTTTTACTTTCAACTTCATTGCGTACATATGCAGATCTGGAAAAAGAAGTAGTTCTTGCAGGTGTGCTTGACAAGGTAGAAATCTGGAGTAAAGAAGCATGGAATGCCCGTACTACTGATATCGAAGAAAATATCGAAGATATTGCAAGCGATATGGAAGATTTGGGACTTAGCATCTAATACCGGGAGTGCACAGCATATAACAATCCGCAGGTATTTATACTCAAATATCAGGAGGACATCATGGAGTTTGAACACAAATCAGTTTTGTTAAAAGAAACAGTAGAAGGCCTTAACATCAAGCCGGACGGAATTTACGTCGATGGTACGCTTGGTGGAGGTGGACATGCTTATGAAGTGTGTCGCCAGTTAAATGACAAGGGGAGTTTTATAGGAATAGACCAGGACGCAGCTGCAATTGAAGCAGCCAGCGCCCGCTTAAGCGATTTCGGGGAGAGAGTTACAATAATCCGAAGCAATTATTGTGATATGAAATCGCGGCTTCATGAATTAGGCATTGACAAAGTCGATGGGATCGTACTCGATCTGGGCGTATCGTCTTATCAATTGGATACGGCAGACCGTGGATTCTCTTATCGCGCAGATGCGCCTTTGGATATGAGAATGGATACACGTCAGACGCTGACAGCAAAGGACATCGTCAATACCTATAGTGAGATGGACCTTTTTCGAATCATCAGAGATTACGGAGAGGATAAGTTCGCAAAGAATATTGCGAAGCATATCGTGATCGCAAGAGAAAAAGGTCCTATCGAAACTACAGGACAATTGACGGAGATCATCAGACAGTCAATCCCTATGAAATTCCAGAAGAATGCCGGACATCCGGCAAAGAGAACAGTTCAGGCAATTCGCATTGAATGCAACCGTGAGCTGGAAGTCTTAAGAGATTCTCTGGATGATATGATTGAGATGCTAAATGTGGGTGGAAGAATCTGTATTATTACTTTCCATTCATTAGAAGATAGAATTGTAAAAGGAATTTTTAAAAAAGCTGAAAATCCTTGCACATGCCCAAGTTCATTCCCTGTATGTGTATGTGGGAATGTTCCAAAGGGGAAAGTAATCACAAGAAAACCAATTCTTCCAAGTGAAGAAGAGTTGGAATGGAACAGTCGCTCGAAGAGCGCAAAGCTTAGAATTTTTGAAAGAATATAGGTAGAAATTATCGTAGTTGAAAGGGTGATGACGTATGGGACATCGGCGTAATTACAGCCCTGACAGGGCAGGACGCACGGCTATGCGCTATAATGAAGCATACATACATGGTAATACTGTAAGAAAAGCCTATGCCGAACCTCGAAGACATGAACCAGAAGAAGTCCTCGAACAGCCGAAGAAAAAAGAGGTCAGCGCTCAGGTACGTAAGAATCGTAAGCAGGCATTACATATGAACACAGCATATACGGTCTTTTTGGCAGTTGCTACGATTGCAACGCTTGCGGTATGTGTATGGTATCTACAGCTTCGTTTTGAAGGGACAAGCCATGTGGCGAATATCTCGGCTATGGAGCAAAAGCTTGCAGATTTAAAAGAGGAAAACACAACGAGGGAGAACAGTATTCTTGATTCTGTGAACCTTGAAGTTGTAAGAGAACGTGCACTTGGTCTTGGCATGGTACATGTTGACTCTGATCAGATTGTTACATATCAGAATCCGGCAGGTGACTATGTAAAGCAGTATGAAGAGATACCGAAAAGTGGAGTTTTAGAATAAAATTTGAGAAAAGGTGAATAAGAATGCCAAAAAGAAGAAAAAGAAAAGTTTCTGCTTTGCGTATGAAGTTCACAAAAAAAATGCAGGAAAAGCTGGTGTTGCTCTATTTAGCAATTTTACTGGCTTTTGTTGTACTTATAGGAAGAATTATGCAGATCAATGCTGTGGATGGAGAAAGTTATACAAAAACAGTACTTGACCAGCAACAATATTCGAGCCGTGTCATTCCATTTAAGCGTGGAGATATTGTGGACACGAATGGTACAAAGCTTGCGACGAGTGAACGAGTTTATAATGTGATTCTTGATGTGAAAGTTCTTTTGGATGCGGACAAAGATTCGGGGGACTATGTAAAAGCAGTGAAGGAAGCCCTGCAAACATATTTCGCAATTGAAGAATCGACAGTAGATAATCTGATCGTAGAAAAAGCGGACAGCAGGTACTGTATCTTAAAAAAGGGAGTCAGCTACGATGAAGCTCAGGCATATTATAAAGGAGTGGAAGAAAATTATTATGTGCAGGGTGTGTGGCTGGAAGAAGATTATATCAGAAAATACCCTTATGGTACACTTGCATGCGATGTAATTGGTTTTAGTGTAGATGGAAATGTGGGGGCCAATGGTCTGGAATCCTATTACAATGCTACATTAAATGGAACAGATGGACGAAAATATGGTTATCAGACAGGAACTTCTGATGTAGAACAGACAGTAAAGATGCCGGTGAATGGAAATACTGTTGTCAGTACACTGGATACAAATTTACAGTCCATCGTAGAAAAACACATTCTTGCATTTAATGAAAAATATAAGAATAACGCCACTCAAGGAGAAGGTGCGAAAAATATTGCCGTGATGATCATGAATCCAAATACGGGTGAGATTCTGGCGATGGCATCTTATCCGAATTATGATCTGAATAATCCAAGAGATTTGAGCAAATATTATACGGATACAGACATAGAAGAAAAAGCCAAAGAGAATCATCCGGATTATGCAAATTATACGGATGAAGAATGGACGAAAGCAGTTGCTGAAGCAAAGATTCAGTTACTTAATGCACTTTGGAGAAATTTCTGCGTCAGTGATACATTTGAACCAGGGTCTACGATAAAGCCATTTACGGTGGCAGCAGGTCTGGAGAACGGAACGCTTGACGGAAGTGAAACATATTATTGTTCTGGGTCTTTGAATGTAGCTGATACCAACATCAAATGTATTTCTTATGACAAGGGTGGTCATGGGACACAGAATCTGACACAAGTCATGGAAAATTCGTGTAACGTGGCATTGATGCAGATTGCGGAGAAAATTGGTGCAGAAGAATTTACGAAATACCAGAGTATTTTCGGGTTTGGTGAATACTCAGGTCTTGATCTTCCAGGAAATGCAGCGGGAATCTTATATTCACCTGAAAAAATGGGCAGTGTGGATCTGGCAACCAACTCTTTTGGGCAGAACTTTACCGTAACCATGGTACAGCTTGCAGCGGGCTTCTCATCGCTGGTCAATGGCGGAGACTATTATACACCACACATCGTGAAGGAAATACGGGATGAAAGTGGAAAGGTAGTAGAAACAATCGAGCCAGTGCTGGAAAACAGAACCGTTTCTGAACAGACATCAGAACTTCTGAAATCCTACATGTATAGTGTTGTGAAAAATGGAAGTGGAAGGCTTGCAGCTGTAGAGGGATATGATGTCGGAGGTAAGACTGGTACAGCAGAAAAGCTGCCACGTGGACAGAATAAGAACTTGATTTCTTTCATCGGATATGCACCACAGGAAAATCCGGAAGTTGTAGTATATGTAGTAATCGATGAGCCGAATGTTGCATACCAGGGCGCAAGTAACTCGCTTGTTACAACACTTGCATCCGAAATTATGACAGAGGCATTTCCATATTTAGGAATTACAAAATCACAAACTGAATAAAAGATTGAGATTCGAAAAGGTATAACCTCAGAAGAAAGATAATAAGTTTTACTAAACATCTTTTTCTGGGGTTTTATTTTGGATGAAAGTGGTAGAAAAATATGGAATAAGACATATAATAAGCGAAAGATTCTGATTGTATTTTTGTGCGCCGTACTTTGTACAGCAGGGTTGATTGCGAGGCTGGTGTACTTGATGATTTTTGAAGCAGACTATTACCAGCAGAAGGCTGAGGCACTACATGAAAGAGAGAGGGAAATTAAGGCTGCGAGGGGAGAAATCCTGGATCGGACGGGGCTTGTTCTGGCGACAAATAAAACGGTCTGTACGATTTCTGTGATTCATAGTCAGGTTACGGATGAAGAACGGGTGAGCCAGGTCCTGGCAAAAGAAATGGAAATGGATTTGGAGACGATAAAAGAGAAGGTAAGCAAGGTCTCTTCCAGAGAGAAGATCAAGTCAAATGTAGAAAAGAGCATCGGTGACCGGATTCGTGCTTATGGGCTGGACGGAGTGAAGGTGGATGAGGATTTTAAACGATACTATCCATATGACGAGCTTGCATCGAAGATTCTGGGATTTACTGGAAGTGATAATCAGGGAATTATTGGCCTGGAAGTAAAATATGAGGAGTGGCTGAAAGGAGTAAATGGAACCATTCTGACGACCACAGATGCGAGAGGAATTGAGCTGGAAAATATAGCAGAGGACCGGGTGGAACCGGTGGCAGGAAATACCCTGCAGATCAGTCTGGATTATTCGATCCAGAATTATGCCCAGCAGGCGGCGGAAAAAGTGATGGAAGAAAAGCAGGCTGATGGGGTGGAGATTCTTATTATGAATCCGCAGAATGGTGAAATTTATGCTTGTGTCGACGTCCCAGAGTTTAACCTGAATGAACCCTTTGTGCTTAACACGGATGTGGTGCCAAAAGATGAGGAAGAACGGCAGGATATGCTGAATCAGATGTGGCGAAATGGATGTATCAGTGACACTTATGAGCCGGGGTCCATTTTCAAGGTATTCACTGCGTCGGCGGCACTGGAAGCAGGGGTGGTCAGTCTGAAGGATAATTTCTACTGTCCTGGTTATAAATTAGTGGACGACCGCAGAATCCGCTGTGCAAGGGTGGGCGGACATGGTTCGGAGACATTTATGGAAAGTGTACAGAATTCATGCAATCCGGCATTTATTGAAATAGGGGCAAGGCTTGGAACTGAGAATTTCTATAAATATTTTAAACAGTTCGGGATGATGGGAAAGACCGGAATCGATCTTCCAGGGGAAGCGTCAGCCGTCATACATAAGAAAGAAAATGTCGGAGCGGTGGAGCTTGCGACTATGTCGTTTGGACAGTCTTTCCAGATTACGCCAATGCAGATGGCGACAACGGTCTGTTCTATCGTAAATGGTGGAAAACGGATCACGCCACATTTTGGAGTGGCTGTGTATGATGAAAATGGAAAAAAAATACAAACTTTTTCATATGATGATGGTGAGCAGATTGTCAGCGAAAAAACTTCAGAAACGATGCAGATGATTCTGGAAAGTGTTGTGAGTGAAGGGGGAGGAAACAAGGCTTATATTGAAGGATATGAAATCGGAGGAAAGACAGCGACCAGCCAGACATTGCCGCGAAGTGCAAATAAATATATTTCCTCATTTATAGGATTTACACCGGCAGATGATCCTGTGGTCGCTGCCATGGTCATTATTTATAATCCAAAGGGAATTTATTACGGAGGAACGATTGCCGCTCCGGTGGTAAAAGACATTTTTGAAAATATTCTTCCATATTTGGGAATTGAAAAAGAAGAATCGGTTGAAAATCAAAGTTGAATACATTATACTATTTGCTAGAACAAAAGAAGATAAGAGGTGCGTTATGGATTATAAAATGATAATAGCAGTACTGGTATCCTTTGCACTCAGTGTGATCATGGGACCAGTCGTAATTCCAATGTTAAGAAGACTGAAAATGGGGCAGACAGAACGTGAAGAGGGGGTACAGTCTCATCTTCTAAAGGCCGGGACACCTACTATGGGAGGCGTGATCATCATTGCGTCAATTACGATTACTTCGTTACTTTTCGTCAGAGATTATCCGAAGATCATTCCGGTGTTATTTGTGACGGTAGGGTTTGGTCTTGTGGGATTTCTAGATGATTACCTGAAGGTTGTATTAAAGCGTTCGGATGGACTGATGCCGAAGCAGAAGATGGCATTACAGATTGTCATCACGGCAATTTTTGCATATTATATGGTAAATGTTGCAGGAGTTTCCCTGGAAATGCTTCTTCCGTTCTCCGGAGGTAAATATCTTGATATTGGATGGATTGCCATTCCACTATTATTTGTTGCAGTGATCGGTACGGTAAATGGTGTGAACTTTACAGATGGTCTGGATGGTCTTGCATCAAGTGTCACTGTGATCGTGGCAACATTTTT
Source organism: bacterium (assembly GCA_029227655.1). GTDB lineage: Bacteria > Bacillota > Clostridia > Lachnospirales > Lachnospiraceae > Allocoprococcus. Next base: position 14,831 of record JAQYAI010000067.1, on the reverse strand, counting down.
CAGTGTGGTTGCAATCGGAACACAGAGCGGAATTGCACCAATTACATGTGCAGTCGCAGGAGCACTGTTAGGTTTCCTTTTATTTAATGTGTATCCGGCAAGTGTATTTATGGGTGATACAGGTTCCCTTGCATTGGGCGGATTTGTTGCATCAACAGCTTACATGCTTCAGATGCCGCTGTTTATCATTCTTGTTGGTGCAATCTATCTGATCGAAGTTCTCTCGGTTATGATTCAGGTTACTTACTTTAAGAAAACAGGCGGAAAGAGATTTTTTAAAATGGCTCCGATCCATCATCATTTTGAACTTTGTGGATGGAGTGAGACAAGAATTGTGGCTGTGTTCTCAATTATCACAGCAATTTTATGTCTGATCGCTTTCATGGCAATGTAGGAGGAGATACAAGTGGAGTTAAAAGATAAGAAAGTACTTGTGTTCGGAGCCGGAATCAGTGGAGTTGGTTCCTGTGGGCTTTTGACTGATAAAGGTGCAGAAGTTATTTTATATGATGGAAATAAAAATCTGAATGTAGAAGCAACAAAGGAACAGATTGGAAAAGATAAAGCTGTCAGCATCGTCGCAGGAGATTTCCCGGAAGAATTGCTGAAATCGCTGGATCTGGTGGTAATGAGCCCGGGAGTGCCGACAGATCTTCCGGTAGTACTTCGTATGAAAGAAATGGGAATTCCGGTGTGGGGCGAGATTGAACTTGCTTATGTATGTGGAAAGGGCGAAATTCTTGGAATTACAGGAACAAACGGAAAGACTACAACGACATCACTGCTTGGGGAAATCATGAAACATGCATTTGAAAGTGTATTCGTAGTTGGAAATATCGGAAAGCCTTATACAACAGTTGCATCACAGACCAAAGCGGAATCCGTGATCGTAGCAGAGCTTTCAAGTTTTCAGCTGGAAAGCATCCATACATTCCGTCCAAGGGTAAGCGCAGTGTTAAATATTACACCAGACCACCTGAATCGCCATCATACGATGGAGGCATATATTCAGGCGAAATTCGATGTCACCAAAAATCAAACGGCAGAAGATGTCTGTGTATTGAACTATGAAGATGAAGTGACCCGTAAAATGGGTGAAAACGTTACTGCAAAAGTTCTATATTTTAGTAGTGCACATAAATTGGAACAAGGGATTTATTTAGATAATAATGTAATTATTTATAAGCCGGAAGCAGATAAGGAAGGCGTAGAGGTATGTAATGTTTCAGAACTTCAGATCCTTGGAGTGCATAATTACGAGAATGTTATGGCAGCAGTTGCCATGGCAGCTTCTTATGGTGTGGATATGGATATTATTCGTGAGACTGTCAAAGCATTCAAAGGTGTAGAGCATCGTATTGAATTTGTTGCTGAGAAGAACGGTGTTGCGTATTATAATGATTCAAAGGGCACCAATCCGGATGCTGCGATCAAAGGAATTCAGGCGATGGTAAGACCTACCATTTTGATTGGCGGTGGTTATGATAAGCAGTCAGATTTTCATGAATGGATTCAAAGTTTCGACGGAAAAGTACGGTATCTTGTTCTCATCGGTGCAACAAAGGAACAGATCAGGAGAGAAGCCGAGGAGTGCGGATTTACAAATTGCATTTTGAAGGAAACATTTGAAGAAGCAATGGAAACTTGTGTAAGGCTTGCCAGACCGGGAGATGCAGTGCTTCTTTCACCGGCATGTGCAAGTTGGGGAATGTTCCCGAATTATGAAGTGCGTGGAAAGGAATTTAAAAACTACGTGCTTGCATTATAAATAGAAAAGGGCGTGAGAATGGGTTGGCAGATGAGGAAAAGAAAGGCCATAAGGATTATGTGCTGATCGTGATCGTTTTTCTCCTTGTCATAGTTGGTCTGGTGATCATGTATAGTGCCAGTGCCTATAATGGCAGAGTGAAATTTCATGATTCTTTTTACTATCTGAAAAAGCAGGTTTTTGCAACGGTACTTGGGATTATATGCATGTTCATCGTTGCGGAGATGGATTATCATGTCTGGCAGAAGTTTGCTGTAATTGGCTATCTGATGGCAATCGGGCTGTCGGTCGCAGTAATGCTCTGGGGAAGTGAATATAATGGATCCAAAAGATGGTTGTCTTTGGGTCCATTTTCTTTTCAGCCGTCGGAGTTCTCAAAGGTGGCGCTGATTATATTTCTGGCATGGATTGTGACAAAGAACAGTAAAAATATTGGAAAGATGCGTACCTTGTTTAAAATCATGCTGTTTATTTTGCCGATTGTTGGCCTTGTGGGGACCAGCAACTTAAGTACGGCAATCATTATTCTGGGAATCGGGGCACTTCTTATTTTTGTGGCCAGTCCGAAGTATGGCCAGTTCATTGGTCTTGGAGTCACAGCGGTGGCATTTATGGGGATTTTTCTTGCGCTGGAAAGTTATCGACTGGAAAGAATTGCCATATGGCGCAATCCAGAACAATATGAAAAAGGATATCAGACCTTGCAGGGACTTTATGCCATTGGTTCAGGAGGACTTTTTGGAACCGGACTTGGAAATAGCATTCAAAAACTGGGGTTTGTGCCGGAAGCGCAGAATGATATGATTTTTTCCATTATTTGTGAAGAACTGGGAATCACAGGGGCAGTGGGAATCACGTTGCTATTTCTTCTGCTGATCTGGAGATTTTTTCTGATTGCTGTAAGATGCAGGGATTTATTTGGAAGTCTCATTGCATCTGGGGCAATGGCGCATATGATGATGCAGGTGATTCTCAATATTGCGGTGGTGACAAATACGATTCCAAATACGGGAATCACGCTTCCATTCATAAGCTATGGAGGAACATCAGTGGTATTTCTACTGATTGAAATGGGGCTTGTGCTAAGCGTTTCAAAATGGTAAGATTATGCTATACGTTATGTATAGCATAAAATAAGGGAGTATAAAATGGCAGAAGCGGAAAAGGGAAAGAAAAAAATAACTCGAAAGAAGGTCATGTATTATTCAACGCTCGTAATTATGTTTTTATGTGTGTTGCTTATTGTGTTTCTTCTTTTATTTCAAGTTAGAAAAATTAAGATAGAAGGAAATAAATATTCTTCAACGACGGATATTTATTCATGGCTTCAAGAAGATGATTTATCGACCAATTCACTTTATCTTATGTGGAAGTTTCATTTTACCGATATGGAGCTGCTTCCGACAATGAAAGAAGCAAAATTAAAAATGATCAATCCATGGACGGTTCAGTTAGATGTGACAGACAAGACGGTAGTAGGATACATAGATCTTGGAGATGATTGTGTCTATTTTGATGAAAATGGACAGGTGCTTGCCCGGACAACAGAGTGGTGGGATGGGGTGCCGCGTGTCGACGGGCTTCATATTAGTGATGTCAAATTACATGAGGAGCTGCCAGTAAGTAAAGAAAACAAAAAGGCATTTAAAAGTTTACTTGAAATTTCAGCGACACTTGAAAAATATGAGCTTACACCATCAAAGCTGGAAGTCGACGGAGCAGATGTATACCTCTATTTTGGTAACAAATGTGTAATTATCGGTAATGATAATATTGAGAACCGTATTTCACAGATTACCCCGATTATGGATAAACTGGGAGACCAGGGTGGAACACTTCATCTGGAAAATTATGACTCGGAAAATACAATTATCAGTTTTGAAAAAGATGTGCTTCCGTCGAATGAAGATACCGGTGAATAAAAGTCACATTATTGTGTGAAAAACTATAAAAAACTATAAAATTCTATTGAAATTTTGAATGAAAGACTATATTATAAATTATATATGTCGCTAAGTATATAATTTTGGGGTATATAATAATATAAGGTAACGAAGGAGGAGAAACTCTTGTTAGAAATTAAGACAAACGAATCAGAAGCAGCAGCGAAAATTATAGTTATTGGTGTTGGCGGCGGCGGGAATAACGCTGTTAACCGTATGATTGATGAACAGATTGCAGGTGTTGAATTTATTGCAATCAACACAGATAAACAGGCACTTCAGCTTTGCAAAGCTCCTACTTTAATGCAGATCGGCGACAAGCTCACGAAAGGTCTTGGAGCAGGTGCTAAACCTGAAATCGGTGAAAAAGCAGCAGAAGAAAGTGCAGAAGAAATCTCAGCAGCATTGAAAGGTGCTGACATGGTATTCGTAACATGTGGTATGGGTGGTGGAACTGGTACTGGTGCTACTCCGATTGTTGCACGTATTGCAAAAGAACAGGGTGCTCTTACTGTAGGTGTAGTTACAAAGCCTTTCCGTTTCGAATCAAAGACTCGTATGAATAACGCCCTTCAGGGAATTGAAAAATTAAAAGAAAATGTTGATACACTTATCGTTATTCCTAATGACAAGTTATTGGAAATCGTAGATAGAAGAACGACAATGCCAGAAGCTCTTAAGAAAGCGGATGAAGTTCTTCAGCAGGGTATTCAGGGTATCACAGACCTTATCAATGTGCCATCTCTGATTAACCTTGACTTTGCTGACGTTCAGACTGTTATGACAGATAAAGGTATTGCTCATATCGGTATCGGACAGGGCAAAGGTGATGATAAAGCTCTTGAAGCTGTTAAGCAGGCAGTTGCCAGCCCGCTTCTTGAGACAACAATTGCCGGTGCATCACATGTTATCATCAACATTTCTGGTGATATTACTCTTATGGATGCTAGCGATGCGGCTGAATATGTGCAGGATCTTGCTGGTGAAGAGGCAAATATTATCTTTGGTGCTATGTATGATGATACAAAAGCTGATGAAACAACAGTAACAGTTATTGCAACGGGACTTCACAGTGTAGGTGGAACAGCTTCTAAATTACAGTCAAGATTAGAACATAAAGCAAGTATGTTATCTGGAGCAGGAACACTTGGAAATACACAGGGTATTTCAAGACCGGAATTCAATACGAATACTGAGAGATCACAGTTTGCAACAAGAACACAGCAGAGCTCTGAGATGCCACAGTTACAGACTCCAAGAACACCTGTAAGTAATGTGAAAGAACAGTCAATTAAGATTCCAGATTTCTTTAAAAAATAGTAAGAAATTAAAAAATTAACATTGAAACAATAAAAGTGAAAGACATGCCGAAAGGCATGTCTTTTTTTTCCTCTTTTGGAAGTGTTATATGTCGAAAAAAGGCGAAAAGTATAGACATCGTTTGACAAATTTTGAAGGAACAGCCTTGTATAATAAACCTTGCTTAAGTACCAAATCGATTTAGTAACGAAAGAAGGATGTATGTGCAATATGAATTGTATATAGATATTTTTTTCCTGGAAAATTTTATAATGGATTTTTTTGTTCTTACGATTATAAAAAAAGCGATGAACAGCTCTGTTACATATAAGACTATGAGTGTGGGTGCATTCTTTGGGGCGTTTCTCTCCAGCCTCGTGATATGTCTGCATCTTCAGGCGGTCCTGAAACTGCTTTTCCTTCATCTGGTCGTTAATACGGGAATGATCATGATAGGACTTGGAATCCGCAGTTTCAGAGAAGTTTTGCAGGCGCTCTTTTTCCTGTATGCTTTCAGTTTTTTGTTCGGGGGAGTCATTGGATGGATAAAAAGTAACTTGAATACTTATTACAAAATAGGAAGTTTGTTTCTGGTGATAGCGGTTGTGAGCTATTTTATAGTCCGGAAAATACTGGATGTACTGGAGATGTTTTTCAAATTACCGGAGAAGTATTGTGATGTAACTTTGATCCTTGGGCAGCAAAGCTGCACAGTGCGGGCGCTAATTGATAGTGGAAATAACCTGTATGACAATATTTCTGGGAAACCAGTACATATTATAACTATAAAAGCAATGAAAAAATTAACAAATGAAAAAGAAATATCTATGATAAGATACATTCCATATTGTACGATTCATGAGGAGAAAGGCGTGCTGCCAGTCATGAAGATTGATAAAATGTGTGTTCATCAGAAAATAGAAAAAGAGATTGAATTTCCAATCATAGGAATTATGACTCATGAGAAAATTTCTGGTGGAGCATTTGAGATGATATTGCATCCGAAGGATTGTTGAGGAGGAGTATAAATGATGATTAAAGTGGCTATGCCAAATCAGTTCAAAATCAAGGTGGAAGCACCTTTTCGAACGATTCTGTTTCCAGAGAGGCAGGAAATTCATTACATTGGAGGAGCGGATGTTCTGCCACCGCCTCTGGAAGCAGAGGAAGAGGGGAAGGTCATTCTATGGCTTGGAACCGAAAAAGAAGAGTATGCAAAGAAAATGCTGATTGAACATAATCTTCGTCTGGTGGTGTACATAGCAAAAAAATTTGATAACACAGGGGTCGGCATTGAAGATCTGATTTCGATAGGTACGATTGGCTTGATTAAAGCAATCAATACATTCAAAGTAGATAAGAAAATTAAGCTGGCCACCTATGCGTCCAGATGTATTGAAAACGAAATTCTGATGTATTTACGCAGGAACAGTAAGACGAAAATGGAGGTTTCTATTGATGAGCCTCTCAATGTGGACTGGGATGGAAATGAATTATTGCTCTCCGATATTCTGGGAACGGAAGAGGATACTATTTCCAGAGATATGGAAACGGAAGCGGAATACAATGGATTAATAAAGGCGGTAAATCGTCTTCCGGGACGGGAAAAAATGATTGTTCAGATGCGGTTTGGAATCGGAACTGCGGATGGCGAAGAGAAAACACAGAAAGAAGTGGCAGATCTTTTGGGAATTTCACAGTCCTATATCTCAAGGCTTGAAAAGAAGATCATGCAGAGACTGAAAAAAGAGATAGATCGTTAAGGAGTAACTCCTTAACGATCCCACTTGTCGGCAAGATTCTGAATCTGAGATTCGAATTTTGCCAGATCTTTATTTGCCAGACCTTCGTTCTTTAATACAACTTCCATTAAGTGCTTAGCAGCAGCAACTACTCTGCCAAAAGCAGCATTAGCACGGGCACGGGCAGGTTTGATTGCTGCCTGTTTTGGAATCTTAAGACCTGGATTTAAAATCGTGTCTGTGGCGAGATCCACACAGCCGCCTGAAAATGGTGCGAACGCAGGAATACCAAATCGCTCTGTAACTGTATGAGCAAAATCTTCGGTGACTGTATCATCACCATGTACAACGAATACATGGGAAGGTTTCTTTTGAAAATGATCGATCCAGTCTAACAGACCATTCATATCTGCATGTCCGCTGATTCCGGCGAGAATTGCGATGCGGGCATTCACTTCAATATTTTCACCAAAAAGCTTTACATAATCAGTACCTTCTACCAATTTGCGCCCCAGGGTTCCCACAGCCTGATATCCTACGAATAGAATCGTACATTCCTTTCTCCAGAGATTGTGTTTCAGATGATGACGGATTCGTCCGGCTTCACACATACCGGAAGCGGAAAGGATGACTTTAGGCTTCTCGTCGAAGTTGATCATTCTTGAGTCTTCGCTGGTGACAGAAGTCTTAAGTCCTGGGAAAATCAGAGGGTTAATACCTTGATTGATGAGTGCTGTTGCTTCTTCGTCAAAGCAGGACTGGGTATTCTTCTGGAAGACCTTGGTAGATTCAATCGCCAACGGACTGTCTACATATACTTCGAAATTCGGATATTCAGGAAGAAGATTATGTTCTTTAATGTGACGGAAGAAATAAAGTAATTCCTGGGTTCTTCCGACTGCAAAGGATGGAATGACAACATTTCCCTGTTTGTCAAAGGTTTCTCTGAGAATTTTTACCAGATCACCAATATAGTCCGGACGTTCGGCAGAATGGATCCGGTTTCCGTATGTAGATTCAATGACAAGATAATCGGCTTCATCTACAGACTGTGGGTCTTTTAAAATTGGCTGATCTGTGTTACCGACATCTCCAGAAAAGACAATTTTCTTTTCAATTCCATCTTCTTTGATCCAGATTTCGATACAGGCAGATCCTAATAAATGCCCAACATCGGTAAAGCGGACTTCAATACCTTCGCATAAAGTAATACGCTGTCTGTAATCGATAGGTGCTAAAAGGGCTACAGCAGCTTCTGCGTCAGCCATGGTGTACAGTGGTTCGTATAGCTCAGCACCAGAACGGCGGGCTTTTCGATTGCGCCACTCTGCTTCAGATTCTTGAATATGGGCACTATCACGTAACATAATACTACATAGATCAGAAGTGGCAAATGTACAGATGATATCCCCTTGAAATCCATTTTTGACAAGTAATGGAATTCTGCCGGAATGATCAATGTGTGCATGGGTAAGAAGTAAATAATCAATATCAGATGGCAAAGCTGGAAGTTCCTGATTTTCATACAGGTCCGGTCCCTGTTCAAGTCCACAGTCAATTAAAATTCTTTTGCCGCAGGCTTCTAAATAATGGCAGCTTCCGGTCACTTCATGAGCCGCTCCGATAAATGTTAATTTCATTTAATCAACTCCTTATAAATATTTCAGTATTTTATATATTCAGTATATCATAGTAAGAATAGAAAGAATGTCAAGGGGATAAAATTTTATAATTTGTTCATAAATTTGCATAATCGAAACTCATTTGGAAAAAATTCTACTAGCAAATGCAGTAGGAGGTTTGAATGACATTGAACAAAGTAGAAATTTGTGGTGTGAATACTTCGAAACTCAGACTCCTTGATGATGATGAAAGGCGGGAGTTGTTCGAGAGAATCAAGCAGGGAGATGAAGAGGCAAAGGAATTATATATCAAAGGTAATCTGAGACTGGTGTTAAGTGTTATGAAGCGCTTTGGAGCAAGCAGTGAGAATCCCGACGATCTGTTCCAAATTGGCTGTGTGGGGCTGATTAAGGCGATCAACAACTTTAACCCGGATCTGGAAGTGAAATTCTCCACTTATGCTGTCCCTATGATCGTAGGGGAAATCCGAAGATATATGAGGGATAATAATTCTATACGGGTGAGCCGGTCACTGCGTGACGTGGCATATAAAGCAATTTATGCCAAAGAATCCTATCGAAAGAAAAATATGAAAGAACCTACGATTCAGGAGATTTCTGATGAAATCGGCATTCCAAAAGAAGATATTGTGTATGCACTCGATGCCATTCAAAGTCCAATGAGTCTTCAGGAGCCAGTCTATAATGAGAGTGGAGATGCCCTGTATGTTATGGACCAGGTGAGTGATAAAAAAAATAAAGAAGAGACATGGGTAGAACATCTTGCACTGCAGGCGGCGATGAATCTTTTAAGTGAAAGAGAAAAATACATTATTAAGCTTCGGTTTTTTGAAGGGAAGACGCAGATGGAGGTGGCGGAAGAAATCAATATTTCCCAGGCGCAGGTGAGCCGTCTGGAAAAAAATGCGCTGAAATCCATGAGAAAATATCTCTCATAAATAAAAATATTGAAATTTGCTATGGTTCGTAATATTATAATAACAGGATTTTATTAGAAGCTGGGAAGCTTACTAGAAAATGAGGCAAGGGAGGATGTCGATATGTATGAGTATGACGAAGTATGTCTGCGCACATTCTTAAAAAATCAGGGACAGTTGTTTGATGAACCAGTAGCAGAGAATCTTGAAGAAGCAGAAGCATTTTTGGAAGACTGTATGGCTGTAATCGTTGATTCATTAAAAGAAGTACGTGAATATTTTGATGAAAGCGGTGCTGATGTGGATGGAATGAGCGATGATGAGCTGGAAGACGCATCAGAAGTATTTGCTTTACCTAATGGACAGTATCTGATCGTGGAAGGCTAATTCTGAAGGAAGAATCGTACTTATTTTTTATTGACAAAAAAAGTCGTAGTTTTTGATGCTACGACTTTTTACATTTGCAAAATATTATTTGATCACGGCTTGTGAGAGCGCGGTCTCGATTGCGTTCAGTAGAAGGCGGGAGGTATATGGGGTATCTTTGGATAATTCAATTTCATCCAGAGACTGTACCTGACAGATCTGTTCTGATAAATCTTCAATGGTAGGTTGAAGAAGTGGGTACATGGTCGTGATTGCTTCATCCAGATTACTGACACGGACAGACTGGATACTGTCTTCGTCGACAGACACTTCAACGGAAAGCTCCGCGTTATTTAAAGTAATCGGGGCAGAATAGACACCTGGCGTGTAACACTGTTTTTTGGAATCGGACGGGGAGGTCCTGGAAGAAAACATAAAAAAGAACAGACCGATAAGTAATGTGATCAACAGTGCAATGACGACCGTATAGATAATTTCTTTCATATGAAGTACAACAATTTTTGTTTTAGAACTCATGGAACCCTCCTGGTATCGTGAATCGTGCAGAACGAAATGGCTGAAATACTGGTTTTCTGCTTAAAATAATATATGAAAATTGCAGGAAAATTATGACCGCTTATACGTGACAAAATGGAGGACATTTAGTAGAATGGGTAAGAGAAAATAGCAGAGGTGAGAAAGATGTTTATAATTGTGGGACTGGGGAATCCAGACAAGCAGTACGAAGGGACAAGACATAATGTTGGATTTGATGTGATAGATGCAATTGCGGAAAAATATAATATATCTGTGGATACGAAAAAACATAGAGCATACGTGGGGAAAGGAATCATCGAAGGATGTAAAGTAATTCTTGCCAAGCCGCAGACTTATATGAACTTGAGTGGTGAGAGTGTATGGAGTCTTGTAGATTTCTATAAGATTATGCCGGAAGATGAACTTTTGATCATTTATGATGATGTGAGTCTTGATGTGGGACAGCTTCGCATCCGCAAAAAAGGAAGTGCAGGAGGCCACAATGGAATCAAGAGTATTATTTCCCATCTCGGTTCTTCTGAATTCCCAAGAATTAAAGTGGGCGTTGGAGAAAAGCCAAAGGACTATGATCTTGCTGATTATGTCCTTGGGAAATTCTCAAAGGCAGAACGTGCAGTAATGGAAGAGGGATATCAGAATGCAATAACGGCAGCCGCTCTTATTGTGCAGGGTGAAATAGATCAGGCAATGAATGAATTCAACAAGAAAAAGAAGGAATAAGGTGTAAAAAGAAATGAAAGCATTTACTTCTCCGCTCTTAGAATTGGCAGAATTTGAAGAGATACAAAAGAAATGTTTGAAAAAGACCGGGATGACATTACTGACAGGATGTGTGACATCCCAAAAGACACATATGATTTATGCCCTTAGCGATGGCTGCCAGCGTACAGTCATCGTTCTTTCTGATGAAGAAAAAGCGAAGAAAATGTACGAAGAGTACCGGTTCCTGCAGGAAAATGTGTGCTATTATCCGGCGAAGGATCTGCTATTCTACCATGCAGATATACATGGGAAGCAGCTGGTAAAACAGCGAATAGAAGCACTTCAGATGTTGATGGAAAAAGAAGAAAATGTTGCGGTCATTACTACGTTTGATGGATTTATGGATTCCATGATTCCACCACAGAATATGAAAAGTCAGATCCTGACGCTTGAAAGCGGTGAGACCTTAGATTTTGATGAGCTGGTGGGGAAAATTGCAAAGCTTGGTTATGCAAGGGAGGTCCAGGTGGAAGGTCCTGGGCAGTTCGCAGTTCGAGGAGGAATTATTGATATTTATCCTTTGACAGAGGAACTTCCGGTCCGAATTGAATTCTGGGGGGATGAGATTGATTCTATTCGCACCTTTGATGTGGACAGCCAGCGTTCCGTGGAAAATCTGACGGAAATATCGCTCTATCCAGGTGATGAGTGTGAAGGAGAAAATAAAAACATATCTTTTATAGATTATTTCGATATAAAGAAAACAATAGTATTTCTTGATGAACCTGCGCGGGTTTTCGAAAAAGGAAAAAAAGTCGAAGAGGAAGTCACGAGCGCATATGAGAAGCGGGATTTGCAGATGACTCCTGAGTTCTTTACTGCTGAGACGATTGTAAAGAAACTGAACAATTATCGAATGATAGGTTTCTCTACCTTAGATACAAAATGCAAACCTTTTATCGTAAATGAAGTGCATCATTTGCAGGTAAAAAGTGTGAATCCATATAATAGTAGTTTTGATATGTTGTGCCATGATCTGAAACGCCTGAAACGGAATGCTTATCGAGTGGTGCTTCTTTCTGGATCACGAACAAGGGCAAAGAGACTGGCAGAAGATCTGCGCGATTATGGACTCAGTAGCTTTTATAGTGATACGTTGGAACGGGAAGTAGAACCGGGTGAAATCATGGTCTGTTATGGTCATGTGGAAAATGGTTACGAATATCCAATGATTCGGTTCATGGTCATTTCGGAGACAGATATTTTTGGAAAAAATCGCAAGAAAAAGAAACGAAAAACTTACGAAGGCCAGAAAATTCAGAACTTCTCGGACCTTAAACCAGGGGATTATGTCGTACATGAGAATCATGGTGTTGGAATTTATCGGGGAATAGAAAAAATAGAAGTGGATCATGTGGTGAAGGATTACATGAAGATTTCCTATGCAGATAATGGAAATCTTTATATTCTGGCGACCCAGATGGATTTGATTCAAAAATATGCTTCGGCAGATGCCAAAAAGCCAAAGCTTAATAAACTTGGAGGACAAGAATGGGGACGCACCAAAAAGCGCGTGCGCGGTGCTGTTCAGGAAATCGCGAAAGATTTGGTGGAATTATACGCAAAGCGTCAGGAAAAGCAAGGCTTTGTGTATGAACAGGATACAGTGTGGCAGCGGGAATTTGAAGAAATGTTTCCATTTGAGGAGACGGAAGATCAGATTGCAGCCATTGAAGCCACAAAGAGAGATATGGAAAGCACTAAGATCATGGACCGTCTGATTTGTGGTGATGTTGGATTTGGAAAGACGGAAATTGCAATTCGAGCAGCATTTAAGGCGGTTCAGGAAAATAAACAGGTAGTGTATCTGGTTCCAACGACAATACTGGCGCAGCAGCATTACAATACCTTTGTCCAGCGTATGAAAGAATTCCCTGTAAGGGTCGATCTGCTCTGTAGATTCCGCACAGCGGCCGAACAGAAAAAGACACTGGATGATCTTACCAAAGGTCTGGTAGATATTGTGATCGGGACGCATCGCGTTCTCAGCAAGGATGTGCAGTTTAAAGACCTTGGTCTTCTGATTATAGATGAGGAACAGAGATTTGGTGTCCAGCACAAAGAAAAGATTAAAAAACTGAAAGAAAATGTAGATGTTCTGACATTGACTGCAACTCCGATTCCAAGAACACTGCACATGAGCCTGATTGGAATCCGGGATATGAGTGTATTGGAGGAGGCACCGATCGACAGAATGCCAATTCAGACTTATGTAATGGAATATAATGATGAAATGGTCCGGGAGGCGATCGAACGTGAGCTTTCAAGACAGGGGCAGGTCTATTATGTATATAACCGTGTAAAAGATATCGCTGAAATTGCAGACAAGATTCAGAAACTGGTGCCTGATGCAACGGTAGCGTTTGCACATGGGCAGATGAGTGAGCGTCAGCTGGAAAATATCATGTATGATTTTATCAATGGGGAAATAGATGTACTGGTTTCAACAACAATCATTGAGACGGGGCTTGATATTTCCAATGCGAATACAATTATTATTCATGACTCTGACCGCATGGGACTTTCCCAGCTTTATCAGCTCCGGGGACGAGTGGGACGGTCGAACCGAATGGCATATGCGTTCCTGCTTTATCGAAGAGATAAGCTTTTGAAAGAAGTGGCAGAGAAAAGGCTTGCAGCCATCCGTGAGTTCACAGATCTTGGATCTGGTGTGAAGATTGCAATGCGGGATCTGGAAATACGTGGTGCAGGAAATCTTCTGGGAGAAGAACAGCATGGACACATGGAAGCCGTAGGATATGATCTTTATTGTAAGATGCTCAATGAGGCAGTCAAACACTTAAAAGGCGAGCTTCCGGAAGAGGTTTATGCGACAACAGTGGATATCAATATCGATGCGTATATTCCCAATTCTTATATTCCGAATGAATATCAGAAACTTGACATTTACAAGAGAATTGCTGCTATCGAGACAGAGGAAGAGCGGGATGATATGCTGGAAGAACTGATTGACCGTTTTGGAGAGCCGCCAAAGAAAGTGCAGCAGCTTCTTAAGATCGCACAACTCAAGGCTCTGGCAAACAAAGCATACATTACGGCAATCGAACAAAAAGGTGACGATTATATTTTCACAATGTATGAAAAAGCAAATGTAAATGTTGCAGCAATTCCAGCATTATTGAAAAAACATAAGGGTGCACTTGCTTTTAAAGCAGAGGTGGTTCCATATTTTCAGTATCGGAAGCTGCGTAAAATAAAAAAAGAAACAGATGATCAGGTGATTGAGCAGGTAGCTGCAGTTATTGAAGATATTCTTTCGCTTTCAAAAAACTAATGTGCATTTTTTGTGAAAACAATTGCAGGCAAATAAAAAAAGAGTTATACTGTGAAAGTGCATGGGTAGCCCCGTGTGCTGGTAACAGTAAGGAGGAGTTAATTTAAATGAGAAAGAAAATCGTTTCTCTTGCTATGGCTGCTGCAATGATGGCAGTATCTGTAACAGGATGTAGTGGAGACAGTAATTTAACCGGAGAAGAGATTGTAGCTGAATTTGGCGATACACAGATTAGTGCAGGATTGGCAGAATTTTTTGCAAGATATGAACAGGCTCAGTATGAAACATATTATATGAGCTATTATGGGGAAGATATGTGGAGCCTCGCAGTGGACGGCGACATGACATATGAAGACAGTGTGAAGAACGGTATATTAAATACACTGGAAACAATGTATGTACTCGAAAGTTATATGGATGATTATGGCGTGGAATTTACTGCAGAAGATGAGGCGGCAGTAAAGGAAGCCGCTCAGGCATTTGTGGAAGCAAATGATGCCAAGGCATTAGAGTCTGTCTTTGGAACAGAAGAAAATGT
>JAQYAI010000066.1 GCA_029227655.1 bacterium | reverse complement strand
TTTTGACACAAGCGAAAGTATGAAAAATGCGGGAATACTGGATGTATTTCCCATTTTTCATACTGCACGATTGGGGCAAAAGATCCGCCGAAGCCTGCAGCTCCCACCTAAGCGGTGTTGCCATTATGCTCTTTCGCAGGCAAATTTATAAATCTTGCCTGCTTTCCAAAATTCCGCCCCAAGGTCAAATGGAATCACGCATAATGGGGCAAACGATCCGCCGAAGCCCGCAGATGCCATTGTGCGGTGTTGCCTTGGTGAAGCGTGAATCGTGAATAAGTAAAATCGGCAAGCTTCTACCGAAGCTTGCCGATTTTGGCAAATGGCTATAATTAGGATACAAAATCGGAATGGGAGATTTTGCGGTGAACCCCCTTGTAAAATGAGGGGGTTCATTTTCTATTTTAGTGGGTTCAATTACAATTAAGGGGTTCACCTAGATGGTATTCTTTGTTCACCAGATAATGAGGGTTAATCCGCCTCAGGGGATAAACCAAAAGAACCTCAGAAAACATGTATCAGTCAATACTATCTCCATCAGTTTCTTCATACTGCCAGAAATAGCCTCCCGCGTGCGTTCTTTTTCCATGCAGAACGGAGTAAATATTTCCGCGGCTAATCTTCATTTGCCTAGACGCTTCAGCCGCTGAATCAAATGTAGTAAGAACCTTTTGTGTTTTGCAATCGACCATGTTAACACGCTTACTTCTGCTTTTAATGCTTTTCATTCTTCCGCATTCAGGACACCCCGAACCAGATGTACGATGGCCAACAGTTGCAAAGTATTCATTTCCACATTGAGGGCATACCCACCAAACCATAATATTTGAATGCGGCTTTACTTTATACGGTGTTATATCTCCGTTTCTATCTGGATGCCAATCTCTGGCCAACTCCGGATAAATATCTCCAAATGATCCCTCTTTTATTGTTGTCATGTATTTTCGTATCTCGGCTTCATCTCGATCCAGGTTAATATCTACCCTACTATGAAAGATAGGCTTCTTTCTAGTCAGTGGATTTGATTCTGGATCAATTCTATCCAGCAAGAAGCGGATAACTTTTGCAAGATGCTTCTTTTCGTACATTGGACCATCCTCAATGGTTAAGCTCTCATCCGCAGTTGTTAGAATACCGTTTTCCGGTGGTTTTTCCATTAATCGCAATAGCCGTATCCCATTTTCTTTGCAAATACTATACTTTTTCTTTTCTCTGGATAGCTTGTCCGCCTTGTGCCATGCCATCCCATCGTATTCAATACCAAGTTTCATAGACGGGATATAAATATCAAGCTCCATCCCTTTATCGAAAATATCTGTATATCTATTGATGGCATCTGGAAACACTTTTTGAACATAATAATAGACAGCCTGCTCAGCGAAGGAAGTTTGACGGCCAGAATTACAAATTGGGCAATTTGTTCCTCCTGAAGCTCTGTGGAGAATCGTTGCCTGATATTCATGTCCCTCCGAACAAACCCACCAGACTTTTTTTCCTTTTCCGTAGGTTACTTGCTCCGGTGTTAATGGCATATTCTTCGTAGGATGCCATTCTTTTGCAAGTTGTGGATGGGTCGTTGCAAGATCATTGATACCGGGTAAAACGACTTTATTGGAGCAACACGCACATTTTTTCCCATTTGAACGATTACTAATCTTCGATCTGTAGCGATATCCACATTTTGAACATATCCAATAAGCATATTTATTGCTTTGGGGAGAATGTTGTGAAGGAAGTGCCTCATTCCTCTCGTAATCCCATTCTGCAAGCAGTAAGGGATTCTGGATACCACCAGTCCGTGATGCATGTGTCGTAGATTTTGACTGAGCCCCTGCAATCTTAGCGCAACTCTTGCATCCATATTTCGCTTTTACACGATCTTTAATACGGGATTCCCATTTGTTCCCACATCTATTGCATTTCCAATGTGCAGGTATATTGGAACAATATTTATAGTCTTCTGGGACACCTTTGTTCAGCTCATAATCCCAATCTTCAGCAGCCTCCGGGCATCTTGTTTTGAGATCATTAAATCCTAACAGCAATCTTCTATTTGCGCAAAAAGGGCAGCCTTGACCTGTCGTCCTTTTATCCACAGTGGCATCGTAGGTATGTCCTTTTTCACATATCCAATAGAACTTTTTGTTAGATCTCGGCGCAATTTCCGATGGTGTTACTGTCCCATTTAGAGTAGGATGCCATTCTTTGGCCAGTTCCGGATACCTTGTTGCAAAATCATTGAGTCCAGAAACAATCATTTGACCAGAGCAAATAGGGCATCCATTCTTAAGTCCAGCACGATCTCTAACTGAAAGTTCATAAGAATGACCATTTGCACATCTCCACCAAGCCTTTTTATGTGAACCTCTAAGCAGATTATTTGGAAACAAATCTAATTCATTATTTTTGCTCCAATCCCACTCATCTAATAGTTGAGCATCATCGCATATATATTTCTTTTCCTTGGTTTCTGTCACAATGCTCACCTCGCAGTTTTTATTAAGTATACTGCATTATTATTCTAAAATCAATAATGTCACGATATCCCATAAATGCCACGATTACCCACGAATGCCACGATAACTTTATAACAAAAACACCGTCAGCAGAGGAAATACACCTTTGCTGACGGTTTTTATTACTTATTGTAGCCAAATAAATGTCTATAAATCAAAAAAGAACCATATTAGGACACAGTTTCTGTATCCTAATAACGGTTCTAATTTGGCAGGGGCACAAGGACTTGAACCCTGAGCCTACGGTTTTGGAGAACCGGCCTAATTATTTCTCAAATCGACTCTTTGTTGAAATGTGTATTTCAAACTATTATTAAGTAAAACTAGCACATTTCTTTTGATAAATACGATAAGATTAAACGAATCGGAAAAATCAGAAAAAACGGGATATTCTCTGGGCCGAAGGTCAAATAGGCCGAGACCGTCGGCCCATATATTATATCATATTTGCAGCCATGAGGCAATAGATTGCAACAATTAAAGCAGAATTTACACAACTTCATAACAGCTTTGACTACAGCCCGAGACTTGATTTGAACGACTCTCAAACAAGTCTCGGACCTTTTTTGTCTTAAGGACTGTCATATACATGTTTAGTAGTCAGCTTGTCAGCATCAACAATGGTGATCCGCATTATTAAGTGTTACCTCTGGAATACAAATTTTTGCCCTTTCTGATGGGTATGCCCACAAAAATGCGTCGAATACACAACTATTGCTATCAATACAGTATAAATTGAAACTTATTAAAAAATATTTTTTGATATAGTACATCTAATTAATTTGATGCAATTAAATGTATAAGATGGGATGGCAACACGGGTACAATGGTGGCGTAAAGAACAGATATGGAATCACACAAAATATTGATTGATTTTTAGCATCTGTTTTTAAAAGAAAATATGGATTTCGAATATGAAGTCCAAACATATCTACTGCATTTTTGCGCCGAAAAAAACTTGAAATATATTTTTTAGGTACAATACGTCTAAACAAAACTAGTACATTTAACGAGACAAGAATGAGAATGCAGGGAGATATAATGGGCTCATAAAGAACAGAGGCAAACACCTCTGAAAAACAAAATCAAAATTATGGAGGAAACAAATATGAAAATTAATGTTATTGAGAGAAAGATCGTTCTGAGCATGAGAGAAGTAAAGGCCGCAGCTTGCTATGGCTCTGATATGTACTACAAGGTAACTCTGGCGCGCAAGGATAATCCCGACTTTGATGTTGTTGTCAGCAAGAATTATCTTGCTCATCAGAACCACGGGTTGACTTATAAAGTCATGGAGTCCGAGATCCGTGCCTATGATGAAGACGGTTCTCTGCTGGAAGAGTTCCAGAGGCTGAGATACACTTCCCGGTCTTATGGTTATGTATTAAAGTGGTACACTGCCAAGATGGCATATTACAAGTACGTTCCCGAAGCAGTCTAAAAAATAGTAATCAAATATAATATGGAGGTATATTATTATGTTTATCAATGAG
>JAQYAI010000065.1 GCA_029227655.1 bacterium | reverse complement strand
GTGCATTTTCTTTGATGCGTGTGGCATCTTTTTTTAAAACGTATAAAAGACCGTTGGGGTCGTGATCTCCATATTTGTTATAAACGATTGGAATCTGGATGGCTTCAATTTCGTAATAGCGGGTTTTATTTGGACATGGATAGTTACATAATTCCATTTGTTAGACCTCCTTCATTTGATTAAACTCTAATATGGATATATAATAAGTATTTTATATATGATATTAAAAATCTACTGTAATGTGAAAGAATATGTAAAGCAAATAACTCTATACACCAGAACTCATTTTGGATATAATGTAGTAAGAAAATTGTAAAGGAGGGGATTTGATGCAGCTGGCAATACTTACAGCTTTAGGTGTTGGAGGGGCAACGATTTTCGGTGTACTTTTGGGATTTGTATTTCAGAAAATTCCGCATGAGTTCAATGATATTGTTCTCGGATACGCGGCAGGAATCATGCTTGGTGCAGCAATTCTTGGACTAATCATTCCATCTTTAGATGAAGGAAATGTCTGGGTTACACTTGCGGGAATACTTACAGGAGCTGTTTTTTTGACTTTTGCGGATAAAGTGACACCACATCTTCATCATATTACAGGAATGGATCAGGAAGCACACTCTAATAAACAGAATCAGTTGAACAAAGTCATGCTGTTTGTGATGGCAATCGCGATTCATAATTTACCAGAAGGAATCGCAGCAGGAGTAAGTTTTGGTACAGAAAATGTGGGAAATGCTATTACAGTGGCACTTGGAATCGCACTTCAGAATATTCCGGAAGGAATGATCATTGTATCGCCAATGATTATTGCGGGAGTTCCAAAGATAAGAGTATTCATTATCGCATGCTTTACTGGATTTGTTGAGATTGTTGGTACAATGATCGGATATGGCACAGTCAGTATATCGATGGTAATTCTTCCATTTATACTTGCTTTTGCGGGCGGAACTATGATTTATGTTGTGAGTGATGAAATGATACCAGAGACACACAGTCATGGATATGAACGGCAGGCTACATATGCCTTACTGTTTGGATTCATGACAATGATTTTGATGGATTATTATATAGGATAAAAAATGAGTAAGAAAGAACTTAAAACAAATGCAATGAGGATTCTGGAGAAAGAGAAAATTCCTTTTGAATATATGACCTATGAGTGTGAGGAATTTATTGATGGGATCCAGACAGCCGATATTTTAGGCTGCGATCATGAATATGTATATAAAACGCTGGTCACTGTCGGAAAGACAGGGGGATATTATGTCTTTGTGATTCCGATTGAAGAGGAGATTAATTTTAAGAAGGCAGCCAAAGCGGTAGGAGAAAAATCGCTGGAAATGTTGCCACTCAAGAACCTTACGCAGGTGACCGGTTATGTCCGGGGTGGGTGTACTGCGATCGGAATGAAAAAGAAATATCCGACAGTTATTCAGGAGACAGCCTGTAATCAGGAGAAAATATATATCAGTGGCGGGAAGATTGGCATGCAGATCCAGTTGTCTCCATTCGATTTTCAGAAGGTAACGAACGCAAAATTTGAAGATGTAATTAAAAATTAATATTTATTTTATTGTGTTTATTTCCTCTATTCAGTATAATTGGAAAAAATATACAGCGGAACAAGGAGGAATGCCAATGGCGAATGCAGTAGACAGAACATTATTTGATATCACACCGGAAATTTTAGAATTAGCAGAGTTATGTAACCAGGCCAACGAAATTGATAAAGAACTATATACAAAGTATGAAGTGAAACGTGGACTGCGCGATGTGAATGGTAAAGGGGTACTTGCCGGTCTTACGAACATTTCCGATGTTTGCGCCAAGAAGATCGTGAATGGAGAAGAAGTTCCTTGTAAAGGAAATCTCTATTATCGAGGATATAATATCAAAGATCTTGTAAAAGGCTTCCTCGAGGCAAAGCACAGTGGATTTGAGGAGGTGGCATATCTGCTTCTCTTCGGAGATCTTCCGACAGAACAGCAGCTTCATGATTTTGAAAGACTTCTGGCAGAAAGACGTACACTGCCACCAACATTTGTACGTGATGTTATTATGAAAGCACCTAGTAAGGATATGATGAACAGCTTATCCCGTTCTATTTTAAGTCTTTATACCTATGATGAGAAGGCAGATGATACCAGCATTCCAAATGTTTTGCGTCAGTGTCTGAATCTGATCAGCCAGTTTCCAATGTTGATGGTATACGGTTATCAGGCATATAACTACCGCCAGGGGGAAGATTTGTTTATTTATGCACCTGATCCGGATAAATCAGTTGCTGAAAATATTCTGATGATGCTGAGAGAAGACCGTAAATACACGAAGCTGGAAGCCAGAATTCTTGATATGGCGCTTGTTCTCCATATGGATCATGGGGGCGGTAACAACTCTACGTTTACGACTCATGTTGTTACGTCATCAGGAACAGATACTTATTCGACAATTGCGGCGGCAATGGCTTCTTTAAAAGGTCCAAAGCACGGTGGAGCAAATATTAAGGTCACACAGATGTTCGCTGATATGAAGCAGGAAGTGAAGGACTGGGAAGATGATGAGGAAGTCCGTGCTTATCTGGAAGGTGTTTTAAATAAAGAGCGTTTTGATAAAAAAGGTCTAATTTATGGAATGGGTCACGCCATCTATTCTGTTTCCGACCCTCGTGCTGAGATTTTCAAAAAGTTTGTAAAACAGCTTGCGAAAGAGAAGGGATGCATGGAAGAATATGCCTTATATGAGAAAGTGGAAAAGATGGCACCGGAGATTATTGCAGAAAGGAGAAAGATGTATAAGGGTGTAAATGCCAATGTAGATTTCTACAGTGGGCTTGTCTATTCTATGCTTGGAATTCCAGAACAGCTTTATACTCCGATTTTTGCGACAGCACGAATTGTTGGCTGGAGTGCACATCGATTGGAAGAGCTCCGCAATGTTGATAAGATCATTCGGCCTGCCTATAATCCGCTTGCTCCATATAGAGATTATATAGAATTGAAAGATAGAAAATAATTTATAATCTGATGCTGGGATCAAAGCATAATCTTTTATGCTTTGAATCCGGCATTATTTTGTTAAGAAACAGACAAAATAAAACATTAAAAAAAGGTAAAAATTTTATTGCAACCAGAAGATGGTTCGTGTATAATGTTACGAGACTTGTAAAGAAAGATAAGCATGAGGAGGAAAAGCATATGTCCCAAAGAAAAGATATTCACAAAGTATTGATTATAGGTTCAGGCCCTATCATCATTGGTCAGGCTTGTGAATTTGATTATTCTGGAACTCAGGCGTGCAAGGCGCTTCGAAATCTTGGTTATGAAATTGTACTGGTTAATTCAAACCCGGCGACAATTATGACAGACCCTGAAATTGCAGATGTTACTTATATTGAACCACTTAATGTAGAGAGAATTGAACAGATTATCGCGAAAGAAAGACCAGATGCATTACTGCCGAATTTGGGCGGGCAGTCAGGTCTTAATCTTTGTTCAGAACTTGCGAAAGCTGGTATTCTTGATAAATATAATGTAGAAGTAATCGGTGTACAGGTCGATGCCATTGAGCGCGGTGAAGACCGTATCGAATTTAAGAAAACAATGGAAAGCCTTGGAATTGAGATGGCAAGAAGTGAGGTTGCTTACTCGGTAGACGAAGCACTTGCAATTGCTGAAAAATTAGGTTATCCGGTCGTACTTCGTCCGGCATACACCATGGGCGGTGCCGGCGGCGGACTCGTATATAATGTGGATGAATTAAAGACAGTATGTGCAAGAGGTCTTCAGGCCAGCCTGGTTGGACAAGTTCTCGTTGAAGAATCCATCCTTGGATGGGAAGAACTTGAATTAGAAGTTGTACGTGATGCAGATGGAAATATGATTACCGTATGTTTTATCGAAAATATTGATCCAC
>JAQYAI010000064.1 GCA_029227655.1 bacterium | reverse complement strand
TCTGTATAATTTTCTGGTTCTTCGATCACGCCATCAATGATCTTCATTTCATACAAATCGGCCGCTGTCATTTTCATGACCTCTGCTGCCTCTTTTGCCTTTGAACTGTCTTTCCACAAAATAGACGCATAGCCTTCTGGTGACAAAATAGAGTATACAGAGCTGCTTAGCATCCACACTTCATCCGCCACTGCCATTGCAAGTGCACCGCCACTTCCGCCTTCTCCAATTACCAGCGTGAAAATTGGGGCCTCTATTCCCGACATTTCAAAAAGATTCCGCGCAATCGCTTCTCCCTGTCCCCGTTCTTCTGCTTCCAGACCACAGAAGGCTCCCGGAGTATCCACAAAACAGATAATAGGGCGATGAAACTTTTCTGCCTGTTTCATCAGACGGAGCGCTTTTCGATAGCCATCCGGTGATGGCATTCCAAAATTACGAAGAATATTTTCCTTCGTTCCTTTTCCCTTGCACTGGGCAATGACTGTGACCGGCATCCCTTTATATAGACCGATACCGCCCACAATTGCTTTATCATCTGAGAAATAACGGTCTCCGTGAAATTCTACAAAGTTTTCTACAAGGCGCTCGATATAGTCACCTCCTACTGGTCGGTCTTTGCATCTGGAAATCTGTACTCGTTCCCATGCGTCAAGCTTCTTTGCGGACTTCTTTTCGTCCATTGGCTTCACTGTTTCTGGTAAAATGCCTTTCACTCGATGCATATCCAGGATAGATTTTAGGGTGTCCTTCATCTGTTCTCTTGGAACAATCCGGTCAATAAAACCATGCTCCAGCAGAAACTCTGAACGTTGGAAGCCTTTCGGCAGTTTCTGTCCAATCGTCTGCTCGATGACTCTTGGACCTGCAAATCCAATCAGCGCATTTGGCTCTGCGAGAATGATATCTCCAAGCATTGCAAAGCTTGCGGTCACGCCTCCGGTCGTTGGGTCTGTAAGAACAGAAAGATAGAGAAGCCCTGCATCACTGTGGCGTTTCAGTGCTGCGGATGTCTTCGCCATCTGCATCAGCGAAACAATACCCTCCTGCATTCTGGCTCCACCAGAACAGGCAAAAATAACGACAGGAAGCTTTTCCTTCGTGGCACGCTCCACCATACGGGTAATTTTCTCACCGACCACACTTCCCATACTTGCCATCATAAAACGGCTGTCACACACACCAAGCGCAACTTTATTTTCACCGATATAGGCACTTCCGGTCGTAACGGCTTCATCTAATCCTGTCTTTTCCTGAAGCTCCTGAACTTTTTCCACATATCCTTTGTAATTCAGTGGATTACTGGTCACAAGCCCTTCGTCCCATGCCTCAAATGTACCTTCTTCCACAATCGATTCGATGCGCCTTACGGCATTCATTTTGAAATAGCCCTTACATTTTGGACAAATATAGTGATTGGCAATGACTTCATCTGTATAGATCGGTGCTTTGCACATATTACATTTTTTCAAAAGACCTTCTGGAACTTCTAGTTTTGTTTCCTGTTTTCCTTCTCCAAGAGGTGTATAGCTTTTCTTGAATTTATTTATTAATTTCATTTACTACTCCATACTGCTTATCATTTCATATAAGTAGTCCACATTTGTGTCAATTCCTTCGATAATAATTTCCCCGAGCGCGCTTTTCATTTTCCGCAGCGCCTCCGTCCGGTTCTTTGCGTGCACGATAAGCTTTGCAAGCATCGAATCGTAATAGGCCGGAACTTCATATCCACTGTAAACTGCCGTATCAATGCGGATTCCTTTTCCACCAGGCAGATAAAGATCTGTAATCTTTCCCGGTGAAGGGCGGAAATTCTTTTCCGGATTTTCTGCATTGATTCTGCACTCAATTGCATGACCTACAACCGAAACATCTTTCTGCTCATAAGACAGTTTCTTACCGGAAGCAATCCGAATCTGCTCTTTGATCAAATCGATTCCTGTCACCCATTCTGTGACGGGATGTTCCACCTGAATTCTAGTATTCATTTCCATAAAATAGAAATCTGTCCCATTCTCCACAAGAAACTCTATGGTTCCTGCATTGACATATTCAGCCGCAATTGCTGCTTTTACTGCTTCTGCTCCCATCTGGTCCCGAAGCTCCTGAGAGATTGCCGCACATGGAGCCTCTTCGATAAATTTCTGATGGTTTCTCTGAATGGAGCAGTCCCGTTCCCCCAGGTGAATGACATTCCCGTAGGCATCCGCCAGAATCTGAATTTCCACATGGCGCGGGTGCTCGATAAAATGTTCCATATATACCGAATCGTCTCCGAATGCAGCTTTCGCCTCTGCTCTTGCGGTCAGATATGCGTTCTCAATCTCCTCTTCTGAAAATGCGGTTCGCATTCCCTTGCCACCACCACCGAGTGCTGCCTTTACAATCACCGGATATCTTAATTCTTCTGCAATCTGCTTCGCTTCTTCCACCGTCTGAATCGACTGATTCCATCCTGGAATTACGCGCACCCCGGCATTTATCATGGTATTTCTTGCCTCGGTCTTATTTCCCATTTTCCGGATGACACCAGATGGTGGTCCGATAAATATAAGATTGCATTTCTCACACAGTTCTGCGAACTTCTCATTTTCTGACAAAAATCCAAATCCCGGATGAAT
>JAQYAI010000063.1 GCA_029227655.1 bacterium | reverse complement strand
GTTATTTCTTAAATAAGGTCTGTACACAGATTGCAGATATCGACTACGGCAAGATCCAGCTCTACGCTGGTAACTATGACTTCTGGTATGAATCCAGCCAGCTGCTCATCCGCCAGATGAAGGAAGCAAATAAGAAAAAAGAAGAAAAGATCAAAGAACTTCAGGAATTTATTTCCCGTTTCAGTGCAAACGCTTCAAAATCACGCCAGGCAACATCCAGAAAACGTGCACTTGAAAAGATCCAGCTCGAAGAAATCCGTCCTTCAAGCCGTAAATATCCATATATCGATTTCAAGCCAAATCGTGAAATCGGAAATGAAGCACTTACCGTAGACGGAATCAGTAAAACGATTGATGGCGAAAAGGTTCTGGATAACATTTCATTTACCCTCAATCGCGATGACAAAGTTGCTTTTGTAGGCGGCAACGAACTTGCCAAAACAACGCTTTTCCAGATTCTTGCCGGAGAAATGGAACCAGATGAAGGAACTTATAAATGGGGCGTTACGACGACTCAGGCATATTTCCCTAAGGACAGTGGAAAAGAATTCGACAATGATGACACCATCGTAGAATGGCTGACACAGTATTCGGAAATCAAGGATGTCACTTATGTACGTGGATTCCTCGGAAGAATGCTTTTTGCCGGCGAAGACGGTGTAAAGAAAGTCAGAGTATTATCCGGTGGCGAGAAAGTGCGCTGCCTTCTTTCGAAACTGATGATCTCGGGTGCCAACATCCTGATCATGGATGAACCTACGGACCACTTAGACATGGAAGCAATCACAGCACTCAACAACGGAATGAAGAAATTCCCAGGTGTCATCCTCTTCTCTTCTCGTGACCATCAGATCGTAGAAACGACCGCAAACCGCATCATGGAAATCATGCCAGGTGGAAAGATGATCGACAAGATGACAACTTATGACGAATACCTTGCAAGTGATGAGATGGCAAGAAAACGGCAGACCTATACAATGACACAGGAAGATGATTAAAATCAAAGATAAAAAGTGGAACTACCCGAATGAATAGTTCCACTTTTTTAGTAAGATTTAATTTTCTTCGTAAAGTTCAAGGATCGCCCCATCTTTCCATACAAAAGCAAGACGATCTTTTTCGTTTGCAGGCATTGGTCCACAGATTACTTCATCTGCATCTTCAATGTATTTTTCAAGATTGTCTACTTTGTATGCCACATGTGGGTTACGATGGATTACTTCTGGGAACGGTGTTCCTTCTTCAAATTTTAAGTATTCGATCTTGTAATCATAATCATCAACATTACTTACCCAGAATTTGGCTCCTTCATTATAAACCATACCTGGTTTGCGGTTTGTTATTGGAATCCCAATGTGCATATATTCAGCTGCCATAATTGTTCTCCTTTCAACAGGTCATGAACTTTTTATTTATTTGTTTCATTTAAATAGAATTCATAAGCTTCCTTGCCTGTAAATCCTTCATGAACTACTTTGCGGATCGCAAGCATCATTTCTACCGGATGTGCACTTTGGAACACGTTACGTCCCATATCTACACCGCGTGCTCCACTTGCCATTGCCTTATAACACATATCAAGTGCATCCGCTTCCGGAAGTTTCTTTCCACCTGCAATAACGATTGGTACTGGACAAGAAGCTACTACTTTTTCAAAATCTTCACAGTAATATGTTTTTACAAAACTTGCACCAAGTTCCGCGAGGATACGGCATGCTGTACTGAAGTATCTAGGTGTACGTTCCATTTCTTTTCCTACCGCTGTAACCCCTAAGACCGGTACTCCGTATTTATATCCTGCGTCTGCTGCACGACAAAGTGCTTCCAGAGAATCTTTCTCTCCAGTTCCACCAACGAAACACTGGATTGCAAGTGCAGAAGCATTCATACGAAGTGCTTCTTCCATATCAAAAGCCATGCCAGATCCCACACTCATATCATCAAAGAAAATGGATGTATCATGTGTCGCTCTAAGACATACCGCTTTGTCGAGTGTAGGTGGGATACATGCACGGATTGCTCCTCTTGTTCCCATCAATACATCCGCATATTCACAAAGTGGTGCGATTGTAACATCCAGACGTTCCAGACCTGATGTCGGTCCCATAATATATCCGTGATCAAATGCCAGCATGATCGTGTTGCCTGACTTTGGATCAAAGATGCGGCTGAGTCTGTTCTTCATGCCCCAGTCTGTATTTCCAAGACCTTTTGCAAAAAATCCAGTATCACTGACAGGAACATCTAAATAATAATTTTTTGCGTCTTTATTTCCAACTGCGTCTGCCATAATATCTACTCCTTAAAGAATACAGGTGTATGGCATGGAGTATTCCAAAGTGCTTCGATTTCATCATCCCATTTTGCAATGTTCATCTGGAAACCGCCAGCTTCCTGAACTGTAAGGATCTCTCCCACCATATTTCCAACTACTTCTACGCCCTGTGCTTTGAGATATTCTACTGTATCTTTATAAAGTACAAGCATTTCCATCATTGTTGTAGCACCACATCCATTGATCATAACGAACGCTTTATCCCCAGACTGAAGACCAATTTTTTCTGAAAGAGGTTTTGCGATTGTTGCCACTGTATCTTTCGAATTCATCATTGGAACACGAACTCCGCCGCCTTCTCCGTGTTGTCCGGCACCGATTTCCATAAGGTCTGTTTCTCCAAGATCACCAAATGACATTCCATTCTGTGGATGCGTAGCGTCTGTAACTTTTACAGTTACGGAAGCCATGTTATCTGCATATCTCTGGGCAATATCTGCAACTTCATCTAATGATTTTCCAGCGGCCGCTGCAGCTGCTGCAACATGATACATAGCTACGGCACCTGCAAGACCTCTCTGGTTATCTTCTCCGTTTGGATCGTACTGAATCTCTTCGCCTGTGATTACCTGACGAACATTCATACCAGCTTTCTTAGCCATTTTCATAGCCTGTTTTCCAGCAAGCTGATCTCCAGCATAATTAAGTGTCAATAATAAAACACCATGACCTTTGTCTGCTTTCTGCATTGCTTCAAATACGAGCTGTCCAGATGGTGCTGCAAAAATATCACCTACTACCTGAATATCAAGCATTCCTTTTCCAACATAACCAGCCTGTGCAGGTTCATGTCCAGAACCACCATATGTAACAACAGTAACACGGTCTGCATTTTCAAGATCTTTGCTGATGACCAGATGTCCATCTACATCAAGGATATCACTATATGCCAGACCAAGACCAGCGATAAGCTCATCCGTAACTGTTTCAGGGCTGTTGATAAATTTCTTCATTTTCATATGAATTACCTCCTTCTATTCTGCTAATCCCTTAAAGAAATAAGCCATTGACATTGCACCTGCATCTGGAGTTCCGATTGTTTTTGCCCCATAGCTCTTTGCACGTCCAAACTTTGAAGCAAAATTTTTGCTGTTTTCGGCACCTTCCATTGCAGCTTCTGCAGCTACTGCAAACAGTTGTGCTTCACTTTCACCTTCATAGGCACCAATTGCTTCTGTTGCAGGAATCAATGTATCCATTAACGTCTTGTCTCCTACTTTGGCACCTGACATGTCGTCAAGTTCTTCAAAAGCTCTTGCAAACATGACTTTTAATGCTGCAACATCCATCTCTTCACTCTCTGGTGCTCCTTCCTGCATACCGTCTAACCAGGTATTCCAAAGCGGCACTGCGCTTCCACCATTCAGGCGCATGACTGCCATAGCTGCATCATCCAGTGTATCTTTGATATTTCCATCTGCGGCATCCAATGCTTCTTCAATCGTGTTGCAAATCTTGACCATTGTAAATCCATGATCTGCATCACCAAATTTTGCATCAATGTCTGTCAGTTCCGCTTCTGCGGCACATACACTTTTACATGCATTTCTGAATCTTACGATTAATTCAGCTTTTGTAATCATTGCCTCACCTCTTTTTAACAAATGTTAGAAAATATTCTGTTTTCCATAATTAAAATTTAACATATGTTTGTTTTTTAGTCAATAATTTAGTAAAAAAAACAGTCAAAACACAAAAGTTTCGACTGTTTTTATATATTTTCACCAAAATCATTCATGAAAATCAACCAACTGTTTTGCAAGAACCTGTGGAAGAATCAGCGTATCGATTACTCCAAGTCGTAAAGCTCCTACAATGGCAACAGCTTTCACTTGTTTCGAACATACCGCAATGACCTGTGCCCTTTTTAACTGTTCCATCGATGCCTGCAGAACGCTGTCTTCATTCGGATGAATGATGTTTCCGTTTTTATCAAAATAATGAGCAAGAATTCTCCCTACGGCGTGTTCCTTCATAAGGCAGTCTCCATAAATGGTCTTTACACCCATGTCAGGGTAAGACGGAAAATTTGAAATTGACACAATTGCCTGCTCCATCTCATTCCATTTATTCTGTATATTGATATATGGCTCTGTCTGCTTTACAAGTTCCAGTTCGATATTTGTATCGAACAGAGCCGGAACATACAGAAAATCTGCCGTCTTTCCCGTCTTCAAGGCAAAGATACGGACAATCTCATTCGTATGATAACCACGGATAACCGAGGAGATTCCGCCTGTAAGCGGAAAGATGCTTCCGTTATTCCGCTTTTCATCCTCCAGCCCCGCCACAAGATCCGCCATATGTCCCATCATAGAACCCCAGCCAATGCCCACGCTTTTATCTGCATTCTTCTTATCAAAACAATATCCATAAGCCGTTCTTGCTATAGAGAGATTCGTCTCTCCTGCCACTGTCTCATCTGGCACCAGAATTACATTTTTTAATAAAAAACGCTTTTTCAGGCAATCTGCCAGCTTCTCTGTATTCATATTAATATCATTGATTGTAATCGTAACGATTCCACAGGCCTTTGCCTCTGACAGAAGAACGCTGACCAAAGGACGGGAAATCCCAAGCGCTTTTGCAATCTGGCTCTGATTCATATCATGTTCATAATACATGCGCGCTACCGTCGTCATACGTTCAATCTTTTCTTCTGCAGGTATCATATATATGTTTCTCCGAAATTTTTATTATTGTATCTATAACAAAAATATCTTATCCCCAAAATTAACATTTGTCAAATATTGTCTTTTTTTTCAGTTTTAATTTCCCAATGAATCAGAAATGCCATCGCACTTCTAAGGACAATAATCGCACCCAGAATCAAAAGTTCGCTCCATTCACGAACGATCAATGTTCGAAGCACCTCTCCGCCAAGCTTAAAACTAAGTGCCAGCGCTGTTCCCTCTGCCAATTCCAGACGGACATGTTCATTTTTCTTCCAATATCCGATAAAGCATTTTATGATCGTCATCATCAAAACTACGACACCGATGCATTCGACGAGCAAAACACTCCACTCTACAATGTTTTCAAAAATAATTTCACAAATATGTAAAATCTGCATCCTCTCTCACCTCCATATGTTACCATGATATCAGCGCAAAAGTTCTGCGTCAATAAATTCTCCTCAAAATAGAACTATTACTTCCCAACTCCCGGTCACAGGGTAGAATTCTCTGT
>JAQYAI010000062.1 GCA_029227655.1 bacterium | reverse complement strand
ATCAATATCACCGATTTTCATTCCTTCCGTAACCATGACTCCTCCCTGAAGCATCCCCCTGACAATTCCCGTCAGACCTGCATACACTGGAACATCACCTGTAAATGCAACAATCTGCCCCTTCTCAACCACATCTCCGATTTTCGCTATTGGCTTCATTTCTCCATTCGCCGAAGCCCTCAGCAACCTTTCAATCGTATATCCACCGACATTTCCCGGAATTCCCGTATTAGGAATGGCAGATCCATGACGAATGATTTCTCCGAGGTGTTCACCTCTTTTGGTCTCTATGACATAGTGACAATCTTTTCCTGCGAAAAATCCCGGTCCAATCCCTATCACTAATGGCGCATCTGCAAGATGTGTTCCTGTATTCCTTTTTGCCATGATTGCGTCTACCACAACATCAGGCTGATATTCTTTTCTGATTTCTGCTTTTTCATCTACTATGACAGCAATATTTCCCGCTTCTGTTTCCCGCAAAGCTTCTTCCAGATTATGGACAAGACAGCCTTTCGCCTCTTCCACCTGACATTCCCCTTCGTATACAGCCCTTGAAAATGTGACCATTCTCCTGACCGTAAGCGGAACTGCAATATCTGTCATGATAATCTTTGCTTCTGTCTTCCAAAGTTCATATGCAATTCCCGTAGCGAGATCTCCTGCACCTTTAATCAATACTTTCATCTTCTTATTTTTTCCCTTAAATGTTTTCCGCTCTTTCCATTCTTTACTTTCATGATTTCTGCCATGATTGAAAAAGCGATTTCTTCCGGATTTTCTCCTCCCAGATCCAGACCGATTGGTGTATAAACAGCTGATAGTTCCTCATCTGAAATCCCTTTGCTTCGCATCAGCTCAAATTCGGTCTGGATTTTCCTAACGCTTCCGATCATTCCGATATAGGCAACCTTTTTTTGCAGAATTCCGAAAAGCGCTTCCCCGTCACCTTTATGTCCATGTGTCGCAATAACAACGTAGGTCTGCTCTGGAACATCTATTTCCCTCAGTGCCTTCTCAAAATCATCTGTGGCAACAAACCGGTCCGCTAATGCAATTTTATCAGCGATATAGCGTTCTTCTCTGTCATCCACCAGAAGTGTCTCAAATCCCAGAAATGACGCTAATTTAAGCACTGCTCCTCCTACATGGCCTGCTCCGCACATGACGAGTAATGGAGGATTGATAAATGTTTCAATCAGAACACTTACGACCCCGCCGCATGTCATTCCCATTTCTGGAGTGAGTTTATAAGTATAATTCTTATTTTTTCCTTCTTTTATACAGCTTTCGGCATCGCGGATGGCCAGTAATTCTACTGCTCCTCCACCAATTGTTCCCTTCGAAGTTCCATTTTCAAAAACAATCATTTTCCCATTTCTTCTAGGTGTGGAACCAGCAGCTTCTATAATCGTAACTACTGCAAAATTTTTGTGCTCTTCATACGCTTTCATCTGTTCTTTTACAATATCTATTGCCTGCATCATTTTCCCTCCATTTTCTTTCAAATCAGCCTGATTACCTTCTGTCAATATCTTCCAGCTCACGCTCATCCACAATTTCCATATAAAATACCTCATCTAAATGTTTCTGTAAAATTATTTTTCCCCCTGCATCACCTGTCAAATGCATAAATTCTTCATAAAATTCTTTTGCAAAGATAACCGGATTTCCTCTTCGTCCTCTAAAGCTGACACACCCTATTTTCTTATCACTCTTTACCCATTCTTCCACCAGATTCTGTAATGTTTTTCCTTTTATATATGGCTGATCGGCCACCATAAAACACCACGCATCTGCATCCTTGGCCGCCTCAATTCCCAATTGTATCGAGTGTGAAATTCCAAGTTCACTTTCGTGATTCCAGGCAGTAATATAATCTTCCTGCTCTAAATCTCGGAGAATTTCCGGATACTGACTCACTACGATTTTCTTATAAAAAAGTGACTGATTTTCTATGTTCCGAATTTCATCTACTACATGACGATACATGGGTTTTTCATCAATTTTGTATAAAAGTTTGTTTCCTCCAAACCGACGGCTATTGCCAGCTGCCAGTAAAATGAAACCTACTTTTCTATCCTCATCTTTAATATAACAGTAGTTTCCATTCTTTTCTACAATTACCATTTTATATTTTACAGTTACTTCTTTTCGCTGTCCCTGTTCACTTTTTAATATTTTTATTAGATCATTTCTCTCAATTCTATGATCTACAGAAACGCCCAGAAGCTTTGCTGCCAGCTCTGGTCTGTGACATCCTTCTTCCAGAGTAAGCCCAACAGCCGCCTCTCCAGCCATTCCAATCACAAGATCTGCGTCTTCCGGGATTGCCGGCTCATACATCGCTGGCACCTTTAGCGGTTTGCGCCTTGATCCATCTGCCTCGACCAGTAATACATCACATTTATTCTTCAGTTGCAAATATTCTTCTTTTGGAAGCCCTTTCACCTTTCCCGGTTCTTCTTCACATGGCATACATGCAACCTCTATCCCATTCCATGTATCATCCGGTCTGTACATATGTGTCGTTGTTGTCACAATGACCTTTTTCCCATTTTCCTGGAGTTCTCTTGCCATTTTCTGAATCAGTGTAGTCTTACCACCTGCTCCTACAAACGCAATGACTCTGTCGACAGATATATCCATATCAAATATTTTCTCAAACATATCTTCCCTCATATACATTAAAAAAACCACATACAAAACACTAGCCTTGCATGCGGTAGGTACTCACCCGTTTTCATTCGATTAACGATAACATTATATACTATTATTCTCGCTTATTCAAGTAAATCTTGTCACGTCATGTTGTGCTTTTTGCGCCTCGACACAAAGCCGCAAACAAAAAACACCTGCTTTAAGCAGATGTCTCTTATATTCTCTATACCTTCAAAACCACATACGAATCAATCTACATCCATCTTCCTATCCATTACCTTCTTGGTTATGCCCTCGACCGATTAGTAACAGTCAGCTCCATGCATTACTGCACTTCCACCTCTGCCCTATCTACCTTGTCGTCTTC
>JAQYAI010000061.1 GCA_029227655.1 bacterium | reverse complement strand
TTTTTTATTTTACTGTACATCTTTCTGGAAACATTCTCTAATCTGATCGTTGATCTTCTGTTCTTTAAATGTTACACATTGTAAAATGGAATTGCATACTTCTTTTGCTTTTGAACTTCCGTGCGTTTTTACCACAAGTCCCTCCAGACCCAATAATGGCGCTCCGCCATATTCACTGGCATCAAAGCTCTTCATTGTCTCCTTCAATGCAGGTTTGATCAAAAGTGCTCCGATCTTACTGCGAAGAGTTGTCATAAGCCCCTTCTTGATCATACTGACCATAACGCCTCCAACCCCTTCATAGAGTTTCAGAATTACATTTCCTACAAAGGCTTCACAGACAATTACATCTGCCTGACCATGTGGAATCTCTCTCGCCTCAATGCTTCCGATAAAATTGATATCTTCACATTCTTTTAAAAGTGGAAATGTTTCTTTTACCAGTGCATTTCCCTTTTCCTCTTCTGCTCCGATATTTACGATCGCTACTTTCGGATTCTTAACCCCTATTACATTTTCCATATAAATAGAACCCATTTTAGCAAACTGGACTAAATGGGAAGGTCTTGCATCTACATTCGCCCCACAGTCAATCAAAAGAGAAAATCCTTTTTCTGTTGGAATGAGTGGTGCAAGTGGTGGTCTCTCCACACCTTTCACGCGACCGACAAGCAATTGTCCTCCGGCAAGAACTGCACCGGAACTTCCAGCAGAAACAAACGCATCCGCCTCACCTTTTTTGACCATTTTGAGGCCGACAACAATAGAAGAGTCTTTCTTCTTTCTGATCGCCATTACAGGCGGTTCTGCTGTTTCAATCACCTCTGATGTATTCACAACACTGATCTGGTCTTTGTTATAAGTATATCCTGCAAGTTCCTGATTAATGATATCTTCTTTTCCCGTCAGGATAATTTCGATATCTTCGCGCTTGTTCACTGCTTCGATTGCGCCTTTGATGATCTCGACAGGTGCATTGTCTCCTCCCATTGCGTCAAGCACTATTTTTGTTGTTTCTTTCATACTGTTACCTCCCAGCATTACTGTTTTATTTTACTTGACATCCATATAAAAATCAATACTTTCTACTTATTGAATGTGATAATTCGTAACACTAAATTATAACAGTTCAGCATGCAGCTCGAATTCGCTGCATAGCTGAACTGTTACCGAAAAAAAGAGAGCTCCTCCCGGAACTCTCCCACTCACATCTTAATTATTCAACTGTGATGATTTCTTTCTTATTGTAAGAACCGCAAGCTTTGCAAACTCTGTGTGGCATCATAAGTGCTCCACATTTGCTGCATTTTACTAAGTTTGGAGCGCTCATTTTCCAGTTTGCTCTTCTCTTATCTCTTCTTGCTTTAGAAGATTTATTCTTTGGACAGATTGACATAGGTTACACCTCCTTAAAATTCTTATAAAGATCGCGGATAACTGACATTCTAGGGTCCAGACTTGTGTCTTCGCAGTCACATGATCCCTGGTTTAGGTTCTGACCACATACGCTGCAAATACCTTTACAGTCTTCGCTACATAGAACTTTCATCGGCCATCCCACCAATATCTCATTATAGAGCAACTGCTCTACATCAAGATGATATCCGTCAATATAATTCGCTTCATCGGAATCGTCTTCATCTGCATCACAATCAACATTCAGATTAACATTCTTCTCGATATCCAAGTCGAGCTCTGTCAATACATCTTCCAGACATCTGTCACATGGAATCGTTACTTTCAAAGAAACATTCCCAGTAATACGAATCTTCTTCTCTCCTGTGTACTCCACTTTGAGGTGTACCGGACTTATCTCATTGATGTCAAATTCCTTTCCACCAATTCGAACAGATTTCGTCTCAGATGTTACATCCTGTACAATCGTCTTATGTGGTTCAGCTAAGACTTCAGATAGGTTTATTAACATAATCGTTACTCCTATTCATACCTAAACTATTATAACACGTATTTTTCTTTTGTCAACCAAATTCTTCGGCTTTTGTACAAAACTTTTCGCCATAACTCACTACAGTCCAGACAAAGCTGGACTGTAGTAAAAATGTTAAGGTCACGACCTTTTTTGAATTTTAATTAGATTAAAGCAACTGTTTCTCTTGCGATTGCAAGTTCTTCGTTTGTTGGAATAACAAGTACAGTTACTTTTGATTCTGGTGTAGAAATGATCATTTCTTTTCCACGTTTTCCATTAGCTTCTTCATTGATTTCAACACCAAGGTATCCGAAATATTTGCAGATTCTTGCTCTTGTTTCAACGTCATTTTCACCGATACCAGCTGTAAATACGATATTGTCAACACCGTTCATAGCTGCCACATAGCTTCCTACATATTTAGCTACTCTGTAAGCGAATACTTCAAGTGCTAATTCAGCAAGTTCGTTTCCTTCTTTTGCTGCATCTGCAAGGTCACGGAAGTCGCTTGATACGCCAGAAATACCTTCAACACCTGATTTCTTGTTAAGTACGTTCATAATTCCTGCGATATCAAGGTTTTCTTTCTTAGCGATGAATTCCATGATAGCTGGATCGATATCTCCTGAACGTGTTCCCATTACAAGACCTTCCAGTGGTGTAAGACCCATTGAAGTATCTACTGACTGTCCATTAAGAACTGCTGAGATAGAAGATCCGTTTCCAAGGTGACATACGATTGTCTTTGTATTGTTGTAGTCTTTTCCAAGGAATTCAGCTACTCTCTTAGAAACGAAGCTGTGGCTTGTTCCGTGGAATCCGTAGCGTCTTACTTTATATTTGTCATAGTATTCATGAGGAAGACCATACATATATGCTTTTGCCGGCATTGTCTGATGGAAAGCTGTATCAAATACTGCTACCTGTGGTTTTCCTGGCATTAAGTTTTCACATGTTGTGATACCGATAAGGTTCGCTGGGTTGTGAAGTGGAGCAAGGTCGTTACATTCTTCGATTCCTGCTTTTACTTCTGGTGTAACTACTACTGAAGATGTGAATTTTTCTCCACCATGTACTACACGATGTCCTACTGCACCGATTTCATCAAGGCTCTTAACAACTCCTGTCTTTTCATTAGTAAGAGCATCGATTACGAACTGAATGGCTTCTGTATGTGTTGGCATTGCAAGGTTGTTAACTTCCTTTTCTCCGCCTTCTGGCTGATATGTCAGTCTTCCGTCAATACCGATTCTTTCACATAATCCTTTTGCTAATACTGCTTCTGTGTCAGAGTTGATAAGCTGGAATTTCAATGATGAGCTTCCACAGTTAATTACTAATACGTTCATTGGTCTAATTCTCCCTTCGCGGCTTTACTTCATTTGTTTACAATATAAGCCCGTTATATTTCATATTATATCTCATTAAAACGTGGTACACAATAGTTGTTATGTTTTTAACGAATTTTTTGTAACAGTTCAGCCATGCAGCTCGAATCCGCTGCGATGCAGCTACTTCTCGCTTCGGCAGAGCGCCATATGCTTCAAAAGAAAGAAAACAACTTTTGCGAGTAAACTCTCAGTTGTTTTCTTTCTCTTTGAAGCGCATGGCTGAACTGTTACAAATTTTCTAAGCAGATAAACGGAATATCCAGCATACAATCGTAAAATATACAAATGTTGTACAAGTATCCACAATTGTCGTGATAAGAGGTGCCGCCATGATTGCTGGGTCAAGTCCTATTTTCTCGGCTGCCAGCGGCAGGGTACATCCAACGACCTTCGCCAGCGTAATCGTACAAATCAAAGTAATTCCAAGTGCAAATGCAAGCAGCATTGGACTCTCTACTTTTCCCTGATACATGATCACGACACGGATTCCATTGATAACCGCGAGGAAAACACCCACCATAAGTGCAACTCTTACTTCTTTAAAAATAACTTTAAAAATGTCTTTAAACTCTATCTCGCCAACTGTAAGTCCACGAATGACCAGTGTCGAGCTCTGGGAACCACAGTTACCTCCAGTACCTGTAAGCATTGGCACAAATGCATTTAACACAGGCATCGCCAGAATGACCGGCGAGAAATGATCCAGAACCAGTCCACTGAATGTTGCCGACAGCATCAGGAAAATCAGCCATACACTTCTGCTCTTCGCGTGCTGGAACACACTGGTTCCAAAATAACTGTCCTCTGTAGGACTGATACCGGCCATCATGCTCATATCTTCGGTCGTCTCATCCTGTAAGACTTCCATAGCGTCGTCTACCGTTACAATTCCGACCAGATAACCTTCTCTGTCTACGATTGGAATGGCAACAAGACCGTATTTATTAATCATCTGTGCCACATCTTCCTGATCATCCAGAGTATGCGCATAAAGGACATTCGTGTCCATAATCTCTTCCATGGTACGGGTATCGCTGTTCGTCAGAAGATCCTTAACGTCGACGACCCCGATTAACTTTCGCTTATCTGTAACATAGCAGGTATAGATGGTCTCTTTATTAATACCGACCTGCCGGATCTTCAGAATCGCTTCTTCTACTGTCATGTCCGGGCGAAGCCCGATATATTCCACATTCATGACACTTCCGGCGCTGTTCTCTGGATATTTAAGCAGCGAATTGATCTGCTGGCGGGTCTCTTCATCGGTAGCCATGAGAAGACGGTCTACTACATTGGCCGGGAGTTCTTCCAACACATCAACAACATCATCCAGATACATCTCGTCCATGACTTCTTCCAATTCGGAATCCGTAAGCGCATTGATCAACGTCTCACGCATATCACCGTTCATATAGGAAAATGTTTCCGCTGCATTATCTTTATCTAAAAGTCGGAAAATAATAAGGACCTGCTTTTCATCCAGTTCTTCCATCAGTTCTGCAATGTCAACAGGGTAACAATTTTCCAGTTCATCTTTTAAAATTTTATACTGCCTGTTCTCCAGGAGTCCCAAAATCTTTTCATGTTCCATCTTGGTTTTCTCCTTTCGTTTTTACTTATAGATTATTTTGCTAATTTAATTCTTTTATAGTATAATCTTTTCAAAAATAATATACAAGGAGATTCTTTCTCATAACATGAAAATTCTTGGAATCATTGCTGAATATAATCCGTTCCATAACGGACATGCTTTTCATATAAGAGAAGCACTTAAAACATCAAATTGCGACACCGCTGTCGTCGTTATGAGCGGCGATTTTGTACAGCGCGGCGAGCCTGCCATTTTTCCAAAGCATCTGCGCGCGAAAATGGCGCTTTTGGAAGGCGCCTCTGTTATCCTGGAGCTTCCGGTATGTTTTGCCACTGGAAGTGCAGAATATTTTGCCCATGGCGCTGTCAACCTGCTACATTCGCTTGGCTGTATTGATGCATTATGCTTTGGAAGTGAATCTGGAAATCTGAATGAACTAAAAACAATCGCGAAAATTCTTCATGAAGAACCCGAGTCTTACAAAGAACAACTGCAATCGTATCTCCGTCAGGGAATGTCCTATCCCCTGGCAAGACAACAGGCATTTGCAGCATACACACAGAATGAAAACCTGTCAAAAGTTTTAACAGAGCCAAATAATATTCTGGGAATTGAATATCTCAAAGCGTTATATGCACTTCACAGTGATATCACCCCTTTTACCATCAAACGAAAGGGGGCCGGCTATCACGAAACAGATCTGCACGAACAATACAGTTCCGCATCTGCGATACGAAAATGCTTTGCTCAAAATACCATAAATAACATTTCCGCACAGGTACCTTCCTCTGCTTACACACTAATACAAGACTATTGTACAGAAAAAGGACCTTTCACATGCGATGATTTTTCTCTGCTTCTGAAATACAGACTTTTATCCGAAACGCAGGAAAGCCTCTGCACTTATGCTGATATCTCTGAGGATCTGGCACACCGGATCATAAATCTTCGCAACCAATTCCTGGGATGGTCTCAGTTCTGCGAGCTACTGAAAACAAAAGAACTTACCTTCAGCAGGATCAGCCGTGCCCTTATGCATATTGTTCTGGACATAAAGCAGACCGATTTATCTTCCTGTAAAACGAACGGATATTGCCATTATGCCCGTGTACTTGGTTTTCGAAGATCTGACAGTCCTGTATTAAAAGAGTTCAAAGAACATAGCCGGATTCCTGTCATCACCAAAATAGGCAACTGTGATTCTCTTTCAGAAACCGGCGAGCTGATGCTTAAAAAGGATTGTTATGCCGCAAATTTATACGAAACAGTTGTGACAGATAAATTCAGAACTCCTTTCGTAGAAGAACATTCGCAGTCCCTCTGCATCCTTTCATAAAAACAGGGTGGATAATCCTATCCACCCTGACACAATGACACAAATGTAAAATCCTATCTATCTAATTTCTTTGTAATCGTAATCGCCTTTGACCCTGCTCCGATATGACAGGCTACACTGAGTGACAATGGAGCCATATAGACGTCATATCCCGGAAATGCTTCTTCGATTTCCTTTTTCCACTCTTCGGCATCTTCCCTGTTTCCACTATATGCAGCGTCAATATACACTTCTGCTCCCTTAAACTCTGTATCCAGAAGTTCCTGACAAGTAGCAAGCATCTTTTTCTTTGATGCCTTCCATCCTCTTGTCTTTGCAAAAGCATCCAGCTTTTCTCCCTTGATTCTGAGTACCGGTTTCAAATTAAGGACCGTCCCGATTGCAGCAGCAGCCGGTGTCAGTCTTCCGCCTTTTTTCAAATATTTCAAAGTATCTAAAGTAACGTAAATATCAGAATCAAATTTGGTCGCTTCCAGCAATTCCTTGATTTCCAAAGCACTTCTTCCTTTTGCAGCTAATTCCTTTGCTTCCATCACAGAACGATATAGTGTAACGGAAATTCTCTGGTTATTGACCACCTGAACTTTCCCATCATAATCCTGAGCCAGCATCATTGCAGTCTCACAGGAACCGCTAAGCCCGCTGGACATCGGTATATATACGACTTCATCATATTCTTCCAAAATCTTGTCCCACATTCCCATTACATCTCCAGGTCCCGGCTGTGAAGTCTTGATGTCTGCATCTTCTTCCAATCTTTTATAAAACTCTTCCTGAGTAAGTGTAATATCTTCGTAAAACAGTTCATCATTTATATAAAACGGCATCGGAAGTACATAAACTCCAAGTTTCTTCCCCTCTGCCTGCGTAATTCCACTATTACTGTCAGTCATAATCGCAATCTTTCCCATTTGAGAACCTCCTTTTTTTAATACTTATACTAAACAACAACAATTTCTGACCTGCGGTCTCTCTTTGCAACTGAAATTGGAATATCTTCCCCTTTGTATGGATTATCTCCCAAAGTAATTTCCAGTTTTACTGTCTCATATGCCAGCTTCTCATAATTATTTTCTTTACTCAAATGCCCTAAGAGTACTTTCTTTAAATGATCATGTAGTATATCACAAAGAAGACGTC
Organism: bacterium; assembly: GCA_029227655.1. Taxonomy (GTDB): domain Bacteria; phylum Bacillota; class Clostridia; order Lachnospirales; family Lachnospiraceae; genus Allocoprococcus. The sequence continues at coordinate 38,321 of JAQYAI010000061.1, read as the reverse complement.
CTGACAACTCATTTGATAAATGTCCCCGGTCACCAAGCACTCTTTGTTTTAACGGATATGGGTAAGGTCCCACTTCCAGCATATGTACATCATGATTCGATTCTAACAAAAGTGCATCCAGATTTTTCAAATTATTTACAATGTATTCATCATATTTTCCAAGGTCTGTCGCAACTGCGACTCTTTTTTCTCCACTCTGAAACCTGTATCCCGTCGGCTCATTGGCATCATGTGAAATGGCAAATGGATGAACCTGAATATCCCCCAAGGAAAATTCTTCATCTGCTTTGATCTCATGATAGAGGCCTTCCGGCATTTTCCCAAGACTTCTTAAGGCCTGAATTCCCCGAAGCGTCCCTTTTGTGGCATAGACTGGAATTTCGTATTTTCTACAGAAAACTCCGAGTCCCTGAACGTGGTCCACATGCTCATGTGTGACCAGAATTCCGCTTAATTCCTCCCCTTTGATTTCCAGCTCTTTTAAGCCCTCTTCGATTTTCTTCTTACTGATTCCGGTATCGACCAGCAGATGGGTATTATTGCTTCCCACATAAATGCAATTTCCGCTGCTGCCGCTCGCAATACTGCATAATCTCATTTTCTACTCCTGTTTCCCACTGCTTTGCAGCAGGTCATCTATCTGTTTTATTGTTTTTTCAAAATCACCCGTATTATCCAGGATCTTGTCACAGAATGTACGGAACATCTCTTCTGACGGTTGTGAATTTATCATACTGGTGATCTTTTCCTCTGTATAATGTCTGGATGCTTTTAAGCGCTCCCGCCGCACCGGTTCTTCTGTGTAAATATACCAGATTTCATCCAGAATCTGTCTGTAAAATGCATCAGTCAGAAGGGCCGCTTCCAGAAAAAATATCCTGGTTCCCATTTTATCCTCTTCTTGAATCAATTCTTTGATTCTCTGATTCACGGCCGGATGGACCATATTGTTCAAAATCTGCAATTTTGCTCTATCCTGAAAGACCAGTTCTCCCAGGCGTTTCCTGTCGATTGTTTGATCTTCTGCCAGAATTTCTGTCCCAAAATACTCTGCAATTGCTTCATAACATTTCTGCCCGGGCATCTGTAGCTGACGCGCAATCAGATCCGCCTGATACACTGCCACGCCCGGGATATCCTCCAGATATTCCAGAACTCTGCTCTTTCCGGAGCCAACGCCTCCCGTAATTCCGATTTTTCTCATTCCAAATCCTCTATTTTGCCTCGTACCAGTTTTCTCCTACATGCATATCAATTTCAAGTGGAACCTCCAGAGATGCCGCTCCTTCCATGCCCCTCTTCAGAATTTCTTTTACTTCCTCTATTTCATCTTTCCATGCCTCAATGAGAAGTTCATCATGCACCTGTAAGACCAGTCTCGATTTCATCTTTCTGTTCTTAAGTTCCTTATCTACCGCAATCATGGCAATTTTCATTATATCTGCCGCCGCACCCTGAATCGGCGAATTCATTGCAATTCGTTCTCCGAACTGTCTCTGCATGAAATTGCTTGATGAAAGCTCTGGAATTGGCCGTCTTCTTCCGAACATCGTCGCCACATAACCATTTTCTTTCGCATGGGCAACAGCGTCATCCAGAAATTTCTTAATTCCCGGATAAGTCTCAAAATACCGTTCGATATATTCCTGCGCTTCTTTTCTTGTGATACTTAAATCCTGACTCAGTCCGAAAGAACTGATTCCATACACAATTCCGAAGTTCACCGCTTTTGCATTTCTTCTCTGCAGATCCGTCACTTCTTCAAATGGCGTGTGGAACACCTGTGAAGCTGTAATCCTGTGAATGTCCTGCGCTTCTTTATATGCCTGAATCAGTTCTTTATCACCAGAACAATGGGCAAGTACACGAAGCTCGATCTGTGAATAATCTGCATCCACGAACACATAGCCATCTTCCGGAATAAATACTTTACGAATCAGTCTTCCAAGTTCCATTCGGATCGGAATATTCTGAAGATTCGGCTCTGTACTGCTGATTCTTCCAGTAGCCGTGATGGTCTGGTTGAATTTTCCATGAATTCTCTGATCATCCTGGATAAATACAGCAAGCCCGTCTGCATAAGTCGATTTTAATTTACTGAGCTGACGATATTCCAGAATCTTTGAAACAACCGGGTAATCTGGTGCCAGCTTTTCCAGAACATCTGCTGCTGTCGAATAACCGGTCTTTGTCTTCTTTCCATTCGGAAGTGACAAATGTTCAAAAAGGACAACACCAAGCTGTTTGGGTGAATTGATGTTAAATTCTTCTCCTGCAAGTGTATAGATTTCCTTTTCTAAAATTGCAATCTGTTCTCCAAGCTTCTGCCCGTATGCCTTCAGCGCTTCCGCTTCGATTTTCACCCCGGCCTGTTCCATTCCGAACAAGGTAAAGACAAGTGGCATTTCCACTTCCCGGAACAGTCTTTCCATGCCCTGCTCCTCTAATTTCTTAGCAAGAACCTCATACGCAGCAAAGGCCGTGTACGCTTCATAGCAGGCCTTTGTCTGGATGGATGCTTTTTCATCGATCAGCAGATTCAGATGCTCCTGCGCCACATCTGTGTACGTATAATCATTCTTCAGAGGATTCAACAAATATGCCGCGATCGTCGCATCAAAACACACGTCTTCTCTATGAATCGGAATCTGTGAAAGTTTCTCTTTCAGATCAAACACCGCGATATGGGCTGCTTTATCTGAAAGTGCTGTGATCCTTTCGAGCAGCCACTGGATATCCAGCCCCTTTTCAGAAGAAATACAATAGATATCCTTCTTTCCAAAGGCAATGGCTGCACCTGTAATCCCTGCTTCATTTACAAATAATGGAAGTACATTCGTTATATCTTTATAAAGAGCAATACCGACAACCTCTGCTTTTTCTGCTTTTTCAAATATTTTTTCTGCGTCTTTTACAGATTTTACTACTTTAAAATAATCTTCCAGTGCATTTTCTGTCTGTACATCAAAACGCGACAGAAGATTCTTGAACTGAAGACGCTGGAAATAGACATAGGCTTCTTCCGTGTACAGATTTCCAAGCTTTGCTTCATTCATATCATAATCAAACTCTGCATTTAATTCAATTGTTGCAAGTACTTTACTGAGTTTTGCCTGCTCCCAGAATTCCACCAGATTTTTAGCTGCCCTTGGCGGTTTTATTTCTGACGCATGCTCATATGCATTTTCAATGGAACCATATTCTACGATAATTTTTGTTGCAGTCTTCTCTCCAATGTTTGGCACACCCGGAATATTGTCTGAGGTATCCCCCATAAGTGCTTTCACATCGATAAATTCTTTTGGTGTGACCTGATATTTTTCTTTTACATCCGCCGCATAATAATTTTCAATCTCTGTTCCTGTTCGCTTCGTCTTTGGAATACGGATTTCCACATGTTCTGTGGCAAGCTGAAGCAGATCACGATCCCCGGAAATGATAACGACTTCCATTCCATTTTCTTCACATTTTCTCGATAAAGTTCCAAGAATATCGTCTGCTTCAAGCCCGGCTTTCTCCACGATCTTCACTCCCATGGCAGCGAGTACTTCTTTGATCACAGGTACCTGCTGGCGAAGTTCTTCTGCCATTGGTCTGCGGGTTCCTTTGTATTCTTCATACATTTCATGCCGGAAGGTCGGCGCATGCACATCAAATGCCACTGTGAGATATTCTGGTTTTTCTTCCTCCAGTATCTTAAACATAATATTTAAAAAGCCATAAATCGCATTTGTATGAAGCCCTTCTGCGTTTGTCAGATCGGGAAGTCCGAAAAATGCTCTATTCAAAATACTGTGACCATCGATCAATACGATTTTACTCATGATATAATTCTCCTAAAACTTTCTTACAAAGATTCTGACAGAATTCCAGACTGAACACGGAATCTTTCTCAAGAATCTTATTCTGTGCGGCCAGTTCTTCTGTGTAATCAGACAGTTTATATGTCGTGATTTCCTGTGTGCCATATAAAAGCTGTGTGACCAGTGGTTCCGCACCATAATCTTTGATATATACTTCACCATTTTCTTTTCTAGCTACTGTAATTTCTGCCATCTCGCCAATCATACGGTCTGCAGTTCCACTTCCGCTTTCAGCAGTCGCGTTGATGAAATTGCCAAGAGAATAGTATACAAGCATAGTATTCCCATTTTCATCTCTTAACATTTCTACCGGCTGTATATAATGCGTATGAGTGCCAAGCACAAGATCTACTCCATGTTCGAGGAAGACTTTGGTCCAGTATTCCTGCCCTGCATCCTCTGTGTGTTCATATTCTGTTCCCCAATGTGGACAGACCACAACAAAATCCGCAAGTTCATTGGCTTTCTCGATATCGGAAACAACTTTTTCCTCGTCCAGCATGGCAAGTGCAAATGGCATGTCCTCCGGGAACGGCATTCCATTCGTCCCATAAGTGTAGTTCAGAATTGCAATTTTGATTCCATCCTGTTCGTAAACATAAATATCATTATCGTAGGCTTCCTGTGAATCAAAAATTCCAAGCACTGCCACATCACTGTGTTTCTGTTTCCAGAAATTCATACAGTTCACAAGTGCCTCTTTCCCTCTGTCCAGGGTATGGTTCGTCGCATGAAGCACAACATTAAATCCCGCTTTCGCCAACGCATCTCCCACCTCAAACGGTCCGTTAAAATTAGGATATCCGGAGAGGCCAATCTCTGTTCCTCCTAAAATAACCTCCTGATTTGCAATCGCAATATCGGCTGCCTGAATATCTTCCGCTACATTTGCGAAGAGATGATCGTAATTGTAGGTTCCGTCTGCAAGCTTTCCACTCTCCTGTACCGGCTCATGAAGCAGAATATCACCGACCATCACAATATCAATCTCCGGCTCTGCATAAACTTCTTCCACGTTCTTTTCGGTATCTTCTACCTTCTTTTCCGGCTCTTTTGCTTCTTTATTCTCCTTGTTTAAACAGGCATAAACGCTGACACCAATCAGGAGCAGAACAAGAATCACTGCAATATAACCCAAAATCCTCATTTTCCGAATTCGTCTGATTCGCTCTTGCTTTAATTTTCTGCGCTTGATCTGTCGCTCTCTATCATGCTTTTCTCTCTCGTCTCTTTCTTTTTCATCCATAAATCTTTTCCTCTGTCTGTTACCCTATAAAAGAAAAACTCCTTGAACAATATCAAGGAGTTTTGATGCCGGCGGCGGGACTTGAACCCGCACGTGGTTGCCCACAACAGATTTTGAGTCTGCCTCGTCTGCCATTCCGACACGCCGGCGTTCTCACGAACATAAAATATATTAGCATATTTTTACTATGTTCGCAAGCTGTTTTTCAAATTATTTCCGTTTTATTTCAAGTCTTATAATGCAGAAGCATTTTCCATATTCTTTTTCAGTTCTTCGTAAATTGGAAGTGAATCAAATGTCGCAAAATAGTCCGCCGGGGTTTCGGCTCTACGGATGAGTTCTGTAGTTCCATCTTCTTTCAAAAGGATTTCTGCCGAACGAAGACGTCCATTATAATTGTATCCCATCGAGAAACCATGGGCCCCTGTATCATGAATGACAAGCAGATCTCCCTTATCAATCCTCGGAAGCTTTCGGTCAATTGCAAATTTATCACTATTTTCACAAAGAGAACCTACTACATCGTAAGTATGATCGCATGGTTCATCTTCTTTTCCCATAACTGTGATATGATGATAAGCTCCGTAAATAGCCGGGCGCATCAGGTTCGCTGCACATGCATCTACCCCGATATATTCCTTGTGTGTATGCTTTTCATGAATGGCTCTTGTAACAAGGCATCCGTACGGTGCAAGCATGAAACGTCCAAGTTCTGTATAAATGGCCACATCTCCCATTCCAGCCGGAACAAGGATTTCTTCGTATACCTTTCTTACTCCTTCGCCGATGACTTTGATATCATTCGGTTCCTGATCCGGACGATAAGGGATTCCAATTCCACCAGATAAGTTGATAAACTTGATATGAACTCCTGTTTCTCTCTGTAATTTTACAGCCACTTCGAAAAGTACTTTCGCAAGTGTCGGGTAATATTCGTTGGTCACTGTATTGCTTGCAAGGAAAGCATGAATTCCAAATTCTTTCGCTCCCTTTGCTTTCAGAATCTTAAATGCTTCAAAGAGCTGTTCTGTTGTAAGCCCGTATTTTGCATCTCCAGGATTATCCATAATACTGTTGGAAATCTTGAACAATCCACCTGGATTGTAACGGCAGCTGATCGTTTCCGGAATCTCTCCAATTGTCTTTTCCAGGAAATCGATATGTGTAATATCATCCAGGTTGATGATCGCACCTAATTTGTGTGCAAGCACAAATTCTTCCGCAGGAGTTTCATTCGAAGAAAACATGATATCTTCTCCTACAGAACCTACTGACTGTGCTAATAACAATTCTGTATAAGAGGAACAGTCACATCCGCATCCATATTCCTGTAAAATCTTAAGAATACTTGGATTTGGTGTTGCTTTCACAGCAAAATATTCTTTAAAGCCTTTGTTCCATGCAAAAGCTTCCTTTAATGCTTTTGCATTTTCACGGATTCCTTTTTCATCATAAAGATGAAATGGTGTTGGATATGTCTTTGTAATTTCTTCTAATCTGTCTTTCGTTATAAATGGTCTTTTTTCCATGATGCCTCTCCTCTTCTGCCTCTTTATTCAACGACCGCAATTCTCATCATATTGCTGAGTCCGTCTTTTGTTGTATTATTGATATTTGGCGAAGGAATTCCCGCTGTAAGCACAACAATGTCTCCGCCTTCCACGATTTGTTTTGCACTGAGCAGTTCAATTGCCCCTGTACAAATATCTTCTGTTGTATGATATAAAATCGATTTCATCGGACATACGCCCCAGTAAATCTGCATTCTTCTAAGGGATGCCTCATTTGGAGATACTCCATAAATTACTGTTTTTGCCCGGAATTTTGAAAGCACTCTCGCTGTCGCACCCGTCACTGTCGGAGTGATGATACATTTTGCTCCCAGTGTATCTGCTGTTGTCACTGCGGAATATCCAAGTGCACTTGAAATCCCTTTTTTACGTTTTGTTCTGTTCTGTTCACTGATTCGGTCATAATCCAGATGTGCTTCTGCATTTTCCACGATCTGACACATCATTTTCAGTGCTTCTACCGGATATTTTCCCTGTGCAGTCTCTCCTGATAACATTACCGCATCTGTTCCATCATAGACGGCATTTGCAACATCAGTCACTTCCGCTCTCGTCGGACGTGGATTTCGAATCATAGAATCCAGCATCTGTGTAGCTGTAATGACCGGTTTATAATTATCATTACACTTCTGAATCAGCATTTTCTGCAGATAAGGAACTTGTTCTGCCGGAATCTCCACACCGAGATCACCTCTGGCAACCATAATTCCATCCGCACAGCGAATGATCTCATCAATATTTCTGATGCCTTCTTCATTTTCAATCTTGGCAATGATTGGAATATACGGCGCTTTCATATTCTTAAGTAATGCCTTGATTTCCAGAATACATTCTGCACTGCGCACAAAAGAAGCTGCAATAAAATCAATTCCCTGTTCCACACCAAACGCGATATCTTCACGGTCTTTGTCCGTAATTGCAGGAAGTCTGACCTGAACATTCGGCACATTTACTCCCTTACGTTCGCCAAGCTCTCCGCCATTGATAATTCTACAAAAGATTTCTGTCTCATTCTTATTCGTTACTTCAAGTTCAATCAGACCATCATCGATCAGAATCCTCTTTCCAATTGTAATATCATGGACAAGACCTTCATAGGTGATTGATACTTTTGATGCATCTCCTGCGATATCTTCTGTTGTAAGCGTAAATTCATCTCCCTCACAGAGGGTTACTTTCCTGCCATTTTTTAACGTACCTGTACGAATCTCCGGTCCTTTGGTATCGAGAAGGATTGCAACTGGTCGCTTTTCTTCCTCACGGAGTTCCTTTAGCATATCCATTCTTGCCTTCTGTTCTTCATGATCACCATGCGAGAAATTGAAACGGGCAATATCCATTCCATTTTGAATCAGTTTTCTCATCAGCTCTCTGTCATTGGAATTTGGACCCATGGTACAAATAATTTTTGTCTTTTTCATTTATGCCTCCATCTGTCTCATTCTCTATTTCACATGTTCATGTGAAAATAAATGGTCACTGCAATATTCATAGTTTCCATTACATTTTGAACAGTAACGGAATTCCAGATTCGGATCATCTAACTCTGTTCTTCCACAGACAGCACATTTATGTCTGGCACCATTTTCATAACTGTGTACCGGGCGCTTCACTTCCTGTTCGAACTTCTTTCTTCGGATTACCTGTTTCGGATTATAACGCTGTGCGTTGCGGCTGGAAAGGAAAAATAAAATAAAGTTCAAAAGTGATGCAACAATCATAATTCTTGTGACCGTATTTCCACCTATCAGATCCATTCCAATCAGAACTGCGTCCAAAATTGCGAACCATTTCATCTTTACCGGAAGAATCCCATAAAGATAAAGCTTTAACTCTGGCATGATCGCAGCACACGCAAGGAAAATCGTCAGGTTAATATAATAAGTGCTCACAAGGCCTCCGATTCCAATCACAGCTCCGCCGCTCTGTACAGTGATAATAAAATAAGCAAGGAACGCACCTATCACTGTAAATATCATTCCCGAAAAAATATAAAGATTATACCGGAATGTTCCCCAAATATTCTCCAGAGTCATTCCCAGCGAATAATACAGAAGCATCATAAAAATGAAATAAATAACACCATCTGACGGCGGTATGATTACCCAGCTTATGAGCCGCCAGATCTGCCCCTGAAAAATAAGTGCCGGCTCAAACGTAAAATAATATGCCAGTTTCGGCATAACCAGATCAACAATAAACCCTACTGCATAACATGCCAGCAGATAAACAGTGAGATTCTTTACTGCGTATCTTCCAAATTTTCTTTCTAACTTATCTAACCAATTCATTTACTATTCTCCACTTCTATTTAAGACTGTTGTTGTTATTTTATCCTCTGCAAATTGCTTTGTCAATTCCATCCATAAATCTTTCAAATTCCGTAACAGTTCAGCCATGCAGGTCGAATCCGCGCGCCCGCGCTACTTCTCGCTTCGGCAGAGCGCCATATGCTTCAAAAAGAAATAAAACAACTATGTGAGCAAGCTCTCTGTTGTTTTATTTCTATTCGAAGCGCATGGCTGAACTGTTACAAAATTCTTTACTGTTTTTTTACTTGCCTTTTTTTTTTTCATGGTTTACAATTCCATAGTGAAAATAAAAACTTGATCATTCTTGATTATTAATAGGAAGAAACACTTTCATTTTTCACACATTCATATTTATATATTACGAGGTATTACATATGAGTCAAACAGATTTACATACCCTTGGTATCGACATTGGATCAACAACTGTTAAAATCGCGGTTCTCAACAAGGATAAAGATGTTCTGTTTTCAGATTACGAAAGACATTTTGCCAATATACAGGAAACCCTTTCTGACTTATTGGGGCGTGCCCTTCACAAGCTCGGTTCTATCAAAGTATCTCCTATGATTACTGGTTCCGGCGGACTTTCTTTAGCGAAACACCTTGGCGTACCATTCGTTCAGGAAGTCGTTGCTGTATCTACCGCTCTTCAGGACTATGCTCCTGAAACAGATGTTGCCATTGAACTCGGCGGCGAGGATGCAAAGATCATTTATTTCGAAAACGGCAACATCGAACAGCGCATGAACGGAATTTGTGCTGGTGGTACCGGCTCTTTCATCGACCAGATGGCTTCTCTCCTTCAGACAGACGCAACTGGATTAAATGAATATGCAAAGGATTATAAGGCTTTGTATACCATTGCTGCACGCTGTGGTGTATTTGCCAAATCAGACATCCAGCCACTCATCAATGATGGTGCAACAAAGGAAGACTTATCCGCCTCCATTTTTCAGGCTGTAGTCAACCAGACCATCAGTGGACTTGCCTGCGGTAAACCCATCCGCGGCCATGTTGCCTTCCTTGGAGGGCCATTGCATTTTCTCTCAGAACTTCGTGAAGCATTTATCCGTACGTTAAAATTAGACGAAGAACATACCATCGTTCCGAAATATTCTCATCTCTTTGCTGCCGTAGGTGCTGCAAAGAATTCCAAATTAGATGTAGAAACAACCTTGCAGGAACTCCAGCAGAAACTGGATTCCCACATTCAGCTTGAATTCGAAGTAGAGCGTATGGAACCGCTTTTTGCCAACAGTTCAGAATATGACGCATTTATTTCCCGTCATAAAAAGCATCAGGTCCCAGTCGCCGATCTTTCTACTTATAAAGGCAATGCATTCCTAGGAATTGATGCTGGTTCGACCACAACCAAAGCTGCTCTTGTGGGAGAAGACGGAACCCTTCTTTATTCTTTCTATCATAATAATGATGGGGATCCTCTAGGCACGACGCTGAACGCAATCAAAGAAATTTATGCTCATCTTCCTGAAGGTGTGACCATTGCCCACTCCTGCTCGACCGGTTATGGCGAAGCGCTCATCAAGGCTGCACTCCTCCTGGATGAAGGGGAAGTCGAAACAGTCTCTCACTATTATGCTGCTGCATATTTTGAGCCTTCCGTAGACTGCATTCTTGACATTGGCGGTCAGGATATGAAATGTATCAAGATTAAGAACCATACCGTTGACAGCGTGCAATTAAATGAAGCATGCTCCTCAGGATGCGGCTCATTTATTGAAACATTTGCCAAATCGCTGAACTACACCGTTGAAGATTTTGCGCATGAAGCATTGTTTGCGAGACATCCGATCGACCTTGGAACACGCTGTACAGTATTTATGAATTCCAAAGTAAAACAGGCACAGAAAGAAGGGGCCTCTGTCGCTGATATTTCTGCTGGTCTTGCTTATTCTGTTATTAAGAATGCACTGTTCAAAGTAATCAAAGTCTCTGACGCTTCAGAACTTGGCAAGAAAATTGTTGTCCAGGGTGGTACCTTCTACAATAATGCAGTTCTTCGAAGTTTTGAAAAGATTGCGGGATGCGAAGCTATCCGTCCTGATATTGCAGGTATCATGGGTGCTTTCGGTGCTGCTCTGATTGCAAGAGAACGTTACGGCTTCAAAGAATGCAAGACTACAACAATGCTTTCTCTCGACGACATCAATACACTTGAATACAGCACGACTATGAGCAAATGCCATGGTTGTACAAACAACTGCCGTCTTACAATTAACAAATTCAGTGGCGGACGCCGCTTTATTTCCGGAAACCGCTGTGAGCGCGGACTCGGAAAAGAAAAGACAAATACAGACATTCCGAACTTATTCGCTTATAAAAACGAACGCTATTTTGGATATGAGCCTCTTTCCGAAGAAAAAGCATACCGCGGAACGGTCGGTATTCCTCGTGTCCTTAATATGTATGAGAACTACCCATTCTGGTACACATTTTTCACAAATCTTGGTTTCCGGGTTGTGCTCTCACCGGCATCCACACACCAGATTTATGAATTAGGGATCGAATCCATCCCAAGTGAATCTGAATGTTACCCTGCAAAACTTGCACACGGACATGTTCAATGGCTAATCAATGAAGGTGTAAAATTCATTTTCTATCCATGTATTCCTTACGAAAGAAATGAATTTCCAGAGGCCGACAACCATTATAACTGCCCAATCGTAACATCCTATGCAGAAAATATTAAGAACAACATGGATCCTATCATTTCTGGCAAAGTGGAATTTATGAACCCATTCCTCTCTCTTAGCAGCGAGGATTCTTTGGTAAATGTTCTCACCCGTGATTTCGGTTCAAAGAAACATATTTCCCGCGAGGAAATCCAAAGCGCTGTCCGCGCCGCATTAACAGAACTCGATCATTGCCGTAAAGATATTTACAAAAAAGGAGAAGAGACCCTTGCCTATATGGAAAAGACCGGAACTAGAGGTATTGTCCTTGCCGGACGCCCATACCACTATGATCCAGAGGTAAACCATGGCATTCCTGAACTGATCACAAGCTACGGTATCGCTGTTCTCACAGAAGATTCGGTCTCACATCTGAATCCTGCTGAACATCCGCTTATTGTATTGGATCAGTGGATGTACCATTCAAGATTATATGCTGCAGCAAATTTTGTAAAAACGAGAGATGACCTTGATCTGATTCAGCTTAACTCTTTTGGATGTGGACTTGATGCGGTAACGACCGATGAAGTGGCTGACATCCTTACAAAATCAGGCAAGATTTATACTTCTCTTAAAATCGACGAAGTAAACAACCTGGGCGCTGCCAGAATCCGTATTCGTTCACTTATCGCTGCAATCCGGGTTCGTGAACGTTCAGAAACTGAAAGAACAATTCGGCCAGCCTCGATTGAAAAGATAGTATTTACAAAAGAAATGAAAAAGACTTACACTATCCTTTGTCCACAGATGTCACCAATTCATTTCAACATACTCGAAGCTGCATTCAAGAAAGCCGGCTACCATCTGGCTTTACTTAGAAACGATAATAAAGATGCAATAAATATTGGCCTGAAATATGTAAATAATGATGCATGCTATCCATCTTTAATGGTCGTGGGGCAGGTCATGGAAGCCGTGCTTTCCGGAAGATATGACACAGATAAATTAGCAATCATCATGACACAGACCGGAGGCGGATGCCGTGCTTCCAACTATGTAGGATTTATCCGCCGTGCACTGGGGAAAGCGGGATATCCTCACATTCCTGTTATTTCCCTGAATTTAAACGGTCTGGAAGATAATCCTGGTTTTAAATTAACTGCTCCACTTGTACTTAGAGTTGCATATGGCGCTGTTCTGGGTGATATCTTTATGAGATGTCTGTACCGCGTTCGTCCATATGAGGCAGTGCCAGGTTCTGCCAATGAGATGCATAAGAAATGGGAAAAAATTGCAATCGACTTTGTATCCAACGGTTATCCAAGCAGACATCGCTTCAAAAAGCTTTGTCAGGATATTGTGCATGATTTTGATACACTTCCATTATTGGATATTAAGAAACCGCGAGTCGGTGTTGTCGGAGAAATTCTTGTGAAATTCATGCCGGCTGCAAACAACCATTTAGTCGACCTTTTGGAACAGGAAGGCGCAGAGGCCGTTGTGCCTGACCTCATCGACTTCCTGCTCTACTGCTTCTACAACACGAACTTTAAAGCTGAGAACCTTGGCATGAGTAAAAAAACTGCAAGACTTTGCAATCTTGGAATTGACTTCATCGAATGGTTCCGGAAACCGGCCACAGACGCATTGAAAAAGAGCACACGTTTCACCCCACCAGGACGAATCGAAGAAACTGCCAAAATGGCGAAAGAAATTGTTTCACTGGGGAACCAGACTGGTGAAGGATGGTTCCTGACTGGAGAAATGTTAGAACTGATCCACAGCGGTGTACCAAACATCGTCTGTACACAGCCATTTGCCTGCCTTCCAAACCATGTCGTAGGAAAAGGTGTTATCAAAGAACTGCGCCGCAGACATCCAGAATCCAACATCGTTGCTATCGACTACGATCCGGGCGCAAGTGAAGTAAATCAGCTCAACCGTATTAAATTGATGCTTTCTACGGCTTATGCGAAAATAGAACAACAATAAAAAATATGAGAAGCCCGCAAAACGAGCTTCTCATATTTTTTATAAGGGAATATATTAGTTAAATGCCTCGAGAAGTTTCTCAACGCTGACCAGTTTTACACTGAGTACAAATACCTTTGTTGCAAGTTCCAGTTCTTCCGGAGTCGGGAATGATGGTGCAATACGAATATTACTGTCTTTTGGGTCTTTACCATACGGGAATGTAGCTCCTGCAGGTGTCATGATAAGCCCTGCTTCTTTTGCTTTTGCTACGATTGCCTTTGCACATCCCTCCATCGAATCGAAGGAAATGAAATATCCTCCTCGTGGTCTGATCCAGGTTCCAATTTCAAGTCCTGTAAGCTCTCTGTCCAGACAGTTAAGGACTGCTTCAAATTTTGGTCTTAAAATCTCGGCATGCTTCTTCATATGTGTTACCATGCCGTGTATGTTTTTAAAATATTTTACATGGCGAAGCTGATTTACTTTGTCATGTCCAATTGTCTGGACCGACATCATCTTACGGATTTCTGCCATATTCGCATCCGATCCTGCGATTGCGGCAATTCCTGAGCCAGGGAAACTGATTTTCGAAGTTGATCCAAACTTATATACCATATCCGGATGGCCTTCTCTCTTACATTCCATGAAAATCTCAACCAGATAATCCTGCTTATCTTCATACAAATGATGGATTCCATATGCATTATCCCAGAAAATACGGAAATCTTCTGCTGCCGGATTCAGTCTTGCAAAACGATGTACGGTCTCATCTGAGTATGTAATCCCCTGTGGATTCGAATATTTTGGAACACACCAGATTCCCTTCACTGCTGGATCGTTTTCCACATACTTTTCTACGATATCCATATCAGGTCCGTTCTCTGTCATTGGAACAGGAATCATTTCTATTCCAAAGAATTCTGTAATTGCAAAATGACGGTCATACCCAGGTACCGGACATAAGAATTTTACTTTATCAAGCTTTGCCCAAGGTGTGCTTCCCAGAATTCCATGAGTCATGGCACGGGCTACGGTATCATACATGACATTTAAGCTGGAGTTACCAAAAATGATAATATTATCTTTCGGAACTTCCATCATATCAGCAAACAACTGCTTTGCTTCTTTAATACCATCCAAAACACCATAGTTTCTACAGTCAACACCTTCCGCACAAAACAGGTTCGACTCACTTGACAGAACATCCATCATGCCCATAGAAAGATCAAGCTGTGCCTGTGAAGGTTTTCCACGTGACATATCCAACTTCAGTCCTTTTTCCTTTATTGCATCAAACTCTTTTGATAAAGAGTCATGTAATTCTAATAATTCTTCTTTACTCAAATCTTTGTACGCTGTCATAATGCAAAATCCTCCAAAATCTCCTATGTATGCTAGTATATACAGAAAATGATTTTTCGTCAATTGATTCTTGCATTATTTTTACCAAATCATGGAATTTTGCCATTTTGATGGATATTTTTGAATTTCTAAAATTTATTTTATTCATTTTTATCAATCCCACAAATAGAAGTAACTAATCAAAAATATACAAAGACTACTAAAAGCTACATAGACCCATCTGGTGTTATTGGAAATAATTTTGCGAAAGGGATACTGACTGCAATAAGCTCTAAGCCCAAAATAACAACATGCTTCGAAAATTTCTCAAGTGGGTTAAATAAAAGTAGTAATGCCTATTGCTTCCAATGCATCAGAACCTTTAATCAGAAATGCAGTTCCCATACTGAACATGATAATGCCATATGAAAATTCATCTGATTGCTTTTCAAGGAACATTTTTTCCTGAAAGTAATTTAACACCATCAAAACGCCCACAAGCACCATTGCACCCCCTAACGTTTAGCAGTGTTTTCATAGCCAGTCTCCTTTCATCCTTAACTATATTTCCTTTTGCGGTTCCTTTTATTTAAAGCATACGCTGTTGTAGTCCCTATCATAATTATAATTTCAACACACAAAGACACGATAAATTCCCGAGACCTAGGATTGGTTATGTTCATCCCCATAACAGGAAAAGTAATCATATGTGGTAACATCCCCAGAATACTTCCTGACAGATACTTTTGATATTTTACCCCAACTGCCCCCATATACATACTTACAATATCACTGGGGAGCCTGCCGATAATCCTTACAAAAAAAGTAAAAATAAAATCATTTTCAGAACGAAGCTTATTTAACGACTTTGCTTTTGGATATTTTTCCACTACATAGACTGCGGCCCTCGCCCCTACTTTTTTTCCTATAACATATGGCAATGTGACCATAACAATAGAGCCACAAATATTCATTAAAATTGCTACAGGAAGTGGAAACAGGATTCCATCTATAACGTAAAGGATACCCGAATAAATCACAATGCTAAGACTCTTAAGTGCAAATAATCCTATCATCATAAACGCCGCCAGTATCGGACTCTGTGGAGTATAATTTAAAATACCATCTATGGTGATATCTTTCCTTTTTATCAAAAAAATCAGGATAATTATCCCCCATATAATTACAAGGAATACTTTTCCTTTGTTCATCCATTTTAGCGAATTATCTTTCGGAATCGTTTTCTTTTCCATACTAGTCCTTCACCCCCCTTATTTAAATGCGAAGCAGCTATTTCTGTTTTCTTGAAACACGCTGTGAATGATAAATTTAGAACTTCCACCAGCTGCTTCGCTAATCGATTGCATTTGCATCCTGAAAGCCTTTTTCGTAAAACCGCATTAAAGCTTTCTGATCTCTGGTTAAGGTATCCACTCCGCATGTATCATCTGGGGATATAATCAGCACCTTCCCCTTCTCTCGATATTCTTTCACTAATGCTAATTCCCGATTATATCGCTCAGCTCTCTGTCTTAATTTTTCCGCAGATACGGGATACTTTTTCTGTATTTTCTATTTGTTTTATATACAACAACCTTTACATTTTTTTGTAAAATTAATTTTTTTATGCTATACTATGATTAAAGACAGACCTTACACAAGTCTATCATCTATACTAAAAGATTCTTGCACTGCAACTAATTTACACTAAAGTGAGCTGATAAAATGAACCATACAAAAAATATTATTATTGATGCTTTCTGGCAATTGTTAGAGGAAAAACCATATAATAAAATCACTGTAAAAGATGTCGTTGACCGTTGCCACCTGAATCGTAATACATTTTATTATCATTTTCATGACATTCCAGAGCTTTTGGAAAACAGTATCAAAAGCGAACATGAGCATATTATTCAAACGTATTGCAGTTTTGGTTCCCCTATTGATTGTATTACACCCATTATTCAGAACACCTTACAACACAAAAAGGCTGTGCTTCATATTTATCGTTCTCTTCAGCGTGAAGTTTTTTTAAATTCTTTAAACGAACTATCGTTGCACATGGTAACAAAATATATTGATACCGCTACTGCCACTCTGACTCTCCCACCAGAAGACAGGGCACTTTTCATTCGCTTTTACAAATGTGCTCTGGTTGGTGTTTATCTTGACTGGCTTGACAATGGTATGAACTACGATCTTGAAAAAAGTTTCATCCGCATTACGGAATTGCATCATGGTTCAGGCAAACAGGCCATTTTAAAATCTGCAGAAGCTATCAGCACTAATAAAACCCAAAATGTAATGCAGCACTTCCAAACGCAACAAGGGCAGTGAGGCTTCCTGCTATGAATTCTGATATGGTATGTCGCTTTAATCGTATAGATGCCCAAAACTCAATACCATAAAGAATCATGCAAATTAATATAAGCAGCATAAAAAATATCAATACAGGAGGAACCGTTACAATACGAACAATCTGCGCTATTTTGTCTTTCACTTTTTTTCTTTCCTCTCTATAATTTTCTACTGATTCCTATTCCAAAAGCTCCTGTCTCATACTTTTCCTTTATACTTGCTTCGGTTCTCTTGTAACCACTTGGATCATATCACCAATATCCACAAATTCATCTATGTAAATAATCCGTTTTTCCCAATTCTTAAGAAGAAGTGGATCTGTATATGAAAATAACTTATGATACAAAGAATGTAACCGCACCTCATTGCCTGCCCTGGGAAGATAAATTGGGGCTTTATTATTGTTTATGAGAAAATATTCCAATCCTCTTATGGATGACTGTTCGCCTGGTAATAAAACAATCCTATCCAACTCTTCCACTGGTATGTTCCATTTCTTTGCCAGTATGTGAAATCTCTCAAAAGAATTTATAATAAACAGAATTTTATAATCAGAAGGCGTAGTAATGTACCACGCCACTTTGCAATCTATCATAGTTTGTCCTTGTGTTTCTTCAAAAAGCGCTGTTGTCTGCATCTATCCTTCACCCACCTTTACTGATGCATTTGCAATACTATAAATACATCTTTAATTTCTCTACTTTATCCAATTTTTCCCATGGAAGGTCCAAATCATTTCTTCCAAAATGTCCGTAGGAAGCTGTCTGCTTATAAATTGGTCTCCTCAAATCCAACATTTTAATGATTCCTGCAGGCCGGAAATCAAAATTTTCACGTATAATCTCTGTGATATCTTCATCTGAAAGCTTTCCTGTTCCAAAAGTATCTACATTAACTGAAGTAGGCTTCGCTACACCGATAGCGTAGGAGAGTTGAACCTCACATTTTTCAGCCAACCCTGCTGCTACGATATTTTTCGCCGCATAACGTGCTGCATAAGATGCAGAACGATCTACTTTTGTACAGTCTTTCCCTGAGAATGCTCCTCCACCATGTCTTGCATATCCACCGTAGGTGTCAACAATAATTTTACGACCTGTCAGTCCACTGTCTCCATGTGGACCGCCAATAACAAAACGTCCTGTAGGATTAATGAAGAACTTTGTATCCTTATCCACCATATTTCCCGGGAGTATCACATCAAAAACATATTTCTTGATATCCTCATGAAGCTGCTCCTGAGAAACTTCCGGATCATGCTGCGTAGAAAGTACTACTGCCTCCAGCCTTACCGGTTTATCATTCTCATCATACTCTACGGAAACCTGTGTTTTTCCATCTGGTCTTAAATACGGCAGCGTTCCATCTTTACGTACTTTTGTCAGTTGAAATGCCAGTTTATGAGCCAAAGATATCGGATATGGCATATATTCTTCCGTCTCATTGGTTGCATAGCCAAACATCATTCCCTGATCACCAGCTCCAATATCTTCGATTTCATCGTTTGACATCGCTTTTTCCTTTGCTTCCAATGCTTTATCCACACCCATAGCAATATCTGCAGACTGTTCATCAATTGCTGTAATAACACCACAGGTATCTGCATCAAAACCATATTTTCCTCTGGTATATCCAATCTCTCGAATCGTATCACGGACTACTTTCTGGATGTCCTTCTGTAACAGACTCCGATGTAAATAATCGTTTCTCTTTTGTCATAATTATCTCCTTCTTAATTCACTTTCTCCTTATTCGCTCTATTCTCCCTCCACAATTCATCCGCAACCGGTTTCCAATTCTCCGCATATCTGTCACACTTTGCACATAGATGATCGACCGTTTCCGGAGACTGAAGATCTGTTGAATGTGCTTCTGTTCCTGCAACCATGCTCCTTAATTTTTCCGGATTTTCAAGCATCGGACATGGGCGCAGCATATTTTCATTGAACGGCTGGTTATCATGGTATGCCATCATCATCGGTGACTGCAGTGCCTCCAGGATCGTCTTTTCTCTGATATTAGAGTCTGAGTAGTGGATGAATACGCACGGATCAATATCTCCATTGGCATTGATATGGAAGTAACGGCGTCCTCCGGCAATACAGCCGCCCACATATTCTGCATCATTCTGAAAATCCATTGCAAACAATGGTTTCGTAGCACGATAATGACGAATTCGACGATAAGTTTCCGTTCTCTGTTCCGGCGTTGGCATAAGTTCCGGGGATGCGTCATTTCCAACCGGCATATAATGGAAATACCAGACAAAATAAGCTCCAAGATCAATCAGGCTGTCAAAAAATTCCTCGGATGTAATAGATGCAAAATTTGCACTGGTATAACATGCAGAGATACCATAGAATAACTTTTTTTCTCTCAAAAGATTCATAGCTGCCGTTGCCTTTTTAAATACGCCATCCCCTCGCCGCAGATCAGTGGCTTCTTCAAATCCTTCCAATGAAATTGCCGGCACGAAATTCCCAACCCGGAGCATTTCATCTGCAAACGCTTCATCGATCAGGGTACCGTTGGTAAAACAAAGAAATACACAATCAGAATGTTTTTCACAAATCTTAATCAGATCTTTTTTACGCACCAGAGGTTCTCCACCAGTATATATGTACATATAAACGCCCAGTTCCTTGCCCTGTTCAATAATATTGTCTATTTCCTCGTAAGTAAGGTTCAGTTTATTACCATATTCGGCTGCCCAGCATCCGGTGCAATGCAAATTACAGGCACTGGTAGGATCCAGCAGGATTGTCCATGGAATATTGCATCCATACTTCTCGCGGCATTCATTCTGCTTCGGCCATCCGACTAAAGCTGCGTTAATAAAGAAATTAACAGCATTCGTCTTCATAACATGAGGATCGATATCCTGAATAATATGACGAATATATCCATAATACGGATGCTCCGGATTCGTCATTGCCTCACGAACCATTCTTCGCTGTGGTACAAATTCTTCCCCTGCGAATTTGTCTGCCCAGTCCATCAGCTTAAGAAGATTCTTTTCAGGGTCTTTGTACAGATAGTGAAACGCCTGTTCCAGGCCGAACTTTTTGATTGTTGTTGATACATCCATGATAATTTCCTCCTTGTTTTGTACATTTATTTACTCATTTGTATCATTCTCATTTTCATCTGACAGAGCATTTTTATTCGTAATTTTAACTGTTTCTTTTACAGTCAGATGATTCATTATCCCCTCTGCCAGTAGCCCACAGCCATTGATGATATGTGTAACCCTTATTCCCCGAAACGGTTTTACAATAATAAGAATGCCGAAAATACCTGCTATGATAGAAACTGTCAGAATCTCGTTCCATGTTTTCACTCCAAATACTTTTGCATCCTTAGATGTCTGGAGTTTCAAAACCGCATCTAACAGAATCAGAAGCCCCAGTGCTGGTGTCAGGTAGGATTGAATGCGTAAATTGCACCCAAGAGTAATAACTCCTACTACTATTAGAAACACTCCACATGCAAGATCATGTTGGAAAGCAAGATTATACAAATCTTCAGAACAATATCCTATGATTTTTACAATTCCATAAGCTATCAGAATAATCCCGCTACAAATACATACCACCATTGGAGATACAGAAGGTAAAATCATATAGATGATTCCGCTTATGTAAAAAATGAAAGATATTAAAATATACCCATCCCTTGCCATACGAAGTCTTTTCAATGTATTCACCTCTCTTTTCTTGTTTGATGTCTCTATTTTATAAGCCTGATTTTATCTCTGCTATGGGCAAATATAGCCCATATATCTAAAATTCAGACATTTCCACTATATTTGCCTAAAAATATAGGGATTTTAGACACAGCAAATATCTTTTTATAAAACAAGAAGTGGTACTCTGTATTAACTTACAGAGTACCACTTTCCGTGAAAAAAGTGTTCTAATGTCCTTTGTATTGAACGGATCATTCAGATGATCCAGTATTTATTTCTTAATTAAAAGTGATGTTCCTGTCATCTCTTCTGGCTGCGCAATTCCCATTAATTCAAGGAGTGTTGGAGCAATGTCGGCAAGGCATCCATTTTCTCTTAATCCGTATCCTTCCGCACCTACAAGGATAAACGGAACCTGATTCGTCGTATGCGCTGTAAATGGTTCGCCTGTTTCTTCGTCGATAAGCTGTTCTGCATTCCCATGATCCGCGCAGATGAACATCTGCCCGTTCATTTCTTTCACGGCTTCTACAGCTCTTCCCACACATACATCCACTGCTTCTACCGCTTTGATTGCTGCTGCTTCTACACCTGTGTGTCCTACCATGTCTGGATTAGCAAAATTGATGATAATCACATCGTATTTTTCAGCTTTGATCGCATCCACAAGCTTATCACACACTTCAAAAGCGCTCATTTCCGGTTTCAGGTCATAAGTTGCTACCTTCGGAGAATTTACCAGAATTCTGTCTTCGCCTGGATTTGGCGCTTCTACACCACCGTTAAAGAAGAAAGTTACGTGTGCATACTTTTCTGTTTCAGCAATACGCGCCTGTGTAAGTCCACATTTGGAAAGATATTCACCGAATGTATTTTTAATTTCTGTTTTCACGAAGGCAACTGTCTTATTTGGAATTGTGACATCGTATTCTGTAAAGCATACATAAGTTGTCTTCACGCGTTCCCCGCGGTCAAATCCTGTAAAATCGTCTGCGCAGAATGTTCTTGTAATCTCTCTTGCTCTGTCTGGCCGGAAGTTGAAGAAAATCACAGAGTCATTATCCGAAATCTTAGCGACTGGCTCGCCGTCTTTTACAATGACAGTTGGAAGCACGAATTCATCGGTTACATCCTTTTCGTAAGATGCTGCAATTGCTTTTACAGCGTCATCACACTTCTCGCCTTTTCCTTTTACCATTGCATTATATGCCTTCTCTACACGGTCCCAACGGTTATCACGGTCCATCGCATAATAACGGCCTGATACGGTTGCCACTTCACCAACACCGATCTCCGCCATCTTATCCACCAATTCCTGCACATAATCCTTTCCTGATGCCGGAGGGGTGTCTCTTCCATCAAGGAAACAGTGTACATAGACTTTCGAAAGCCCCTGCCTTTTTGCAAGTTCCAAAAGTCCGTAAATATGTCCATTATGACTATGTACTCCACCATCTGACACCAGACCAAGCAAATGAAGCGCAGAATGATTCTCTTTCGCATTCTGACATGCTCTTAAAAGCTCAGGATTCTCAAAGAAATCACCATCCTGAATTGCTTTCGTGATTTTTGTAAGATCCTGATATACGATTCTTCCTGCTCCCATATTCAGATGTCCCACCTCTGAGTTACCCATCTGTCCATCCGGAAGCCCTACATAAAGTCCACTGGCATTTCCACGCACAAATGGACATTCTTTCATTAATTTATCCATCACCGGAGTTGCCGCTTGGGCAACCGCATTTCCATGTTCGTTTTCATTCAGTCCATATCCATCTAAAATCATTAAAACGGTTGGTCTTTTACTCATTTCTATCAATCTCCTTCTATGCTTTTCTTCAAAAAACAATAGCGCCGATGTGCAGGAACAAATACACCTACCACCAACGCTATTATTTTACATGATTCTGGTTACAGTTGCAAGAGTTTGTGAAAATTTCATCAATATCTTGGTGACAGCTCAGCCATGCGCTTCAAGAGAAAAAACAAAAGAGAATCTGTTTGACATAATTTAACAGATGTCACAAGGCTAATCAAGTACAGTTCTCGTGACGCGCTGCGTTTTCTGTTCCTTCCTTTATGACGGTTTGAAAATTTTGTCATGCTAAATAGTTTCTCATCTAACTATCTTTATCTTTCAAATAAAATCTCATAACGAAAACTCTTCTAATAATTTCTTCTGATATTCCGGATCATTGGCCGCCTTTATGATATCCTCTGTACGATTGTTCTTTGCAAGAATGATAGTCAACTGATTAATCCTATCCATACCAGACACTTCACCTTTTTTTATTCCAATCTCTTCACCTATTTTTCTTCCAATTTCTTCGCCCTTTTTCATTCCAGCGGCTTCGCCATCTTCATATCCTTCTGCGCGGGTCTGGCGCATATGTCTTTCTTCGTCATATTCATATATACTCATCCGCTTCGCCTCCGCTCTGTTTCTTGACAGGAATTCCGACAGAATTCCTTCCCTGATACATTCCGTTATTGCACGTTCTACCGCAGCTTCCAGTTTCATTATCTCTGCGTATCTTCGCACCCGCTCTGGATACGTTTCTCTTCCGTTATAAAAGATTAAAAATCTCGGTGGCGGTATCATGACCTTCTTTGTTCCGTACAGATTTTCATTTTTTGTTATGTTCGCATAAATGTCTGCAACATACAACAGATAACGTATCGGAAGATTAGGACTGTATGTAGACTGATGTTCATACAATGACAATCTGGAATCAATGATAAATGACACGTCATTCTTCATCGACATGTAAATCGCATTTTGTAACGTATTAATTTCCAGAAGCTCCGGGTCATTATAATGCGTCTTATTGATGGCATTATACAGTAAGACCTCCTCTGTGAAATTGTGCAGAGGTTCTCTCCATATCGTATCTACTTAGAAATCCTCTGCCTGTTTTGGGTAATCAAGCATTGTGATTTCTAAAAAATTCTGATGTATGAGATGAGATCAGACGCTTTCGCTTAGACAAATAGAACTAAATGCTTTGTTTGTATTTTAGCATATGTGATTGGAGAACACAATTTTTATTCCGCAGAATTTCACAATCGAAAAATTTCACAACAGGTTACTATTCCTTATAACTTCCAGTTCTTACTTTATAGGTTTTCTTAATATTATCTTTTGTTTTATCAAAAGCAATAATATTTCATTTTTTCTCTTTTCTTTTTCCTGTTCTTTTGTTATAGTTTGCCTGTAATTATTAATGAATATTAATTTTTACTTTTCACAAAGGTATTTTTAGAGGAGGATTTGTTTATGAAAAAAAGAATTATCGCAACACTTCTTGTTGCAGCAATGTCAACATCTCTTTTGACAGCTTGCCGTGACAGTAGTGATCGTGGAGCAACAAAAGATGTCGCCGAAACAGGTTATAGTGCTGAAGAAGCGGTAAAAGATTTTGAATTTGGCGAATTAAACGACGTGGAAAAAGATTATGTGATTGAAATGGGATACTTCAGCTGTGACCACATGGTAGGTGCCATCATCGGTGAAAAAGCAGGTATTTACGAAGCTTTAGGCTTAAAAGTAAATGTAACTAAATCTGGCGAAACATTAAAAGCGCTTACCAGTGGTTCTATGGATGTTGGTTACACTGGAGTTGAAGGTGCCATCCGTTCTGTAAACCAGGGTGCTCCATTCTTTATCGCTGCTGCAAACCATATGGGTGGATCTATGTATCTTGTTGCAAGTAATGAAATTGAAAATGCTCAAGATTTAATTGGAAAAACTATTTCCATGACACAAACTCCTGACATTGACCCTGCATACCTTACATGGCAGGAAGAGATTGGTTTTGATACTGATCCTTCTAAATATACAATTGTAAATATGGGACAGCAGGATGCTATGTTTGCTTTAAAAGCGGGGCAGATTGATGCTTTCAGATGTTGTGACCCTTATGCATCTATTGCTGAATTTGAAGGATTCGGACATATTCTTGCTACTGACTGGGCTGCTGCTGATGTTTCTGCTGAATCAGATTATAATGACTGGGGACTTTGCTGTGTATACGCAATGAATACTGAATTTTCAGAAAAATGCCCAGAACTTGCAAGACGACTCATCTATGCACACCATTTAGCAGTTAAATTCATGTATGAACACCCATATAATGCTGCTATGATGTTCGCTGATGGCTTTGACGTAGATCCATATGTTGCTCTTCGTACAATGTATATGAAAACAGTGGCAGAAGGACGTACGATTACATGGAAGTTTACAGATGAAAACGTGGATAGTTTCTTAAATTATTATACTCAGTTCCCTCAAATTCCAGAAGAAGAGATTCCTTTGATCAAAGATCGTAACACACTTATCTCTTCTGATGTACTTGAGGCTGCCAATATTGAAGACTTCCAGACTTATATCAAAGAAGAAATTGATCCTGTGATTCCTCTTGGTACAACATTTGAAGACTGGTACAATATCGCTAAAGAAATTGATGGAATTTCAGATGAAGAAGCTGTTGATATCACTGATACAGCAACTCCATACTTAAACGAAAACTTAAAATAACCAATAAGCAAATAAGCACTTTCATAAAAAAGAAGCCTAGTGGAGCAATCCACAGGCTTCTTTTTTACAGATAAATTTATTAAAATCCAAAGTTTTATTTAGCAAACTTCTATGCTTTCATTCAAAAAAACAATAGCGCCGTTGTGCAGGAACAAATTCACCTACCGACCAACGCCATTATTTTGCATGATTCTGGTCACAGTTGCAAGAGTTTGTGAAAATCTCTACAAATTCTATTAATGCGAACTTATACCAATCCACTTTTATTTTTATCAAGTAGTAAAGACGCGAGTATAATATTATTATTTTTGTTTACGCTCATGACTCTGCCAAATGATAAATATGACAATTAGAATAATTAACCAGTACAAATTACTGTGATGCACATTTATTTCTGAAGCACTATCTGACCAACCTGCATATAAAGTCATATTTTATCTTTCTCAAAGTCCCATTTATCTGTCAGATCAATATCTGAATACCACCCTTCAAACGAATAACTTTCCCGTACTGGATCATCCGGCGGATCTAACTTTTCCCCATATTGTACTGTTTTATCAGAAATTGGCGTTCCACCCCGACTTTCAAATTTAACAGTACAATCTGTTGATACTATAACTGTCACATTATTGGCTTCACACAAATATGTCCCAGAACCATCTTTCAAAGAAACCAAATAATCTTGACTGGTTATTTTTGATACTCCGCTTTTTCCTATAACTTTAAATCGTATAGTCCCCAGTTTTGTTGATGAATCCCACTGTTCTCCACCACTCATGGACAAAAAGTTAACGTAAAACTCACGAAAATTATCTGTGTTAGCAATATCTGTTGATGTTATTTTATCAGAAATAATAAATCCATTCTCCACCAGTTCAAGGAATTCACTATCATAACGAATTTCATTCTGCATCGCATACATTGTATATGGATGATCCATATCCGTTCGATTCAGTTTCAAATCCACAGTAATAATATCACCACATGATACTTCTTTCGTATCATTTCCTTCTATAGACATTTCAAACAGAAACGTTGGCTCGCTATTCTCTTTAGCGTAAACAGGTACAGACATAAAAATACATAATAATATTATAAATAATATCTCCAATAATACAGGATTTTTAAACTTATGAATAATATGCATATTATATTCCTTCCACGGTTCAATATGACAATACCGCACAACAATTATATGCAAGTTGTGCGGTATTATCCGTTATACAAAATTTATTTTATGATTGTCGATAATAATGTAATACTTTTTGGAACTCTGATTTTACCATTATGATAATAGCAATGCAGCAAATATCCTATCAAAAAAATGGACAAAAGAACGGAGGCCCATTCGTAAAATATTCCAACAAAAAATGGTGCTATAGCAATTAATACTTTTAATGATTTATTCTTCATTTATGCAATTACAATATATCATTGCACTTTCCTTTTATCAATTTTAAGTATCATTATGATAATGAAATCTCCTTCAAATTACAATAATATATCGGAAAAAGGAGAAAATCATGGTCGCAGATAGAATTAAAGAATTACGTCTTTCAAACAACATGACACAAGCAGATGTAGCTAAAAAACTAAACATTACCCGCAGCAGTGTAAACGCATGGGAAATGGGAATTTCCATTCCTTCGACCGCATACATTATTGAACTTTCGCAGTTATTTAAAGTATCTACTGACTATTTGCTTGGACTTTCTACAAATATAACTTTAGATATCTCTTCACTATCAGAACGAGAAATACAATTAGTTTATCGCCTGGTTCAATATTTTCAAGAACTTCACTCACAGAAATAAATAAAATCCACCAAAACATTTTACCTGAACCAAATTGGATAAGTCCTGCAGAATACAGACTTCATTCAACTGTATAAAAATGGGAGTGTCGCAAAATAACTGATTAGTCAGTTATTTTGCACCGAATCCCTTCAGCACTTTAAGTGAAAGTTTATTTCTGAGAGTACCCATACAGAATAATTTTTTCTCTAGTCACCCGCTTTTTATGTTTTTTCTCTTATCTACCTGAATTTTAGTACCTAGAACAATATTTTTTCTCTATAGAAACCCAAAAAAATGATTCTGAGTACCTTATTTTCATTTATTTATATATAGATACTCAGATAAAAAAAGTGAGTATTTTGGAAAGTGATTTTTCTATATAGATACTTTTGATGAAAAATAGGGTGGCTGACAAAAAACTTTTCTGCCATAGATACTCCAGACGAAATCTAAGGTCACTGGCGAAATGGTTTTTCTTCATAGCAACCACTTTTGCAACAGTTCCATCAAGCTATAACTTATAAAAAAGCGCTGTACTTTCTAGTACAACGCCATTCTTTATGCATATGTATCTATTTCCAATTCACAATCTGCCCAAACTCTGGTTTTAATGATGCGCCTCCGACAAGTCCTCCATCGATATCCGGCTGTGCAAATAATTCCGGAGCTGTCTTCGCATTTACAGATCCGCCGTACTGGATGCGGATAGCTTCTGCTGTAGCTTCATCGTAGATTTCAGCGATGCATTCGCGAATTGCTTTGCAGACTTCCTGTGCCTGCTCTGTTGTAGCCGTTTTACCGGTTCCGATTGCCCAGATTGGTTCGTACGCGATTACTGCTGTTTTTGCCTGATCAGCAGTTACGTTAAGGAATCCAATCTTGACCTGCTGACGGATGAAGTCCATTGTTACGCCCTGTTCTCTCTGTGTAAGAGATTCTCCACAGCACATGATTGGTGTGATTCCATACTCGAAAGCCTTTAACATCTTTTTGTTCACTGTCTCATTTGTTTCTGCAAAGTATTCTCTTCTTTCAGAGTGTCCAAGAACAACGTATTTTACGCCTGCATCAACAAGCATAGCTGGTGAAATTTCACCCGTGAATGCACCTTTATCTTCAAAGTACATATTTTCAGCACCAATACTGATGTTGCTTCCTTTTGCTGCTTCCATTGCTGGAATGATATCGATTGCCGGTACACAGAATACTACATCTGCATCTTCTGTCTGTACCAGTGGTTTTAATGTATTTACAAGTTCAACTGCCTGAGATGGAGTCATGTTCATCTTCCAGTTTCCTGCAATAATTTTCTTTCTTGCCATTTTTGCTTTCCTCCTATCGGTCATTGGCTGCTGCTACACCTGGTAATTCCTTTCCTTCAAGGAATTCAAGAGAAGCTCCGCCACCTGTTGAAATATGTGTCATCTTATCCCCATATCCTAACTGGTTCACTGCTGCTGCACTGTCTCCACCACCAATGATTGTCACTGCATCTGTATCTGCAAGTGCTTTTGCTACTGCTTCTGTTCCTGCTGCAAAATTTGGCATTTCAAATGCACCCATTGGTCCATTCCATACAACTGTCTTCGCTTCTTTTACAGCTTCTGCATACATTGTTGCTGTTTTTGGTCCGATATCAAGACCCATCCATCCATCTGGAATGTTATTTGAATCCACAACTTTTCTATTTGCATCGTTATCAAACGCATCTGCAATTACTGTATCAATCGGAAGTAATAATTTCACACCTTTTTCTTCTGCTTTCTTGATCATGTTAAGCGCATATTCACAGTAATCTTCTTCAAGAAGAGATGTTCCAACAGTTCCACCCTGAGCTTTGCTGAATGTGTAAGACATTCCACCACCGATGATCAGTGTATCCACTTTATCAAGTAAGTTTTCGATAACAGAAATCTTGCTTGAAACTTTCGCTCCACCAAGAATAGCGATGAATGGTCTTTCTGGATTATTGACTGCATTTCCGAGGAAATCGATTTCTTTCTGCATTAAATATCCAACCACTGCTGTGTCGACAAACTGTGTTACACCAACGTTTGAACAGTGTGCACGGTGAGCTGTTCCGAATGCATCATTTACGAATACGTCACATAAGGAAGCAAGTTCTTTCGAGAATTCTTCACCGTTCTTTGTCTCTTCTTTTCTGTAACGTGTGTTTTCAAGAAGGATTACATCTCCATCTTTCATAGCTTCTACTGCTGCTTTTGCGTTTGGTCCAACTACTTCTGGGTCAGCTGCAAATTTTACTTCCTGTCCAAGAAGTTCTGAAAGACGAACCGCCACTGGAGCAAGCGATAATTCTGGTTTTGGTTCTCCCTTTGGTTTACCAAGGTGTGAGCAGAGGATTAATCTTCCACCGTCTGCGATTAATTTCTTCAGTGTTGGAAGCGCTGCAACGAGACGGTTTTCGTCAGTGATCTTTCCATCTTTTAATGGCACATTAAAGTCACATCTTACAAGAACTTTAAGGCCTTTTACATTAATATCATCTACTGATTTTTTGTTAAGCATTGTTATGTCCTCCATATCGCTTTCTATACAAATAGGTCCGGTCCGAAATAATCAGACCGGACCCTTATGAAAATCAATTATTTTCCGAGTAATGTACCGAAATGTTTGATTGTTCTTACCATCTGGCTTGTGTATGAGTTTTCATTGTCATACCATGAAACAACCTGAACCTGTGTTGTTCCGTTGTCAAGTGGTTTTACCATTGTCTGTGTAGCATCAAATAAAGAACCATATGTCATACCAACGATATCGCTTGATACGATTAAATCTTCATTATATCCGAAGGATTCATTAGATGCTGCTTTCATAGCTGCATTGATTTCTTCCACTGTTACAGTTCCTTCTACAACTGCTGTAAGAATTGTTGAAGATCCTGTTGGTGTTGGAACACGCTGAGCTGCACCGATCAGTTTACCATTTAATTCTGGAACTACAAGACCAATTGCTTTTGCTGCACCTGTGCTGTTTGGTACGATATTAACTGCTGCTGCACGAGATCTTCTTAAATCACCTTTTCTCTGTGGTCCGTCAAGTGTCATCTGATCGCCTGTGTAAGCATGGATTGTACACATGATACCTGATTTGATTGGTGCGAAATCATTAAGTGCTTTTGCCATTGGTGCTAAACAGTTTGTTGTACAAGAAGCTGCTGAGATAATGTGGTCATCTTTTGTGATAATGTCATGGTTTACATTGTAAACAACTGTTGGAAGGTCATTTCCTGCTGGAGCTGAGATGATAACATTCTTAGCACCTGCTTTGATATGAGCTTCTGCTTTTTCTTTTGATGTGTAGAATCCTGTACATTCAAGAACTACATCTACATCAAGTTCTCCCCATGGAAGTTCAGCTGCGTTAGCTTTTGCGTAGATTTTGATTTCTTTTCCGTCAACTGTGATTGAATCTTCACCAGCAGATACTTTATCACATAATGCATATCTACCCTGTGTTGAGTCATACTTTAATAAATGAGCTAACATTTTTGGAGATGTTAAATCGTTGATTGCAACGATTTCATATCCTTCTGCTCCAAACATCTGTCTAAATGCAAGACGTCCAATACGTCCAAATCCGTTAATTGCTACTTTAACTGCCATGATTTTCATCCTCCTATAGGTTTATCAGTATTATTACACCCTTGATTTTTGATAATTCCTTAATATTGTTAAAGATTCATCAATCCTTGTTTATTGTACTAAATCGTATGAAAAAATTCAAGAGTCTTTTCCTATTTTTACCGTTCTTTCCTTATTTTTATCAAATTAACTCAAAAAATGGTTTTCTGGACTTAAATTTTGTTAAATATTTAACACCGCATTCCTGGAGAAGTGGTTTTACCTTTTCAAAATCATACGCCACATGCTCTGGCTTATGTGCATCAGAACCAAGCGTAACGATTTCTCCTCCAAGCTCCACATATCTTTTGATAATATCCGGGTGAGGATGTGCAAATGGAAGTCCGTATTTGAGTCCGGCAGTATTTACTTCCAGCCCCTTTCCATTCTCTATTAAAAACTTAAGAATGAAGTCAATCTGTTCTTTAAATTTCTCATAAGAATATTCTTTTTCCCTGTTTCTTCCATATCGGACGATATAATCCAGATGACCCAACGAATCATAATCGGAATAAAGCTGAATATTTTCTATCGTCTCATCCAGCATTTCCCTAAAAGCCTGTGTGTCTGTCTTTCCCTCGAAAAATTCCGGATAATAAGGATCTACTCCACCGATCACATGCACGGAGCCAAGCACAAAATCAAAAGGATACTTTCTGGTATATTCCTTAAAATACTCCGACAGATGTGGCTGCATTCCGACTTCCACACCAATCAGCACTTCTATCTTTCCCTTATATTTTTGCTGCAGGTCCTGTATTTTTTCAAAATAAAGATCTGTATCAAAAATGAATTCTTCTCCTTTTATCATCACATCTTTATCCATATGATCCGTGATGCAAATCGTCTGAAGACCTTTCTGTATCGCAGCTTCTATCATTTCTTCCGGCTGTGTATGTGCATCCTTCGAAAAAGATGTATGCATATGATAATCTGCTTTCATGCTTCCTCCTAGAGTATTGTTCCTCCACCTAACACGTAATCACCCTCATACATAACAAGAGCCTGTCCCGGTGTAACCGCGCGCTGTGGTTCTTCGAATATACAGAGAATTTCATCTTGACCTGTTTTCCTGACTGTACACCATGCGCCTTTGTGATTGTAACGGATTTTTGCAAATACTCTCATACCATCTTCAATCTCTTCTCTGGACATAAGATTCAGTTTATTCGCTCTCACTTCACAAGTCATAGAATCTTCGTTAGAGCCGATTACGACTTCATTCGTCTCCGGACGTATTTCCAGTACAAATGCCGGGTGTCCAAGTGACAGTCCAAGTCCTTTTCTCTGCCCTACCGTATAGTGTGTAATGCCTTTATGCTTGCCTAAAATCTTTCCATCCAATGACACAAAATTCCCTTCTGGAATCTTGCAGCTGCACTCTCTTTCGATAAAGGACGCATAGTCTCCATCCGGCACAAAACAGATATCCTGACTATCCGGTTTATGTGCAGTCTGAAGACCAATTTGTTCTGCAATTCCCCGGATTTCTTCTTTGGTATATGCGCCCACCGGCATCAGTGTTCTTTTTAACTGCTCCTGCGTCAGATTATAAAGGGCATATGTCTGGTCTTTCGCTTTTGTCTTCGAATGCTTGATTGCATATCTTCCATTCGGAAGCTGATCAATCTGAGCATAATGCCCTGTAGCAATATAGTCTGCACCAATCTCCATACTTCTTGCAAGCAGTGCTTCCCATTTCACATATCTGTTACAGGCAATACACGGATTCGGTGTCCGCCCATTCAGATATTCATTCACAAAATAGTCAATAACCTCTTTCTGAAACTCTTTCCTGAAATTCATCACATAATATGGAATGTCCAAAGTTGCTGCCACTCTTCTTGCATCCTCCACCGCCGTAATTCCACAACAGCCACCATTTTCTTCCTGTGTGAGAATCTCTTCTTCCTGCCAGATCTGCATGGTGACTCCGATTACGTCATATCCTTGTTCTTTCAGTAAATATGCCGCCACCGACGAGTCCACACCTCCGGATAATCCCACAACTACCTTCTTCTTGTCCATCTTGTTCCTCTCATCTTCTTAATATTCATCGTCATCCTCTTCGCCTTCATGAATATCTGATTTTGGTTTTTCCAACCCTTCTATCTTAATACCTTTCTTTTCTGCGTAATCCCAAAGCGCAGCATGAATTGCCTCTTCTGCGAGCAATGAACAGTGAACCTTAACCGGCGGAAGTCCGTCAAGCGCCTCCATCACTGCCTTATTTGTCACCTTCATTGCTTCTTCTATGTGTTTTCCCTTTACCAGTTCTGTTGCCATACTGCTTGTGGCAACTGCTGCCCCGCAGCCAAATGTCTTGAATTTCACATCACGGCTAATTCCTTCATCATCAATATCCATGTAAATTCTCATGATCTCTCCACATTTCGCATTTCCCACAGTGCCCACTCCACTGGCATTTTCAATTTCTCCCATATTTCTTGGATGTTCAAAATGATCCATTACCTTTGCTGTATACATATCAATTCTCCTTCTTGTCTATTATAAACTATTCTTCTTCTTTTTTCTTCTGCTTTTTTACAAAATCTTCGTATAATGGGGACATTCCTCGTAATCGTTCTATGATTTCCTTTAACTTGTCCACTACAAAATCAATTTCTTCTTTCGTTGTGTCTTCGCTAAGTGTCAGTCTAAGAGAACAATTTGATTTTTCATGAGGAAGTCCAATTGCCAGAAGTACATGCGACGGATCTAACGAACCTGATGTACAGGCAGAGCCGCTGGATGCACAGATTCCCGCCATATCCAGAAGAATCAGCATGGATTCTCCCTCGATAAATTCAAACGCAAAGTTTGCGTTGTTTGGAAGACGTTTAGTTGGGTGTCCATTCAGTCTTGCATAAGGAATTTCCGCAAGCACCCGTTCTATTAAATAATCCCTCAATTCAGATTCGTATTTTGACTTTTCGTTCATCGTAGCTTTTGCCTTTTTTACAGCTGCACCAAATCCCACGATTCCAGGAACGTTTTCTGTTCCGGCCCGTCTTCTTCTCTCCTGGGCCCCACCATGAATCAGAGAAAGGATTTTCACACCTTTTCTGATATAAAGAAATCCAATTCCTTTTGGTCCGTTCAGCTTATGCCCACTTGCGCTGAGCATATCAATATTGCATTCATCCACATCTATCGGCACCTGTCCAAATGCCTGCACTGCATCTGTGTGGAACAAGACGCCATGTTTCTTCGCAATCGCTCCGATTTCTTTGATTGGCTCAATCGTTCCAATTTCATTATTTGCAAACATCACGGAAATCAATATAGTATCTGGTCGAATAGCTGCTTCCAACTCCTCCAGCGAAACCAGTCCATTTTCATCCACATCCAGATAGGTCACTTCTGCGCCCTGTTTTTCCAAATATTCTGCGGTATGAAGAATCGCATGATGCTCAATTTTTGTCGTAATTATATGTTTTCCCTTTTTGCCATACGCTTCAAATGTGGCTTTTAACGCCCAGTTGTCGGCCTCTGATCCACCTGCTGTGAAATATATTTCATTTGCTTTTGCCCCAATCATATCCGCAATGATTTCTCTCTGCTTCGAAATTACTTCTTTATTCTTGGCACCTATACTGTAAATTGCAGATGGATTTCCATACTCTTCTGTCAAATATGGCATCATGGCTTCCACCACTTCCGGTGCCATCTTAGTTGTTGCTGCATTATCCAAATATATCAGTTTCGTCATATTTTCCTCCTTCTTGTCTGCTTTGTTCGACAAGTGTATCTATTTTTATTTCATCAATTGTACTCAGGATGCTCTCATTGATCTTCTGCCATACATATTTTGTCACACAAGTTTTCTGCAAGCCACAGGATTCTACATCATGAAATGCCGCACAGGTGACAAGCTCCATATTACCTTCCAGCGCCCGCAGTACATCTCCCACCGATACTTCCGAAGCATCTTTTGCAAGAATATATCCGCCGCCAGAACCACGAAGACTCTTCACCAGGCCGGCTTTCTTTAATTTTGCCATTAGCTGTTCCAGATATCCCTCTGACAGCTCCTGCCTTTGGGCAATACTATTTATAGAAACAGGACCTTCTTCACTGTATCTCGCAAGATCAATAAAAGCCCGGAGTCCATATCTTCCTTTCGTTGATATTTTCATAGGAAACCACTCCTTTTATTTCCTAGTATTTTACTAGGAATTGTGATTTAAAATTATCACAGAAATATGTTTCTGTCAACCCACGATTTTCATGACCCATTTTACGATATATGGATTTAGATATGCTTCTGTCAGAATTCCGGCTGCCAGAGATAAGCAGACGAACACTGTTTTCCAAAGATTCCATTTATTTTCCGGCGCTTCTGCCAGATAGCAGATCAAAATAGCATAGGCAAAAACATAAAATATGCTATGTGGAAGGATGACGGCAAAATAATATAACATCCCAGTGACTCCCATCCGGATCACTGCTGTCACCGCAAGTGTTCCTCCTGCAAAGCCTGTCCACAACAGTGTGCACACAGCTGCAATCTTTCTGAATTTGGTCATCCCTGCACACGAAAGCAGCAACACCGGACCCAGCCTTTGTTTCAACAGATACAAAAAATATTTTGCTGCTATAACATCCTGATTAATATACTGACTCAAAAAAAATTCATGAAAAATTCCCGTTGATGCGATATAATTTACTCCAATAAAATTAGCATATAAAATTCCGACAAAAAAACCTGCCATATAAAGTCCTAAAAGATAATATCTATTTCTCCGGATCACGCATGATTCCCTCCTGATCTTCGATATTCCATTATATGCCAGGTTTTATCAATTATTCTGTTTTATTGGTATTTCTCAGCATATGTCATGATTGCTGCGATTGTTTTTCCATCTTCTATTTCCCCTGAAAAAATCATCTGTTTCAACTCATCCAGTGTATAGGTTTCCACTTCTACGAACTCATTTGGATCTAGATGCTGTCTGGTTGAAATTAAATTTCTCGCCACATAAATATCAATTTTCTCATTACTTAACGCCACCGTTGTTCTTATAGTAAGCAGCCATTCTAAATCTTCTGAGCGATATCCTGTCTCTTCTTCCAGTTCCCGCGCTGCACATACGATTCCTGGTTCTTCCGGATAGTCAAGCGCACCCGCTGGAAGTTCTAGGATATATTTTTCCAAAGCATTCCGATATTGTCGCACCATAATCAGTCTGCCGTCATCCATAACCGGAAGAACCGCTGCGGCTCCTCTGTGATGAATATAATCCCATTCCTCTGTATTTCCATTGGAAAACTGCATGTAATCACGATAGATATCCACTACCGTCCCCTGATACATCCTTTCCCTTCTAACTCTCTTAATATCCTGCTCCATGCTGCCACCTCCTGATATATAGATATATTTTCTCGTTTAACTGTATATTTGTCAATTGTCTTTCATACAAAAAAAATCACCCCAACATAATCACATGTCAGGGTGATTTAAATGAATTATTTTGCGTAATCTGTAACGCGCGATTCACGAATTACGTTTACCTTAATCTGTCCTGGATATTCCAATTCAAATTCAATCTGTTTTGAAATATCTCTGGCTAATAATACCATATCATCATCAGATACTTGTTCAGGAACTACCATTACGCGAATCTCTCTACCTGCTTGAATTGCAAAAGACTTATCAACGCCCTTAAACTGGTTCGTGATATCTTCTAACTGTTTTAATCTGTTTGTGTATGTTTCTAATGTTTCTCTTCTTGCACCCGGTCTTGCAGCGGAAATTGTATCAGCCGCCTGTACAACACATGCAATAAGGGTTTCTGGTTCAACATCACCATGATGTGCTTCGACCGCATTAATAATAATCGGAGATTCTTTGTATTTTCTACATAAATCCACACCGATCTGAATATGTGATCCTTCTACATCGTGGTCAATAGATTTACCAATGTCATGTAAAAGTCCAGCTCGTTTAGCTGTACGAACATCTAATCCGATTTCCCCGGCCAGCAGTCCTGCAAGCTGGGCAACTTCGATAGAATGCTTTAATGCGTTCTGTCCATAACTTGTTCTAAACTTCATACGTCCAAGGAGACGAATGAGTTCTGGGTGGATAGCATGTACACCAACTTCTAATGCAGCTGCTTCCCCTTCTTCACGAATCATTGTGTCTACTTCTTTCTGGGCTTTCTCTACCATCTCTTCGATCCTTGCCGGATGAATACGTCCATCAACAATAAGACGTTCCAGTGCAATTCTCGCAACTTCCCTGCGGATTGGGTCGAACCCTGATAATACCACTGCTTCCGGAGTATCATCAATTATCAGTTCCACTCCTGTAAGAGTTTCTAATGTACGAATATTACGTCCCTCTCTACCAATAATTCTACCCTTCATTTCATCGCTAGGAAGCTGTACCACTGAAATTGTAGTCTCAGCCACATGATCTGCTGCACATCTTTGAATTGCTGTAACAACATATTCTTTTGCTTTCTTATCAGCCTCTTCTTTTGCCTGATTTTCCAGCTCTTTGATCATTTTTGCAGTATCATGTTTTACATCTTCTTCAACAGTCTTTAACAGATAATCCTTTGCCTGTTCGGAGGTAAGTCCTGAGATTCTTTCGAGTTCCTGCACTCTTTGCTTGCTAAGTTCTTCTACTTTTGCTTCACGCTGCTTCATCGCTTCTTCTCTTGATGTGAACGATGCTTCACGACGCTCAATTGCTTCTGAACGCTTTTCGATGGCTTCCTCTTTGGAAAGGACACGTTTCTCATAACGCTGTAACTCTGCTCTACGTTCTTTTGTTTCCTTTTCGAGCTCGTTCTTCGTTCTGATTGACTCTTCCTTAATTTCCAAAAGGGACTCCTTCTTCTTCGCCTCTGCTGCCTTTAATGCATCATCGATGATCTCTCTTGCCTTAACATCAGCATTACCAATCTTAGAATCTGCATCATTCTTTAATTTGTTTACTGTGGCAAAATAAGTAATAAGCACCGCAACGATTACTGAAACAACTACTGCAGCAATAGTTAATCCTATTGGCACAGGAGCACCTCCTTATTTAGTTTTCGTTATACATAGTACAACATATCAATTTTATACTGATTTTATAAATATGTCAAGGAATTCACCTCAAAAACCCCTGCGAATTCACCTTATAAAGCCCTACGAATCTCCTCATAAGAGAATCCTTTCCTCATCAGATAAGCAAGCATCTTCTGTTTCTCTTTTTCTTCCATTTCAGAAGGATTCCACCTTTTCTTTCTCATGATTTCTTTAATTGTAGAAAGTTCCGATTCTTCTGCATACATCTCTTCTACAATATTGTCGACAAGCTCTCCGCGAAGCCCTTTCTGCCCAAGCAGCATCACGATCTCACG